>JAIRQC010000030.1 GCA_031256675.1 Rikenellaceae bacterium
TGGGGCATGAAGCGCACCGACACCAACATTGACCACCGTCGCGTGCCCAATCTGATGAAATTCTTCTCGCGCAAGGGGACGGTGTGTCGAATTTCCACGGACCCGGGCGATTATCTGCCTGGCGACATCGTCTGTTGGGAGCTCAAAGGCGGCGCGACGCATATCGGGCTGGTGGTCGATCGCCTCTCTCGCGACGGCCTGCGACACAAGATCGTCCACAACATCGGCTGGGGCCAGCAGCTCGAAGACTGTCTGTTCGACTACAAAATTATCGGGCATTACCGGTATACAGGGCCCAAATGACAGACGTTTCGCTGCCTCAGGCCGCAACGTTGTCTGTCCGCCGGTTGCAAGTTACCGCAGGCCGCAACGTTGTCGCCGGTTACAAGTCCGCACCGGCAAAGGTTTGGATAAATGAAATAATAGTCTTACTTTTGCTCCCCGAAAAAAGGTCCCATAGCTCAGCTGGATAGAGCATCAGATTTCTAATCTGACGGTCTCAGGTTCGAATCCTGATGGGATCACTGCTTAAACCTTGTAATCTTTTGATTATGAGGCTTTTAATTTGAATACGGGGCTATTTGGGATAACAAAAATAGTGCATTAAACAGTACTTTACCGCACTATATTGCAAAAAAGTAGTACTTTTGTTGTGCCGTTTTTTTTCGGCAGTACAACAATTATGATGACCAGTTTTCAATCGCAAAAATTTCCCTCTGCGCTTCGGGCATACCGCCATTGTGCAGTTGCGGATAACCGGCCACGAAGCCGCGCCAGAGTACGAAAAAACACACTAATACACACAATAACAGCATAAACCATGTCTGCTGTCCAGGGAGAGGAGAGGGTCGTAACCACGTTGCGCCTGACGGAGATGAAACGGCGGGGCGAGAAGATCGCCATGCTCACCGTTTACGACTATACGATGGCGCGTATTATGGATGCGGCGGGGATAGATGTGGCCTTGGTGGGCGATTCGGCGGCCAACGTCGTTGCCGGCCACCGTACGACGCTGCCCATCACGCTCGACCAGATGATTTACCATGCCGCCAGCGTCCGGCGCGGAGTGAAACGCGCGCTCGTGGTGGTCGACCTGCCGTTCGGCACCTATCAGGGCAACTCCAAACAGGCACTCGCCTCGGCCATACGCATCATGAAGGAGGCCGAAGTGGACGCGGTGAAGCTGGAGGGTGGCGCAGAGGTGCTCGAATCGGTGGAGAGGATCCTATCGGCGGGCATTCCGGTCATGGGCCATCTGGGCCTCACGCCGCAGTCGATACATAAATACGGCACCTACGCCGTGCGTGCCCGAGAGCAGGACGAGGCCGAGAAACTGCTCAGCGACGCTCATCTGCTTGAAGATGCGGGCTGCTTCGGCATCGTGCTCGAAAAAATTCCCGCCGCACTGGGGGAGCGCGTTGCCTCGGAGCTGCACATACCCATGATAGGCATCGGCGGCGGCAAACTTGACGGTCAGGTGCTGGTAGCCCATGACATGCTGGGGGCCAACCACGAGTTTTCGCCCCGCTTCCTGCGCCGCTATGCCGACATGCACAAGGTTATGACCGATGCCTTCACGAATTATATCGCCGACGTCAAGAGCGGGGATTTCCCCAACGACAGGGAGCAATACTGAGCCTCATTCGAGGGGGGAGGGCAGCCCGTTGCCGCATCGCTAAACATCATTGCGAAAGCAGCAAGCCCCAAGTGATCCTGTCCTGAATCGCATCATTGTATTTACTGCAGGGCGAAGCAATCCGGTGTGGCTAAGGACGGATTGCTTCGCCCTGCTCGCCGACTGAAAGGGACGCGTAATGGCGAGAAAAGGGCGCAATAATGACAAGAGGAGCCTGCCGCGACAGAAGAGGGCGCAATAATGGCAAGAAAGGGCGCACCGTGACAATGGGCGCAATAATGACAGGATGAAGCCTGCCGCAACAGAAGAGGGGCACAGCGACAGGAGGGAACCTGCCGCGACTCCCGCCTGCTTCGCGTGCGGCCTCCTTGTGAAGGTTTGACGCGAAAGGCTTGGCGCCGACCTCTCCGCAAACATGTATGTCGCTGTTAAAACAGTCCCGTATAGCTTTGCGGGGTGAGGCGGTGCAACTCGGCCTTGACCTCGTCCGACAGTTCGAGCGAATCTATAAACGCCTTAATATCAGCCTCCGCAATGGGCCTGTTGGTGCGGGTGAGGGCTTTGAGGGCTTCGTAGGGCGACGGGTAGCTCTCGCGGCGCAGGATGGTCTGGATGCCCTCGGCCACGACCGCCCAGTTGTCGGCAAGGTCGCGGGCTATGGCTTCGGGGTTTATTATCAGTTTGTTGAGCCCCTTGATTATCGAGCGGACGGCGATTGTGGTGTGGGCCATCGGCACGCCGATGTTGCGCAGCACGGTCGAATCGGTCAGGTCGCGTTGCAGGCGCGAGACGGGCAGCTTGGCGGCCAGATGCTCGAACAGGGCGTTGGCCACGCCGAGATTGCCCTCGCCGTTCTCGAAATCTATCGGATTGACCTTGTGTGGCATGGCCGACGAGCCGACCTCGCCCTGCTTGATCTTCTGTTTGAAATATTCCATCGACACGTAGCTCCACACGTCGCGGCAAAGATCCGTAAGTATGGTATTTATACGCTTGTAACTGTCGAAGATAGCCGCCATGTTGTCGTAATGTTCTATCTGCGTGGTGGTTTGCGACCGTTCGAGCCCCAGACTGGCCACAAAACGGTTGGCGAAATCCACCCAGTCGACGTTGGGGTATGCGGCCACGTGGGCGTTGAAATTGCCCGTCGCGCCGCCGAATTTGGCCGGCGTGGGTATGGCCCGGGCCATGTCGATCTGCTTGCGCAGCCGCTCGACGAAAACCATCATCTCCTTGCCCAGCTTTGTCGGCGAGGCGGGCTGGCCGTGCGTCCGGGCGAGCATCGCAATGTCGCGCCACTGTCCGGCAAGCTCTTTCAGCAGGGCTACAAGCTCCTCGAGCATGGGAAAATAGAGCTCCCGGGAGGCGTCTTTCAGCGAACGGGGGATGGCGGTGTTGTTCACATCCTGCGAGGTGAGGCCGAAGTGGACAAACTCTCTCCATGCGCCCAGTCCGAGGGCCTCCATGCGCTGTTTGATGAAGTATTCGACCGCCTTGACGTCGTGATTGGTCGTAGCCTCGATCTGCTTGACCGCCTCGGCGTCGGCCTGCGTGAAGTTCTTATACAGCTCGCGCAGTTCGTCAAACCGTCCTTCGGGAAAGCCGGCGAGTTGCGGCAGCGGCAGGCGGCACAGGGCAATAAAGTACTCAACCTCGGTCAATATGCGGTATCGGATCAGCGCCTGCTCCGAAAAGTAGCGTCGCAGTTCCACGGTCGACCCGGCATAGCGGCCGTCGATGGGCGAGAGGGCGGTAAGTTGTGTAAGTTCCATTGCGGTTTTCAAATTTGGAGTACAAATATACTGCTTTTGTGGAAAAACCACTATCTTTGCAGCGTTATGAAATTTCTTAATACAATTTTCATCATCATTCTCGTCTTTTACCTCATCAGTCTGGTGGGGCGTGCACTGTTACGCGGCTGGGTGACCAAAAAGAGCCGCGAGTTCGAGGCCGCCGCACGTTCCGGGCAGGGGGCATGGCAGGGGAGTGCAAATCGCAACGGACGCAAGGCGCGTCGCGAAGGCGAGATCACCGTCGACGCCACCCGCTATCGCGAAAACAAAAAGATCGGTGGCGACGTGGGCGACTATGTCGACTACGAAGAAATAAAGGAGCAGTGAGAAATGATTGGCGACCAATTATTTAGTCGCCGGCCATTTGTCACTTTTCGTCAACAACTAAGTTTGTCGCTTGTCACTTATCGTTAGTAGCCAACTTAGTCACTTATCGTTAGCAACTAAATTTGTAGCTTGTCATTTCTCATTACTCACTAAATTCACTCGCCACTAAATAATAAATGAATCGGGTTTTCGGGCTTGTCGGCAGGTATATGATCCTTATGGCCAGGGTGTTCTCCAGGCCGGAGAAGGCCCGTATCTATGTCCGTCGCACGCTGTTCGAGATGCAGGGCCTGGGGGTCAACTCCATCGGTCTAACGTTCATCATCTCAATATTTATCGGGGCGGTGACCTCGTTGCAGATGTTCACCTACCTCAGGGGTGCGGGGGCCATCATCCCGCCCCATCTGATCGCCTTTGCCACACGCGAGGTGCTGGTGCTGGAGTTCAGTTCGACGGTCGTGGCGCTGATCCTGGCGGGCAAGGTGGGGTCGAGCATCGCCTCGGAGATCGGCACGATGCGCATCACCGAGCAGATCGACGCGCTGGAGGTGATGGGGGTCAACTCGGCGGGCTACCTTATCCTGCCCAAACTGATCGCTACGGTGATCTTTTTCCCGATGCTGGCCGTAATAAGCATTGTGGTGGGGGTTTTCGGCGGCTATGCGGTGTCAATATTTGTCGGACTGATGCCCGCCGATATATATATCGAGGGGCTGCGCTACCATTTCGACGTGTTTTCCGTGAGCTACTCGCTGATAAAAATGAGTATCTTCGCCTTTCTGATCACTTCGGTTTCGGCCTTTTACGGATACTACGCCAAGGACAATTCGCTCGAGGTCGGACGCGCCAGTACGCAGGCCGTGGTGGTGAGTTCGGTGCTGGTGCTGGTGTTCGACCTGATACTCACCCAATTATTGTTGCTCTGATGATACACATCGACAAACTTGTCAAGCAATTCGACGGACAGGACATTCTGCGTGGCGTCGACGCCACGTTCGAACAGGGCAAAACCAACCTGATCATCGGCCAGAGCGGTTCGGGCAAAACAGTGCTGCTCAAATGTATAGTCGGGCTTCACCCTATCGACGGCGGGGCGATATACTACGACGAGGTTTGCTTTTCATCCCTCGACAACAGCTCGCGGCGCGGGATGCGGCGCGACATGGGGATGATATTTCAGGGCGGAGCGCTGTTCGACTCGCAGACCGTCGAGGAGAACGTCAAGTTCCCCCTCGACCTCTTCTCGTCCCAAAGCGAGGCCGAAAAACGCGAGCGGGTGCAGTTCTGTCTCAACCGCGTCAACCTGAACGGCGCCGGTCGCCTCTACCCGTCGGAGATCAGCGGCGGCATGATCAAACGGGCGGCCATAGCGCGCGCCATCGTACTCAATCCCAAGTATCTGTTCTGCGACGAGCCCAACTCCGGCCTCGACCCGAAAACGTCGGTGGTCATCGACGGCCTGATCGCGGAGATCACCGCCGAGTACAACATGACCACCATCATCAACACCCACGACATGAACTCCGTGCGCCGCATCGGCGACACGATAATCTTCATCTATCAGGGCAACAAGCTCTGGCAGGGTACAAAGGAGGAGATCGGCCGCAGCGACAACCGTGAGTTGAACGACTATATCTTCGCAGCCGAGGTCAAATAGCAGCCCTGTCGAGGGTCGAAAAACAGCCGGCCTTATTTTTTAAGAAATTTTAATAATTTATTTTGCAAATCGCCGCCGAATAGCTACATTTGCGGTGCAAAATTTGCGTGGCACATGATTTTGCAGCGCAGCCGCCAAGAAAAACTCTAACCTAAAAATAAAAAACTATGTCAAAGATCAAAGTTGGTATCAACGGTTTCGGGCGTATCGGCCGCCTGGTGTTCCGCGCTGCCATGCAGAAGACGGATTCGATTGAGATTGTGGGCATTAACGACCTCATCTCGGTCGACTACATGGCCTACATGCTGCGTTACGACTCGATCCACGGCCAGTTCACGGGCACCATCGAGACCGCCGAGGGGCTGCTGATCGTCAACGGGCACAAGATCCGCGTAACGGCCGAAAAAGATCCTGCAAACCTGAAATGGAACGAGGTTGGCGCCGAGTATGTCGTAGAGTCGACCGGACTGTTCCTCGACAAGGAGAAGGCAGGGCTGCACATCAAGGCGGGCGCCAAGCGCGTGGTACTGTCGGCCCCCTCGAAAGACGACACCCCGATGTTCGTCATGGGCGTCAACAACACCAGCTACAAGGGCGAGGCCATCGTTTCGAACGCATCGTGCACCACCAACTGCCTTGCGCCGCTTGCCAAGGTCATCAACGACAACTTCGGCCTCGTAGAAGGCCTGATGAGCACCATTCACGCCACCACCGCCACACAGAAGACCGTCGACGGCCCTTCGGTAAAGGACTGGCGTGGCGGGCGCGCAGCCGCAGGCAACATCATACCCAGCTCGACCGGCGCAGCAAAGGCCGTGGGCAAGGTGATCCCCTCTCTGAACGGCAAGTTGACCGGCATGTCGTTCCGCGTTCCGACGCTCGACGTTTCGGTTGTTGACCTCACCTGCCGCCTCGAAAAGAGCGCGACCTACGACGAGATCAAGGCCGCCGTCAAGAAGGCTTCCGAGAACGAACTGAAAGGCATACTGGGCTATACGGAGGACGATGTGGTATCGACCGACTTCGTGGGCGATTCGCGCACGTCGATCTTCGACGCCAAGGCCGGTATCGCGCTCAACGACAAGTTCGTGAAGCTCGTCTCATGGTACGACAACGAGTGGGGCTACTCCAACAAGGTGCTCGAGCTCATTCAGTATATGGCCACGGTGCAATAACAAGCCGCGACCTGCCTGTCAAAAAGGGCCGCCCCGCATTGGGGCGGCCCTTTTCAGAAATAGACATGAGGCAGTTTGTCTGCCGGATAAAATCCGGAAAGGAGGGGCCGCGGGCGAAACGCCTTTTCAGGTATGGATAGCGACCGTATGCTCCCGTCGGGATGATACTTGTAACTGCCTCCGTTTTCGTGAACGATACGCACCTCCTCTGCCGACACATAAAGCATTATCTGTCCTGTCTGTCCTGTCTGCCCGGTCGGGCGGCAAGTCGGCGCCTCTGTCGTCGTCCATCCCGTTATGTTTGCCATGTTGTTTTCAGCATCAGAACTTGCAAGAGACGCTATCAGGGAGCATAAATGGTCGAAATCAATGCCGACAGGACAGTCGATAATAAATTTGTCCGACGATATTTCTCTCATCCTCAAATATATGTGCGGATACATCTCGGCATGTCGCCGGCAAAAACACTCCAGCGCTATGTCCAACTGCTCGACTGTCGTATCTTCTGCCAGGATCATGCAGTCGGTCAATGCCTTGCGCTCATCGTCAGGTTTTGTCGGTTCAGGGGCGCGTTTTTTTACTGTTCTCGGGCGCCATATATGATTCGTGATCCAGCTCTGGAATGTCATGTGGATAAGCACCCCCGTCAGGGCCAGCAAGACAGCAATATATTTCTCGTCCATAACAGTCGTTTTTCAAAATTAAGAAAATTTTTCTGAAACGGCCACAAGAACCATTAATAATTATAACTTTGCAAGATTAAAATTCAATAAACGTCATACATGGAAACCGTAAAATTTTACAAGGGGGAGGACATTCCTCTGGAACTGCACAAGGTGCGCGTGGTGCAGAAACTTCATCTGGCGCCGGTCGAGCGGCGGCTTGAGGCGCTGAAAGAGGGAGGATACAACACCTTCCGTCTCAGCACAAAGGACGTATTCCTCGACATGCTCACCGACAGCGGCACCAACGCCATGAGCGACAATCAGGTAGCCGCCATGTTCCAGGCCGACGACGCTTACGCCGGCTCGCAGAGCTTCTACCGTTACCAGAGCGCAGTAGAGGAGGTGCTGGGCAAAAAATACCTGCTACCGGTGCATCAGGGACGCGCCGCGGAGAACGTCATCTGCCGCACATTTATCAAAAAGGGCGACGTCATCCCGATGAACTACCACTTCACCACAGCGCTGGCCCACATCCTCGAGAACGGCGGCCAGGCAGCCGAACTGCTCTGCGACGACGCACTCAACATCAAGAGCGACAATCCGTTCAAGGGCAACATCGACATCGACAAACTCGTGAAGTGCATCGAGACGACCGGCGTCGAGCGAATCCCGTTCATCCGCATGGAGGCCTCGACCAACCTCATCGGCGGGCAACCTTTCTCGATAGCCAACATGATGGACGTCAGGCGAGTAGCCGACAAATACGGCATAATGCTCGTGCTTGATGCCTCGCTGCTCGGCGAGAACGCCTATCTGGTGAAACAGAGGGAGAAAGAGTGGCAGGAGAACACGATGGGCGACGTCATCAAGATGATGACCAATCTGGCCGATCTGGTATACTTCTCGGCACGCAAACTCAGCAGTTCGCGAGGCGGCGGCATATGCACTAACCGCAAAGACCTGTACGCCAAGATGGAGGCGATGATCCCGCTGTTCGAGGGCTTCCTGACCTACGGCGGCATGTCGGTGCGCGAGATCGAGGCCATCGCCGTCGGGCTCCGCGAAACGCTCGACGAGACGATGATCTCGCAGAGCCCGACGTTCATCAAGTACATGATCGAGCAGCTCGACGCGCTCGGCATTCCGGTTGTGACCCCTCCGGGAGTGCTCGGCGGTCACATCGACGCCAAGCAGTTTTGCTCGCACATACCTCAGACAGAGTATCCTGCGGGTGCGTTGGCGGCGGCGTTCTATCTGGTATCGGGGGTTCGCGGCATGGAGCGCGGCACTATTTCGAGCGTGCGCGACGAGAACGGCGTGGAGATACTATCCGATGTGGAGTTGCTGCGTCTGGCCGTGCCGCGCAGGGTGTTCACGCTGTCGCAGATACGCTACGTAATCGACAGGCTCACATGGCTTTATGACAATCGCGAGATGATCGGCGGATTGCGTTTCGTCTACGAGCCGCCCGTGCTGCGATTCTTCATGGGAGGCCTCGAGCCGGTCTCCGACTGGCCCGAACGTCTGATGGTCAAGTTCCGCAAGGACTTCAAGGATTCGCTGTAATACGCGAAACAAGCGATAAAGGGCTGTCACACAAGGCATTTCAACTTGGGCGGGTTTTGCAACGCGGCAAGCAACCCGCCCTCGTCTCTGTGAGGGCGAGGGCGGGTTTGCAAAAAAGAATGATATTTTTGCTCAAAAATTTGGTTTATAATATAAACTGGTTTATATTTGCGGCATAATTCAAACCACAAACTGTTATGGAAACCAATTTCACCGAGCGTCAAAGCCTAGAGACGATCACAGGGATGATCGAGCAGGCCAAGAATTACCATCGCAAAGGGAGCCTCGCCTCTTATGTTTTTTGGGGCTGGATGATCGCAGGGCTGGCCGTGGCCGACTTTCTGCTGCTGACCCTCGTCCCCTCAATCAGGGACAACGCCCATGCGGTGTGGGCGCTGACCCTCCCCGCCGCCGTCGTCAACATTTTTATCCAGCGGCGCGTCGACAGGCAAGCGCTCGTCCGCACCCACATCAATGCCATAATCGGCTACATCTGGACGGGGTTCGCCATCTCGGTCTGGCTGTTTCTGGCTATCGTCTTCACAATAGCCATTACGACAAAAACATGGTTTTTGATGATTACGCTCACCCCTGTCATTATGTTAATGCTCGGCATGGCCCAGTTTGCCACGGCACGGGCATGTCGTCTTCGGTCATTCCTGACGGGGGCGATAGCTTTCTGGGCCGGCGCGGCGCTCTCAGCGGCATGTATCCTGTCGAAATACGTGGAACTTCAATTCATTATCCTCGCACTGTGCATGATATTGGGGTTTGTCGTGCCTGCCGGAGCGTTGGACCGTAAAGCCTCCGGAGATGTTCAGTGAACTCGATCCGCTGCTTCACTCGCAGTTGAGACTAGCAGTCATGTCGCTGTTGCTCAGTGCGGAAGAGGCCGACTTCGTCTATCTGCGCGAACAGACCGGCTCCTCGGCCGGCAATCTGAGCGTTCAACTCGACAAACTCGTGCAGGCGGGATACATCGAAGTGGAGAAGGGTTTCCGAGGCAAAACGCCGCGCACCGTTTGCCGCATAACGCCGGTCGGGATTGCCGCTTTTGAGCAGTATGTCAAGGCGTTAAAGGATTATATAGGGAATTGAGCAAAACTCAATTCCCTCATTCACATCTCTTTCTTGGCATATTCTATCGCACGGTTGAGCAGCGCGACAAACTCCGAGGTGGCACGCAGTTCCCCCGCAACGTACTCCAGCAGGTCGGAGGCAAGCAACTTCTTCTCGGGCAGGGGCTTGGAGATGCTGTAATCGCGGTACTTGAAATATTCGGTCCACTCCGAATCGGACGGAAAGCCCTTCGGCACGCGCTGCAACTTCGAACTGTGCGACAGTTCGAAGCCCCGCGCCGTCTCCAGACTGTGCACAAAACCCTGCGGGTTGTCGAGGATCTCCGTGCGAATGCTCTCCAGCTCCTTTGGCATCGGCATGTGGGCCCCGGCGGCCAGCAGATGGCCGCCGATATACTGCGCCCCGTGCGCCTCGATGTGAAAGTAGTATCCGGCATAACCCGAATTGCGTCCGTGGGGGCAGATAAGCGCCCCCATGTGCGTTTTGTAGGGGTTTTTGTTGTGGCTGAAGCGTGTGTCGCGGTAGATGCGGAACACGCACTCCTTCACCGTCGCCCCTGCCGTCGACGGATCGAAGCGCACCACCTCGTCGATCAGCCTCTGCACAAAGGCCTCAAACCGGGCCTTCGCCTCCAAATACATCTCCCTGTGTGCATCGAACCACGGTTTGTTGTTGTTCGCCTGCAACAGATTGAGAAAATCGAGCGTCGTTTTCATTGCCGTATAATTAACATGGCTGCCCGTGACGGGGCAGCCATGTTTTCATTTATATAATCCCTGTTTACAGCGCCTTGAAATCGGCGTTGTCGAACAGCGAGTTGAACTCTGCGTCATTTTTGGCCTTATCCCTCTTGGCGGGATCCTTTGCGATCGCGCTCTTCAAGTTGGCAATCGCGCCTTTGGAGTCGCCCGTGCGAATGGCTATGACGGCGACCAGATAGTCTTTCTCTGCGCTGGCGGGAACGGAGGCGAGGGTAGATTTCGCGCCGTTAACGTCGCCGTTGGCCAGTTGGGCCACTGCGAGGTTGTAGCCGGTCAAGCCTTTGGTCGAGGAAACATAGTCGCCGTTTGCGAATGCCGCGGCAGCTTTGGCTTCGGGGCTGGCGGATTTCGACAGCGCGTCGGCTGCACTCTTGACGTCGCCGCTGGCCAGAGCCACGTAACCGATGTTGTCGGTGATCACGGGGTCGGAGCCCTTCGATGCGGCGGTTTTGAGCGCCTCGGCAGCCTCTTTGAGCTTACCGTCGCGGGCCAGTTCTACGCCCAGGTTGTTGTAGGCGCGGCTGTCGCCCGACTTATCGGCGGCGGCTTTGTAGAGGGCTATGCGGCCGGCGGCCTCTTTGATCTGCGGGGCAATGTAGAGGGCCTCCTCTATGCCGAGCGACGAGGGGTTGCCTTTGGCGGCTGCGAGCAGGTCTTCGTCGGACTTGCCCTTCTCGTCGGCAGTGGCGGTGAGCACCGTGCGGCGGAGTTTGGGCAGCACGTCGGTAGCCAACTGTTTGAATGCGGCCGACATGTTCTTGATCTCCCTGTCGCGCTGCTCGGAGGAGGAGTACATGCTGAGCACTTTCAGGATCAACTCCTTATCCTGAATATCGGAGTTCTGCACCAGCTTCTGGAAGCCTTCCCAGTCCTCGCCGTAAGCCGACGGGTCTACCTTTGCGTTCTTGCCTATGGTCTTGGCTACGGCTTTCTGGGCCTCGGTGCTGCGACTGTTGGCCAGTTTGTCGTTGAGCGTAACGGGACCCTCGGGCGAAGCGTAACCTTTGGCCTGAACGGCGCCGAGCGTGACGGTCTCACTGCCCTTGTTCTGTGCTACGAAATCCTGCAATGCCTTGACGTCCTCTTTGGTGAGCTGCTCTTTTTTGACGTTCGACTTGTTGATGTCGAACATGATCTCTGCGCTTTTGGAGATGGTGTTGACTCTCTGGAACTTGTCGCTAAGGAGTTTTAGCGGCGAGAGGTAGTCTACATTGGCTGCCATGTCGGTGATGCCTTTGGCGATGGGCAGTTTGGCGAGCGGGGCAAACTCGGTGACCTTCTTGCCGCACTTGCCCTCGACGCGGAGTTCCAGCGTGCAGATGCTGAATTTTGCGTCGTAGGGGAAACTGGTCGAGAACTTGATCTGTCCGCCGTCGGCGTTCCCGATCACATCATAATTGTCCTTGACCTTTTCTCCCTGAACATACTTCGGCTCGCCGGCCAGCTCGGCGCCGTTGTCGGCCACCAGGACAGGGGTGAGTTTGAGCGTGGTGCTCTTTTCAAATGTTTTGGGGAGGAAATTCACCGTAATGTCGACCGGAACCTGTCCGCCCTTCACTGCGAGCATGGCAGGAGAAGCGATTGCCGTAACGGCGCTCGACATCTTCTGCATCTTTTTGGTGCAATTGCAACCCGTCATCACAAGCGCGGCCACGGCGGCCAGCATGCTTACTCTGATCAATGTTTTCATAAGTTTAATATTGTTTGATTTTTGCCTGAAATTTTACGCAAAGACAAATGTATGAAAAATAATTTTAACTACCCACACGCCAAGCGTATTTTTTATGCCATTTGGCGCATTTTTTTAGTTCCGGAGCCACAACCGACCATTATTTTTCATCTTTCGGCAATAAAACCTTGCGCGAAAGTTTGAGTTTGTTGGTCTTCGGGTCGACGCCGATGAGTTTCACCTCGATCATGTCGCCCTCTTTGAGGCCGGTCTGCTCCATTGTCTCGTAACGCTTGTGGCCGATCTCCGAGATGTGCAGCAGGGCGTCCTTGCCCGGCAGGATCTCGACAAACGCGCCGAACGCGACGACCGAACGCACCTTGCCGTTGTAGACCTCGCCGACCTCCGGAACGGCCGTTATGCCCTTGATGCGGGCTGCGGCGGCCTCCAGAGCGTTCTTGTCGGGGCTGAAAATGTCCACCAGGCCGACGTTGCCCTCTTCGGTGATGGTGATGGTGGTGCCGGTGGTCTTCTGGATCTCCTGTATCACCTTTCCGCCCGGGCCGATAACCGCGCCGATGAAATCGCTGGCGATGGTCAGGCGGACGATGCGCGGCACAAACTCGCGGAAGTCTTCGCGCGGCGCGGCCAGCGTCTCGGTGATCTTGCCCAGGATGTGCATACGGCCCTGTTTGGCCTGTTCGAGGGCTTTGGCCAGCACCTCATACGAGAGGCCGTCGACCTTGATGTCCATCTGCGTGGCGGTGATGCCGTCTTTCGTGCCGGCCACCTTGAAGTCCATGTCGCCGAGGTGATCCTCGTCGCCGAGGATGTCCGAGAGCACGGCGTAACGGTCGGCGCCCTCGGCAATAAGCCCCATTGCGATGCCCGAAACAGGTTTTTTGAGCTTCAGGCCCGAATCCATCAGCGCGAGCGTTCCGGCGCAAACGGTTGCCATCGACGAACTTCCGTTCGATTCGAGAATATCCGACACGACCCTCACAGCGTAGGGGTTCTCGTCGCCCGTGGGCACCATCGGTTTCAGCGCGCGCCAGGCCAGATTGCCGTGGCCCACCTCGCGGCGCGAAAGGCCGCGTACAGGACGTGCCTCGCCGGTGGAGAAGGGGGGGAAGTTATAGTGCAGCACGAACTGTTCCGAACCCTGCACCATCACCTCGTCGATCTGTTTCTCGTCGAGCTTCGTTCCGAGCGTTACGCTGGTCAGCGACTGGGTCTCGCCGCGGGTGAACAGTGCCGAGCCGTGGGCTGCGGGCAGCGTGCCGGTCTCGCACCAGATCGGACGTATCTCGTCCGTGCGGCGGCCGTCGAGGCGCACGCCCTCGTCGAGGATCATGTTGCGCATCGCCTTTTTCAGCACCTCGTCGTGGTAGTATTTCTTTATGAGCGGCCTCTTTTCGGCCAGCTCCTCGTCCGAAAAACGGGCGCAAAATTCGGCCTCGATAGCGTCGAACTTCTCCGAGCGTTCGTGCTTGGCGGTCATCGCGCGGGCCACCTCGTAGGTCTTGTCGTAGGTCTCCCTTATCACCAGCGCGCGGAGCTCCTCGTCGTTGCGCTCGTGGCAGTAGGTGCGCTTTACATCCTTGCCGAGCTCTTTGGCGAGCTCCATCTGCACGGCGCAGTGCTTCCTGATAGCTTCGTGGGCGGTCTTGATGGCTTCGAGCATGACCTCCTCCGAAACCTCCTTCATCTCACCCTCGACCATCAGTATGTTGTCATAGGTGGCGGCAACCATAATGTCGAGGTCGGCCCCCTCCATCTGCGAGTAGGGCGGGTTGATCACAAATTTGCCGTCGATGCGGGCCACGCGGACCTCCGAGATCGGGCTCAGGAACGGTATGTCCGACACGGCGATAGCTGCCGAGGCGGCCAGACCGGCCAGCGCATCGGGCTGAATGTCGTTGTCGGCCGAATAGAGCGTCACCGTCACGAAAACCTCCGCATGGAAGTCCGACGGGAACAGCGGGCGCAGGGCCCTGTCGACCAGCCTCGCCACAAGGATCTCGCTGTCGTTGGCGCGGGCTTCGCGTTTGAGAAATCCTCCGGGGAAGCGTCCGCGGGCGGCATACTTCTCCTTGTACTCGACTTGCAGCGGCAAGAAATCCACATCCTCCTTGGCGTCCTTTGCAGCTACGACCGTAGCCAGCAGCATCGTGTCGCCCTGTCGAACGACAACGGCGCCGTCGGCCTGTTTGGCCATCTTCCCTGTTTCGATCGTTACGAGGCGTCCTTCGCCAAGATCGATCGTCTTCTGTGTTACATTCATCATCAATATTTTATCCGTAAGTAATTGCAGTTTCAGGGTTTGTCCGGATTTTCAATGAATAAACCCTTAGTCAGTCCGGCCGTGGATTTCATGCAGGGGCAAAAACTCCCGCAGCAAATCGTGAGAATATCAAAAAGAGGCTGCCACGCGAATCCGGCGACAAGCCTCTTTTTTGCCAAACCTTTTTAGGCCTTATCGTCTGAGGTTCAATGTCTTGACGATGGCGCGATACCTCGCAATGTCGATCTCTTTGAGGTATTCGAGCAACCGGCGGCGTTTACCGACCAAGCGCAACAGCGCGCGCTGTGTGCCGAAGTCGTGCCTGTTGCCCTTCAAATGTTCCGTAAGGTGGCTGATACGGTAGGAAAACAGTGCGATCTGGCTCTCGGGCGAACCCGTGTCGCTGTCGGCCTTGCCGTACTTGCCGAAAAGCTCCCGCTTTTTCTCTGGCGTGAGATAACTCATGGTATATTAATATTTTGGAGCCTTTTTCAACGGCCCCTGCCCACTTTACAGCAGATTCTTCTCACCGAATACTGCCAAAGCGTGGCGCAAAGGTATGGTTTTTTGGATAATTTCATAAAATTTTCCATAATTTTTTTGCCTTTTTGTCATCTTTTACTTTATGATTCGTATTTTTGCAATTATGACTTTAAGGGAGATTTTCATTTCGGCCTCTTTTGCGCTGTGCGGTTGCGGCGCGACGGATGGGCGACAGGTGGTTTTGGAAGGATTTGCCGAGGGGACGACCTACCGCATCGTGATCGTGATCCCGCGCGCGGGCGACGCCACAGGTTTACAGCGGCAGGTCGACTCGCTTTTCGCCGCCGTCGAGAGTTCGATGTCGATCTACGACAGCGCCTCGCTAATCTCGCGCCTGAACGACAACCGCACCGATTCGCTCGACGGGCTGATAACGTACTGTATCCGTCTGGCGAACAGAGTGAGCGAGGAAAGCGGCGGGCTTTACGACGTTACGATAATGCCGCTGACGCGCGCATGGGGGTTTGGTTCGAGTTCGGGTTCGGGTTCGGGTGCTGGAGTGGGGGAGGGCGCGCCGAATATC
>JAIRQC010000046.1 GCA_031256675.1 Rikenellaceae bacterium
TGTTGCGGAAGCTCCTCTATGACAGATGAATGTCGCGCTTTGGCCGAGGGCGATGGCAGTGTTGGGGATCACACGGAAGATCGGCGGCAACGGACGACTTGCAGGCAACAGTCCGGCGGGTCATCTTTTTCAGATAGATCGTCTTGTCCGATACCATACGAGTCTATTTCAACCATTTGCCTGTCGCCGCGTACTATAAGCGAGGATAGCAAAGCGCCTCGGCAAGGCTACGAAACGGTTAATGATGTGAGGTGGGCACACCGGTTTCAACAGCGAAAAGGGCCTGCAAAATAGTACCTCACCATCTACCTACCGTCCCTTTATCCGTTGCGCAAAATAAGGTTATCTGTGAATCCGTGATTAGCGTCCGCGTTTAGCTCGTTAATCTCTCTCGCCGCAAGAAAAGGCGAGAGAGGGTTTTAAGTCGGCTATGGGCGCGTTAAAATTGATAATTAACGTTTTTTGCTCATTGTTAAGGCCGCTTAATATCTGCGCGCAGGCGCGGTGCGTCAGCGTTCGGTACGTTTAGCCCTGACACACCCAGCCGCCTCTGCAAGAATGCGCTCATACTACGCCCAACTGTGCGAAAGCGTTAGTTGGGCCTGACAACAGTTACGTTAACACACTCTGATTTTCAATGCTTAAGTTGCATGATCAGATAATTCCGTCCAACTGCTCTACGCTCCGGCGGATCTCACTGTCGGGCAGGTCGTAATTGGTCAGTTTGCCTGCAAAGTACTGGTCGTAGGCATACAGGTCGATCAGTCCGTGGCCCGAGAGGTTGAACAGAATGGTCTTCGACCTGCCCTCCTCTTTGGCCTGCAACGCCTCGCGAACAGCCACGGCAATGGCGTGGGTCGACTCGGGGGCGGGGATGATACCCTCCGCGCGGGCAAACATCACCCCTGCGGCAAAGGTTTCGAGTTGCGGCATCGCCACCGCCTCGATCAGACCGTCTTTGAGCAGCTGGCTGACAATGGAGCCCGCGCCGTGATAACGCAACCCTCCGGCGTGAATATCGGCCGGCTGGAAATTGTGTCCCAGGGTGTACATGGCGATGAGCGGCGTGAACCCTACCGTGTCGCCCAGATCGTACTGGAACACTCCGCGCGTGAGTTTGGGGCATGATGCGGGCTCGACGGCCACGATACGGATCTTCTTGCCCTCGGTGAGGTTCTTGCGCAGGAAAGGCATTCCTATGCCGCCGAAGTTCGAGCCGCCGCCGAAGCAACCTATCACCACGTCGGGTTCGTTGCCCGCCATCTCCATCTGCGCCACGGCCTCCTGACCGATCACGGTCTGATGCAGCAGCACATGGTTGAGCACGCTGCCCAGACAGTATTTGGTGGTGTCCGGATTGCGTACCGCCACCTCGATAGCCTCCGAAATGGCCAGTCCGAGGCTGCCCGAACAATCTGGGTCGGCCAGCAGCGCTGCGCGGCCCGCCTCGGTGGTATCGCTGGGCGAGGGTATCACCTCCGCGCCCCACGTGTTCATCGCCAGCTTGCGGTACGGCTTCTGGTTGTAGCTGACCTTCACCATGTAGACTTTCAGGTCAATGCCGAACAGCTGGCTGGCCATTGCTATGGCCGACCCCCACTGTCCGCCGCCAGTCTCGGTGGTCAGATGCTTGATGCCCTGCTTGTAGTTGTAGTATGCCTGCGGGATTGCCGAGTTGGGCTTGTGCGACCCGGCGGGCGAGACGCTTTCGTTCTTGAAGTAGATCCTGGCCGGGGTGTCGAGCGCTTTTTCGAGCCCGTAGGCGCGCACGAGCGGGGTGCAACGCCAGATCTTGTACAGATCCTGCACCTGGTCGGGGATGTCGATCAACCGTTCGGCGCTCATCTCCTGATCGATAAGCGCATCGGGAAAGAGCATCGACATCTCGGCTTTGGTCACAGGCTGTTTGGTCTGCGGATTGAGCGGCGGCAGAGGCTTTGTCGGCATGTCGGCCACGACGTTGTACCATTGGGTTGGCATCTGCCTGTCGTCGAGCAGAAATTTTTTGGTCTTTGACATAATTTCAAGGTTTTGAAAATGGATCGGTTTGCGGTTTTTGCGCTGTCGGAAATATCCCTGCGTGCAAAAACCATGCAATGCACAAAAACGGAGCAATATATGGTATTATTTCGGAAATAAAAAGTTTTTCGGCTGTTTTTTGTACATTTGCGGCAAAAAAAATTAAGTTCTCCTGACGCAACTATTTCTTTTGCGGGCGAGACGCATGGCCACAAAATACAAGACAATACTATGATAACTTTCATGTTGCCGCTGGCGTTGCTTGCGGCGGCGGATATTATGATTTGGCGCGGCTGGGTGCGGCGCAAGTGCAGGGTAGTGCGACGTGTTTACCTTGTCCAGATCGCGTTGCCGTGGCTGTTGCTGCTGTGGCTGGTCGGCTTTATGATCGTGCGCAAGGAGCCGTGGCTCGACGTGGAGCGCACCATGCGCATGATGTTGTGGGTCGTCTGGCTCTTCGTGCTGCTGGCCGCTGGCAAGATAGTCTACTTTATCTTCTGGCTGACCGGCAGGCTGTTGCACAGGCCGAAAGCGTGGCGCGCGGCGGGCGCAGCGGCGGGGATCGCGCTCGCCGCAGCGATGATCTGCGGGGCGACGAGAGGCAGGGACCATATAGAGGTGCGGCAGGTCGAGATCGCCTCGGGCAAACTCCCCGCCTCGTTCGACGGCGCCCGGATAGCATTTTTCGCCGACCTGCACCTGGGCAACCTCATGTCGCAGCAGCGGTTCCTCGACAGCCTCGTCGCGCTGACCAACGGCCTGCAACCCGACGTCGTCTGCTTCGGCGGCGACATGGTCAACCTGTCGAGCGACGAGCTGACGCCCTCGGTGGTCGAGACGCTCGGTCGCATAAGGGCGAAACACGGCGTTTTCACCGTCCTGGGCAACCACGATCTGGGCATATACGGCGACAGCGTAGCCAAGCCGTTCGCGTTGAACGTGATAGAGATCCTGAACGCTTACGGCCGCATGGGGTGGACGCCGCTTGTCAACGAAAGCGTATATATCTCCGACGGGGCCGATTCCATCGCCATTTCCGGCGTGGGCTATCCCGTTTCGGAGCGCCATAAGGAAGGCATGGCCGGGGGCATCTACGACGCAGACCCGCAGGTCGCATACCGCGGGCTCCCCGACTCGACATTCAACATAACCCTTTCGCACACACCCGTTTCCTGGCCCGAAGATCTCCCATGCGCAGACCTGACGCTATCGGGCCACACCCACTCGATGCAGATGAAATTCACCATCTTCGGGGCCAGCTTTTCGCCTGCACGGCTGCGATATAAACGCTGGAGCGGGCTTTACCGCGACGGCGAGCGAACCCTCTACATAAACGACGGGCTGGGCTACGTGATGTTCCCGATGCGCATCGGCACTCGTCCCGAGTTGACGCTCATAACGTTAAGACGGCGATGAGGGTCATCGTATCGGTGGCGACCTCGGCGGACGGCCATGTGGACGACTGTTCGCCCGCGCGCCTGCGCCTGTCGTCGGAGGAGGACTGGCGGCAGGTGGCCGAGTTGCGCGCCCGTTGCGACGCCATTCTCGTCGGGGCCGAGACCGTCCGGCGCGACAACCCTTCGCTCGTCATCCGCGACGAGGCGTTGCGAGCAGCCCGCGAGAGGCCCGACATAGACAAGGTAACCCTCACGCGGAGCGGCGATCTCGACCCTGCGGCGCGATTCTTCACCGAGGGCGGCGGACGCAGGATTGTCTTCTCGACGAGGCCTCTCGCGCTGCCCGCCGAAATAATCCTGCTGACGGGAGAGAACGCTGCGCGCGAGATCGTCGATACGCTCGCCTCGCGCGGCTACCGGCAGCTTATGATAGAGGGGGGACCGCAGGTGCTGAACATGTTTTTCGACAAGGGGCTGGTGGACGAGTTGCGGCTGGCCGTCGCGCCCTTTCGGGTCGGGGAGGCAGGCGCACCGCGCTTCGACATGCCCTGCGGCATGTTGCCCGTCGACAGCTGGATGGCCGGTGATACGTCCGTCAGCCGCCATATCGCGCACAGGGATGAAACGCTGCTTGCGGAGGCCGTTGAGGAGAGCCGCCGTTCGACGCCCACGCATGGCGCGTTCCGTGTCGGGGCGGTCGTGGTCACCCTCGCAGGGCAGCTCTTCAAGGGCTACACCCACGAGACCGCCCCGCACAACCATGCCGAGGAGGAGGCCATAGCCAAAGCCCTCGCGGCGGGGGCGAGGCTCGAAGGGGCGACGATGTACAGCTCGATGGAGCCCTGTTCGGAGCGTCGTTCGAAACCGGTGTCGTGCTCGCAACTTATTGTCAAGCATCGCTTTGCCCGCGCGGTATATGCCCTTGCCGAACCCGATACCTTCGTGCGCAACCGCAGCGGCGAAGTGTTCCGGCAGGGTGGGGTAGAGGTTACCGTTATCGGTTCGCTCGCCCCGCTGGTCAGGGAGATCAACAACCATTTAATATAGCCACGCAGAGGCCGGCAGCCCTCCGCTTGGCGTGGAGGGCTGCCGCTCGCCTGCCGCCTCGCAAAGGTCGGCTTCGGGGCGCATAATGCTTAAATAAATTTTTCAACGGGTTTTTACTTTTCGGGGCGATGTGGATCTAACCATAAAACCCCAAAAACAACAACCTATGAAAACCACACTGAAAGCAGCGTTAACGTCGGTCATGTTCATGGCCGCAGTTGCAGGCGTCGCCCAGCGTCCCGCGCGGCCCGACCAGCCTCAAAATCCCCATCGCCGGATGAGCGTCGAAGAGCGGGCGGCCAATCTCAAAGAGCGGCTCGAGCTCACGCAGGAGCAGACCGATTCGGTTATCAAGATCATGAACGCCACCCGAACAGAGTTTGCCGCCGAGGGGCTGGCCCCCGAAAAACGCCGCGAACTGTTCCTGAACGAACGGACGAAGATCAACGCCATCCTCACCCCCGAACAGCAGGTCAAATACAAAGAGCTCGCCCCGCCGCACAGGGGAATGCAGGGACAGCCGCGACAGGCCGAAGCGCAGGGAAAACAGCAGCACGGCCACGACAAGAAGAAAGATAAGGGCAAGTAGTGACCCTGCCGTCATTGCGGGGGCTTGGCTCGAAACAATCCGGATCATCGGTTGCTTCCGTCCGTTGCCCTCGCAATGACTGGCAGTGGGTTCGCAGGCGAAGATGAGCCCGCAGGCGGAAATGGGTGGCAGCTGACAAAAATGGGAGGCTCTCTGACGAAAAAGTAGGAGCCCGCAGGCGGAGATAGAAACTCGCAGACGGGAATGTGGGCTCTCAATGACGAAAGCGGGGCCTGCTGACGAAGAGAGGCCGCAGGCGGAAAGTTGCCCACTCGGAGGGAAACAGAATGATGATCATAACAAAAAAGACTGCCTTGACCCGGCGGCCTTTTTTCATGCTTTTAACAATAAATAATGAAGAAGATCCTATTGTTGCTGCTGTGCGCGAGCGTCTGGACGGCAACACGCGCACAGGCGCAGAGTACGGGCTCGGTGAGTGGGCGCGTGAACGATGCGGCCACCGGACTGCCACTCGACGGGGCCTCCGTGACGGCCGTCGAGAACAGGGCCGCCGGCAAGCCTCAGACCAAAAAGGCCAACGCCAGCCGCACGGGCGATTTCACGATGCTGCTGCCCTACGGCGCATACGAGTTGCAGGTGGTTTGCTTCGGCTACGACACCGTCCGGGTGAAAGTTAGCGTCGACGCGCCGAAGGTGGCCGTGCCGCCGGTAAAGATGGTCGCCGCACTGACCTCCATCGAACAGGTGACCGTCGCCGGTCACGCCATCCGCACCTCGCAAAAGGGCGATACGGTGGTCTACAACGCCTCGGCCTTCAAGGTGGCCAAAGACGCCGACGCCGAGGGGCTGCTGTCGAAAATGCCCGGCATAACGGTCGAGTCGGACGGCTCGGTGACGGCGCAGGGCGAGACGGTGCAGAAGGTCTTCGTCGACGGACGCGAGTTCTTCGGCAACGACGTGACGGCCACAATCAAGAACCTGCCTGCCGAGATTATCGAGAAGGTCGAAACCTATAACCGCCTGAGCGACCGTGCACAACTCACCGGCGTGGACGACGGCGAGGGCTACAAGGCCATCAACATCGTCACCAAACCCTCCATGCGCACCGGGGCCTTCGGCAAGCTCTATGCCGGTTACGGCGTGAGCGACAAATACATGGTCGGCGGCACGGTCAACTTCTTTACGGGCAAACACCGCCTGTCGCTCATCGGGCTGCTGAACAACATGAACCAGCAGAATTTCGCCACCGAAGACATACTCGGCGTGATCAACAGCGGTTCGGGCGGCGGCGGAAGTCGCGGCAGCCGCGGGCGCGAAGGCTACGGCGGAGGCGGCATGGGCAACTTTATGGTCTCGCCGATGTCCGGAGTGTCGCGCGTGGGCTCCATAGGGCTCAATTACAGCGGCCAGTGGAAAAAGAAGGTCGACCTGCAAGGCAGCTACTTCTTCAACGAGAACCGCAACTACCGCAACTCGCTCACCGACGTAGCCTATCTGTCGCGCAACGACACCACGCGCAACGACCTGCGCATGTACGACAGCCACACTCAGAATTTCAACCACCGCTTCAACGCCAAACTCGACTGGAAGATCGACGCCTCGAACGCCATAACGATCCGCCCGTCGCTGAGCTTCCAGTCCAACAACAGCAACTCTGTCGACTCGACGAGCAAAAACGCCATCTCCGACCAGAACGGAGCCAGGACGCTGCTCAACACCATTCGCAACGTCACCGAGGCGAAGTCGGAGGGCTACAACGCCTCGCTGAGCATGATGTGGGTGCACAGGTTCGCCACGGCCGGGCGCGCACTGTCGATAGACATCACCGGGTCAAGCTCCGTCAACGACCGCACAACGACCAACAACAATTTCACACGCTATTTCTTTCCCGCCAGGCCCGATTCGCTCTACCGGCTGCGCAGCGTGAACAACTCGCCGAGCTACAACGTCGAGGGCAACATCGAGTACACCGAGCCGCTGACGGACAAATCGCAGCTGGTGTTCCGCTACTCGCCGCGTTACAGGTTCTCCGACGCCAACCGCGAAAGCTACCTCGGCGAATCTACCGTTCTGAACGACGAACTGTCGAACATCTACAACAGCGGCTATCTCACCCAGCGCATCGGGCCGGGATACCGTTTCGCCGGCGACAAGACCACCTTCATCGGCAGCATCTATTACCAGTACTCGACCCTCGCCAACGACCGCACCTATCCCACGTCGCGCGCCTCGCACGCCAGCTACGACTTTCACAACGCCCTCTACTTCGCCATGCTCAACCAGACGTTCAATCCGCAGAACGTGCTGAGGATCTACGCCCGTTCGTCGACCAGCAACCCGTCGGTGGGCCAGTTGCAGAACTACGTCGACATGTCGAACTCTCAGTATGTCTCCACCGGTAACCCCGCCCTGCGCCCGAGCACCGAGCACAGCCTGCGGATGAACTACAACCGGTCGACGGCCACCAAAGGGCGCACGTTCCAGGCCGACATCAGTTTACAGCTGAAACAGAACGACATAGTCGACAACACCATCTATGCAGGAGCGGGCGGCGAAACCATACCTCTCAACGATGCGACGGTTCAGTTGGAGCCCAACGCCCAGTTCACATGGCCGATAAATGTCGCCACGGGCAGCTGGTCGGTGCGCGGAGGGGTCAGCTGGGGCACGCCGATTGACCTGATAAAGAGCAACATCAACTTCAATATCGGCGGGGGCATAACCCAGTCGCCGAGCTATATCAACAGGCAAAAAAACCTCTCGCTCACGCAGAACCTGATGAGCGGCGTCACCATCGGCAGCAACATCAGCGAAAAACTCGACTTCACCCTCTCCTACAACTTCGGGCTGAACACGATGACCAACACCATCACCAACCGACGGGGCAGCGATGACACCTACTGGACGCAGTCGGCATTCGGACGGGCAAAATGGATCGCGTGGGCAGGCTTCACCCTGACGGCCAACGCCGCCTACTCGTTCTACCGCGGCGTGAACAGCAACTTCACGGAGGACTACTGCATCGTCAACATGTTCGTCGGCAAGAAGCTGTTCAAACAGATGGGCGAGTTGAGCGTCGGCGTCAACGACCTGCTCAACCAGAACAAGGGCTTCTCGCGCAGCGTCTCGGCGCAGTCTGTTTCGAACGTGACGAACAACGTCATCCGGCGTTACTTCTCCGTTCAGTTCGTCTACAACCTGCGCAGTTTCAAGGGTGCGGGGCGTTCCGACGAGCCTGCGAGCGACACGCCGCGCTATCGTTTCGGCCCGGGCGGACAGGGCGGCCCCGGTATGATGGGCCCCGGCGGACCGGGCATGGGCGGACCTCCTCCGGGAGGCGGCTTCGGGCCACGTTAAACCGTCGTCGCAGGCTCCACTATCCCATCGCAAACGGGTTTTCAGCCCGCAGACGGCAAAGGGCTGCTTTGGTTGCCGGTGGCTTCCGATGCATCCTTTGCCATCTGCGGGCTGAAAACCTCTGCGTTATTGCGAACGCGAGTTTGCGAAGCGTGGAGCGATCACTCCGGCTTGTCGTCGGTTGCTTCGCTATGCTCGCAACAGGGGGGCAATGATAGTCTTATTTCTCCTGTTCGTACCAGGAGGCATACATCATGTAGTCGCGAGCTATGCGATCGATGATCTGCTCGCGCTGCGCGGGGTCGACCTCCTTGACCTTTCGCGCCGGCACCCCTGCATAGACGCTGTCGGGTTCCAGGCGGGCGTTCGACAGCACGAGCGCCCCGGCGGCGACGATGCAGTCGCTCGGTATCACGGCGTTGTCGAGTACTATGGCCCCCATGCCGATCAGGCAGTGGTCTTCGATAATGGCCCCGTGGATCACGGCGTTGTGGCCAATGGACACGTCGTTGCCGATTATGGACTTGGACTTTTTGTAGAGCGTATGCACCACCGCGCCGTCCTGAATGTTCACGCGGTCGCCGACGGTTATGGTATTCACGTCGCCGCGCAGCACGGCGTTATACCAGATGCTGCAATCGCGCCCGACGGTCACATCGCCGACGACCACCGCCGTCTCGGCCAAAAACGTCCCTTCCCCGATCACAGGGTCGACGCCGTTGAGTTTTCTTATAATAGCCATGATAGTCTGTTATTTGAGTTTCAGGTTTTCCCGCCTTGCGAAGCAGGGCCGGCAGCCCGCAGCCACTGGCGGCGCAGGGCTGCTCCGGTCGCATGACGCTCCGAGCGCCATGCGACCGCTGCGGGTCGAAAACGCCTAATAATTACCTTGTTTCGCCTCCTGCCACAACTCCTCCATCTCGTCGAGGGTCATCTCTTTGAGAGCGACCCCGCGCCGGTCGGCTACGGCCTCGATATGGCGGAAACGGTCGATGAACTTGCGGTTGCTGCGTTCGAGGGCCAGCTCAGGGTCAACGCCGTACATCCGTGCTGCGTTGACCAGGGCGAAGATTGCGTCGCCGAACTCCTGCTCCATCGCCTCGTGGTCGCCCGCGCGCATCTCCTGTTCGACCTCCGCAAGTTCCTCGCGAACTTTGTCCCAGACATCCTCGCGGCTTTTCCACTCGAAACCCGCCGAAACCGCCTTTTGACTTATGCGCCAGGCCTTTATCAGGGCCGGCAGCGACGAGGGAACCCCTGCAAGCACCCCTTTCGGACGGTTTTTCTCGCGCAGTTTGAGCTGCTCCCAGTTGCGCGACACCTCGTCGGAGGTCGAAGCGTCCACTTGGTCAAAGACATGCGGATGACGATATATCAGCTTGTCGCACAGCGCGTCGGCCACGTCGCCAACGTCGAACGCCCCCTGTTCGGAGCCCATTTTCGAGTAGAACACCACGTGCAGCAACACGTCGCCCAACTCCTTTTTGATCTCCTCCATGTCGCCGCCCGCAATGGCGTCCACCAGCTCGTAAGCCTCCTCTATCGTATTGTTGCGCAGCGAGAGAAAGGTCTGCTCGCGATCCCACGGACACTCGGCCCGCAGCCTGTCCATCACTTCGAGCAGCCTCGCAAAGGCCGCCATCTGTTTTTCCCTCATTCCGGTAAATTTAATGGTGCAAAATTACTATTTTTGCAGGAAAATTGCGAAGTTATGTGCGGAATTGTCGGATATGTCGGCTTTCGGGAGGCCTACCCTGTGCTTGTCAAGGGGCTTCACAGGCTGGAATACCGCGGGTACGACAGCGCAGGGGTGGCCCTCGTCAACGGCAACGCGCTCAACATATACAAGACCAAAGGCAAGGTCTCCCGGCTCGAACGCTTTGCCGAAACGCAGAACGTCGGCGGGAACATCGGCATCGCCCACACCCGCTGGGCCACACACGGCGAACCTAACGACGTCAACGCCCATCCACATTGCTCCGAGAGCGGGACGCTTGCCATCATCCATAACGGCATCGTCGAGAACTACGCCGTGCTGAAAGCGGCGCTTGTCGAGAACGGCTACACTTTCCGCAGCTGCACCGACACCGAGGTTATGGTGCAGTTGATCGAATACGTCCGCTCGTCGAACGGCTGCACGCTGCTCGAAGCCCTGCAAATAGCCCTGCGGCAGGTGGTCGGAGCATACGCCATCGCGCTGATAGACAAGAACGATCCCGACCGCATACTTGCCGCCCGCAGGAGCAGCCCGCTGGTGGTGGGGCTGGGCAACGACGAGTATTTTCTTGCGTCGGACGCCACGCCGATCGTCGAGTATACCGACAAGGTGGTCTACATCGACGACGGCGAGATCGCGGTGATCGACCGCGGCAAGCCGCTGCGAGTGGTCAATTTCGACAATGTGGAATCGACGTTCGACGTTCGGCGGCTCGAAATGAGCATCTGCCAGCTGGAGAAGGGCAGCTATCCCCATTTCATGCTCAAGGAGATATTCGAGCAGCCGTCGACCATTCGCGACTGCATCCGCGGCCGCATAAACATCGAAGCCGACCGCGTGACGCTCTCCGGTGCGTTCGACAACAGGGAGCGTTTTCTCGCGGCACAGCGTATCGTCATCGTCGCCTGCGGAACGTCGTGGCACGCGGCCCTCATCGGCGAATACCTGATCGAGGAGATGTGCCGCATTCCGGTGGAGGTGGAGTACGCCTCGGAGTTCCGCTATCGTAATCCGGTGATACACAACAGCGATGTAGTCATCGACCTGTCGCAGTCGGGCGAGACGGCCGATACGCTGGCCGCCGTCGAACTGGCCAAATCGAAGGGGGCGTTCATCTTCGGCGTCTGCAACGCCGTGGGGTCGTCGATCCCGCGCGCAACCGATTCCGGCGCCTACATCCATGTCGGGCCGGAGATCGGCGTGGCCTCCACCAAAGCCTTCACGGGGCAGGTGACGGTGCTGGCGATGCTCGCCCTGACCCTCGCGCGCGAAAAGGGCTCCATCGACCGTGAACAGTACATAGCCACGATCCGCCATCTGGTGCAGTTGCCGCAACTCATCGAGGGAGCGCTCAAACTCGACGGGCAGATTCGCGAACTGTCGAAAATATTCACCTACGCCCGC
The DNA here is from genome assembly GCA_031256675.1 of Rikenellaceae bacterium. Taxonomy (GTDB): domain Bacteria; phylum Bacteroidota; class Bacteroidia; order Bacteroidales; family Rikenellaceae; genus JAIRQC01. The sequence goes on from JAIRQC010000046.1 coordinate 11,492, forward strand.
AATTTCCTATACCTCGGCCGCGGCTACAACTATCCCGTCGCGCTCGAAGGGGCGCTCAAACTCAAAGAAATATCCTATATTCACGCCGAGGGCTATCCGGCAGCCGAAATGAAGCACGGGCCAATTGCGCTGATCGACAACGAGATGCCTATCATAGTCATCGCCACCGCCGACAGCCTTTACGACAAGACGGTCAGCAACATCGAGGAGATCAAGGCGCGCGGCGGGCGGGTCGTGGCTATCGTCTCGGAGGGCGACACGGTGGTGCGGGGCATAGCCGATTACGTGTTGGAGGTGCCTCAGGCCCCGGAGCCTGCGTCGTGCATCGTCTCGACCATCCCGTTGCAGCTACTGGCCTACTACATAGCCGTTAACAAGGGGCGTAACGTCGACCAGCCGCGAAATCTGGCCAAATCCGTAACCGTCGAGTGAGAATTTCCGTCATCGTCCGCTGCGCAGGGCCAGGCGGGGTTCGCGATGACGAACATATTTCAGGATTTTATGACCAAAGCGGCAATAACGTTTCTTGTTCTGTTTTTTTCGTCCCCTCTCGCCGCCGCCCTGTCGCACGGGCAACTGGACGCCGTGGTGGAGGAGGGGATTACAAAGGGCTACTACCCCGGGGCGTCGCTGGTCGTGGGGCGGGGGAGCGGGGTGATCTATTCGGCCTGTTACGGCTGGACGGAGAGTTCGCACGCGGCGGCAGTAGCGCCAGGAACCCTCTATGACCTGGCCTCCTGCACCAAGATCGTCGCCACAACGCTGGCCATGATGCGGCTCTACGACACGGGGCAGGTCGACCTGTCGCGGCGCGTGGGCGACTATGTGACCCTGTATGACGGCTCTCCTGTGGCCGGCGTGACGCTGCTCGCGCTGCTGACCCACACCTCCGGCCTGCCCGACATGGCCATTTCGCCCCATCTTGTACGCAACAGCGTGGATTCGCTGCCGCTGACAGACAAAACCTGCTCGGCAGAGTACCCGCAACTGGTCGAGCCGGGTTGTTATCTGTGTGCCAAGCCTTTATACGACAGTCTGTACCTCTCGTTCGTTCCCGTGCCTAGCCATCGCCGGTCGGGGGAGAACCTCTATGTCGCCCCTGCGGTCGACACGCTGCTGGTGGGCCTCGCACGGCGCAGTTGGTCGGGCGCGCTGGCGGGACGCTATCGTTATTCGGACGTCAACTTCATGATACTAAGGCAGATCGTCGAACATATCACCGCCCGTCCGTTCGGGGAGTACTGTGCCGGACTGTTCGCCGAGCTCGGAATGCGAAACACCGGTTTCGCCCCTTTGGGATGGGCCGCCGCCGAGAGGATCGCCCCAACCAATGTCGATTTTGTGCTGGGCCGCGGGCTGGTGTGCGGCTATCCGAACGACATGCGCGCTTCGGTGGCCGCCGGGTGCGCCGAGGGGAGCGCGGGGCTATTTGCCGACGCTGCCGACCTAGCCCTGTTCTGTCGGATGATGCTCGGCGGCGGGTCGCTCGACGGGCGGCAATTCGTGCGCGCCTCCACGGTCAAATATTTCATATCCATGCCGTTATATTCGCGTAAAATTTACCGTGGCTTGGGCTTCGACCGTTCAAAACCCACTTCGCCGCTCTGGGGCGGTTACGGCCACACGGGCTACACGGGGCCCATCGTCTGGATCGACCCGCAGTGCGACCGTTTCATGGTACTGCTCTGCAACCGTGTCAACCCGTCGATGGCCAACACAGGGCTCATCCGTTCCAACCTGCGCAACCGACTGTGGGAGGTCGTCAAAAAAATTCGCTGATCTTTTTGAGCTATTATTTGTTTTTTCGCAAATTTATTTCTTGTAAACGTTATATAAAAAATGCCGGCCGGTAATTGCCGTCAGAGATCAAAGGGGTGTGGCTTATCGGCAGGCATTTTCTTAGAATATAATAGAGATGCTTGAACCTGTCGGAACTTAGAGAGCGGAAACGGCGCAGTCTCGCCGTAGTCCGTACGTTGGGGCTCGGGGCCATACCGCTTTCGCTGCAATATATGTCGGATGTTTTCAGGGGAACGTCCGTAACCCGCGATAGTATTACAGGCGGCAACGCTCGTCCTGCTGGCCGCCCCGTCCGTAATAGTCGGCTGGTTCTATCATCTGGTCAGACACCTCCGCCTGTACTCGCAGGAGAGGCAGATGAGATACTGGAAGTAAGCATTTTTCCGCCATTGCGCTAATTCCACCTCATTGCGATTAGCCCGAAGCAAATCTGTTCTTTTTGTCGTTGCGAGAGAGTGAAACGAGCGAAGCAATCCGGAAAAACAGTTTTGTATCACTTATTGCCTCGACCTGTGCCTCATAATAGCTTCGGGCCGTGCCCCCATAATTACTAAGAGGCCGCGCAGTGACGAGAAGAAGATTGCTTCGGCCTGCGCAACCGGCAACGTGGACAGCGGGAAGCAATTACAAATTAACTGCTACGAACAGGCAGGGAAAAATATGCCGAAAAATTTTTGAGTTCTCAATCCATTTCCATATCTTTATCATAGTTCGACTAACCCCTAAAAAAACCTCATTATGAACTGGTATCTCAACGTTTTACGCAATTATGCCGTCTTCAGCGGGCGAACCCGACGGAAAGAATTTTGGATGTTCCTCCTGTTCAATCTGATTTTTAGCATAGCTGCGTCAATCATCGACAATGTGCTGGGCACAACCTTTACTATCTTTGGCAACGAGGCCGATTTCGGCCCGGTCTATATCTTGTACTGCATTGCACTGTTTATCCCCGAACTTGCCGTCAATGTCAGGCGTCTGCACGACGTCGGCAAGAGCGGCTGGTGGATTCTCATATGTTTTGTCCCTATAATAGGATCCGTCTGGCTTCTCGTGCTGTTTTGTACGGAGGGCAATGCCGGCGATAACGCTTACGGCAGCGACCCAAAAGCCGAATAACCCGAAACGGCCCGAACATTGTCCGGGCCGTTCTTTATTCAATCTCCCTCAGCAGCTCCCTGCACCCGTCTTCCAACAGGTCGAGAACGTGTTCGAAGCCCTCGTTGCCCTCGTAATAGGGGTCGGGAATGTGTGTGGCGCGGGTGCGGCGGCAAAATTCAGCCATGCGGTGAATTTTTGCCGCAGCCTCCACAGAAGGGGCCAGACGGTGGAGTTTCTCGTAATTTGCGTCGTCCATGGCGATGATCATGTCGAAACGGTCGAAATCGCTGCTGCGCACCGGACGCGAACGGCTCGAAAGGTCGTAACCCCGCGCGGCAGCCGCACGGCGCATCCGTGGGTCGGGCAGCTCGCCGTCGTGTCCGGCGTAGGTGCCCGCCGAGTCGATCACAAACTCCGCCTCGCGCCCGGTTCGCCCAACCATCGCGCGGAAAATTCCCTCGGCGGCCGGCGAGCGGCAGATGTTGCCGAGGCATACGAACAGGATACTCTTCTTCATAAAAACGTTTATTTTCGGCCTCGTCGGGGGCGGCAACGAGCCGCCGCCCCCTCGAAAGCCCTGAAAACTATTGCATCGCCGTCGCACTCGATCGTGAAAACCTCGCCGAGCGACTCGTTGAGCGTCCCCTGCCACCACGAGCGCAGACGTTCCTCCGGCAGAGGATATTTCAACCCCTCGTAAACGACGCGGCTGCCGGGGTTGAGAACGAATATCGACGCCTGCTGTCCGGCGAAACTCTCGAAGCTGCGGCGACCGGTCATCGGGATGAAAACGCCGTTATCGGTCACCATCGCCACATTGGCCCGCCGGGCATAGTCGCACAGCAACGAGATATTGCCCAGCGTGTGATCTTCGCGCCGACCTGTCGCGCCGAGGATAACTATGTCCGTCGCCCCCTGCCCGACGCAGTAGCCGACCGCTTTGGTCAGGTCGTTGGTCAGCTGGTCGTCGTCCTGATGGACGACCTCGCGGCACAGGTGTCGCACCCACGCCGACAGCGAGTCGCAGTCGCCCACAATAGCCTCAGGGCGCCGCATCCTGCGCACGACGAAGCGGTTGGCAGCCCCGTCGCAGCACACCACGCGAGGGGCCGAGCGAAGTATCTCCGCCGCAGGCCCCGACATGGGATATAGCCCGTCGGCAAGGATCACCGCGGTCGTCGGAAGGGTTATGTCCGGAAGTGTCACGTGTTTGTCGCCAATCCTTTTTTCCATTTCACATAGCCGAACACGGCTATGACGGCATAGAGGGCATAAAGTCCGGCGGTGGGATGGAGCCCTTTATAAATATATAGCCCGCTGCATACCGCGTCCACCGCCACCCATATCAGCCACTGCTCGACGTACTTGCGCGAGAGCATCCACAACGCCACGATGCTCAGCGCCGTGGTGAAACCGTCGCCGTATGGCACCGTGCTGTCCGTGAAGCGTGTCAGCAGCAATGCCAACGCTGCAAAGATAGCTATAAAAATCAAGAACATCGGCAGCCACATCCGCCGCGGCGTGCGGGAAATGGGGAGACGGGAGTGGTTTGCGCCCCCGGAAGTCCCCGCTGCGTTATCCCTGCTTCTCCTGCCTCGCCAGAACATCCAGCCGTAAAGTCCGGCCAGCAGGTAGCAGACGTTGACGCCCGCGTCGGCATAAAATCCCGATGTGTAGTAGACAGGGATGTAGATTGCGGGCATTATGATCCCCGCCACCCACAGCCGTATGTCGGCGCGATATTCGAGCCACAGATAGATCAGCCCCGTGATCACCCCTGCAATCTCCAGCCAGCGCATCAGAAGCGTAATTTAATGGCTGTCATGAAGTTGATTCCTGCCTGAGGGAAATATCCCGCGTCGTCTATGCGGCGGACTGCGCCGTTGTCGTCGTCGAGATAGGAGTAACCCCAGCCGTTGCTTTCATACTTGTGGTCGAGCAGGTTGTTGAGCGCGGCGGAGAGTTCGAGGCCGCGGGTTTTGCCCAGCCGGAACAGGTATGAAGCGCGCAGGTTGTTGACGAGGTAGCTTTTGAGCCGCAGATCGTCGCGGTTGGAGTTGGAGAGGTACTGCGCCCCGACGAAGTTCGATTGCAGGGCTATGTTCAACGCGCCGAGGTCGAAGCTGAAAACGCTTGCTGCCGTCACCGAGGGGGAGTAGGCGATGGTTGTGTTGCCGGCGGGGAGGGTCTGCTGGCCGCCGTTCACCCAGTCGTCGACATACTCCACGTAGTTCTCTATCCTGTTGCGGCTCAGCGAGATGTTGCCGTCCCAGCGCAACCGGCGCACGATGCGCGCCCCGGCCGTAAGCTCCACGCCCATGCGGTAGCTTACAGGGACGTTTTCGCCGATGGGTTCGCCGATCTCGTTGACGCGGCCCGTGAGGATGATCTGGTCGCGGTAATCCATGTAGTAGAGGTTGGCCGAGGCGCTGAACTTTGCGCTTTTATAGTTGTAGCCGACCTCGTAGTCGACCACGCTTTCGGCGCGCGGCGGAACAGAGGTAACAGCGTCGGTGAAGTTGTTGCGCGTAGGCTCCTTGTGTCCCACCGCCACCGAGGCGAAGAGTTCATGCCCGTCGGCGGGCCGCCAGAACAGCCCGCCCTTGGGGTTGAAAAAGTCGTAGCGGCGCGAAACGTCGAGCGGCTGCATGGCGTTGCCGTCCCACTTGTCGTTCACTCCGTCGATCCGGTGGTAGATGTAACGATATTGCGCGTCGCCGTAGAGGCTCAGCCGTGGCGTGAGGGCGTATGTGGCTTTGAGGAACAGCGATACGTCGTCCTTGTCCGAGCTGTTCCTGTAATATACGTGGTCGGGGGCCAGATCGCCGATATAGTTCTTAACCCATATCACCCGCCCCTTGTGACCGCCGACGTAATGATTTACGGCCGTACCCTGCGTAACGTGCAGTTTGTCCGCCGTGTAGTCGAGCGTCACCACCACGCCCCAGAAATCGTTGCCCATCTGTTTGCGGCGGACAAGGCTGCTTTTGGAGATTGTCGTCCCGCTGCCGTCGGTGAATTGCCGGAGGCCGTACTCGACGAGCTTGCGATCGTTTTTGTACTCCTCGTAGTAACCATCGCCGCGCGTGTAGTGAAAATTGTGGCTGAAACTCCATTTTTTGCCGAGCTGCCTGGTGAACAGCAACTGGTAATTATTTTGCAGGTAGTTGTCGGTCTGGCCGTCGTAAAACCCTGTTACGTTGTTGTTTGCATCGCGAATCTCGCCGCTTGGGTTGTAGCGGCGGTCGGTGAGGAGTTGCGAGCGCGAAACGCCGTCCCAGGCGTGATAGCTCTTTTCGCGTCCGGAGAAGCCTATCAACTTGACAAACCAGTTATTGCCGAGGTATTCGAGCTGGGCGAAATATGAACTCATATCGGTCGACGCGCGACGGATATATCCGTCCGAATGGATGTCCGACAGCCTGAGGCTCACACCCCAGCGGTCGTCGACCAGGCCGCTGGTGAGTTTTATCGAGCGTCGATAAGTGTTGAACGAGCCGTAGCTGCCCGACAGTTCGCCCCCTGCTTTCCGGTCGGTCGCCGCGCTGCGCATGTTGATGCTGCCCCCGAAGGCTCCCGCGCCGTTGGTCGAACTGCCCACGCCTCGCTGGATCTGCATATCTTCCAAAGACGAGGCCACATCCGGCAGGTCGACCCAGTAAAGCCCGTGCGACTCGGCGTCGTTGAGCGGAATGTCGTTTAGCGTCACGTTGATACGCGAGGCGTCGCTGCCGCGGATGCGGATGCCGGTGTAGCCAACGCCGTTGCCCGCGTCCGAGGTAGCCACAGCCGACGGGGTGTTCAGCAAAAGGAACGGAACGTCCTGTCCGAAGTTGTTATGCTCGATCTGCTCCCTGTGCACATTGGCGTAGGCCATCGGGGTGGTAGCCCCGGCACGGACAGCCGACACCGACACCTCGGCAATCGTCCTGACCGTATCGGGTTTGGGGGCCGGTTGCAGGGTTGTTTGGGCCGGCGTTATGGCCGGCTGGGCCTTTTCGGAGGCCTGTTGTTGGGGCGTTTTGGCTGGTTGTGTTTGGTCCGGTTGTTGAGCCTGTTGGGATGTTTGGACCGAAGCAGGGGCCGGAAAGGCAAAGCATGCCCATGACAGCGTCGCTGTCAGGATAATTCTCCTCATCTTTTTCGCATTTAACAAGTTATACGAAACAGAAAGGGGCTTCCTTTTGTTTGGGATTTTCGCTTTCGCTACTTCGCCTTGCCCGACCGCTTTGCGCACAGCGGCCATTCTCTCCCTACGCCGGCATTACCCGGATCAGGTTCATGGGTATAATCTCAGCCAATTCGTGACGCTTGTCCGAAAACAAACGTCAGGGCACCCCTTTCAATCTCGGCGGCAAAGGTAAGGAAATATTTCAGAAAAAATACAAGCGCAAATCAATATTATTGATTTGCGCTCAACCACAACTACTCTCGGCCCTGCTTTAGAGCGCTCAATTCCATATTGCGCACATACGTCTGATGTTCGACAATCTTGTCGTAATCGCATTTGCTACCGCTTTTGGAGATAATGACAAGCAGTTCCAGCAATAACAGAAATACGAGCAGAACCGCATAGAAAACGAGCGCGATCCACTTCTCCGCCACAATGGAATATAAAGCAACGAGTTCTTCCAGAAAGCCGTTTTGCGTAGCTTCATATTCGCTGCGCACCTCATGCACAACATTCAATTTCCTGTCCTGCAACTGAGTTATTCTCGCTCAGTAATCTTTCAGCAGCAGGTGGTTTCTTTGCGCCAACTCCACGGCAGGATTAACCGTAGAGCGTCGCGTTACCGTTCTGTCTCTTTCCGTAACCGGTTTTCCGCTGTCGTCCATGCCAACCTGTCGCGTTGTGGAACTCACATCGAACGTAACAATATTAGGCCTCTTACCAATCTCTTCATACAGCGACATATTATACCTTTCAACAGAATCGCATACTCGCACCAAGCCGCTTATCTCTTCGTCCAACAACTTGCTGCGCACGGGTATCTCTCTGTCTATCTGCCCGCTCCTGATCTCTTTCATTCTGACCTCCACGTCATGACCGAAAAAAATCTGATCGAAAATTGTCGAGCCGATAAACGCCATCAACAAACCCAAAAAAATCCGGAATGCTCTTTGCCAGCGAATGTTCCCGTGAGAATGTATTATGGTTCGTTCTATCAGTATAATAAACAATATGAAAACTATGGAAACGATCAGTTTGCCGTACCATTTCTCCATTCCTGCATACGAACCGGCCACGTTCCACCCAATAACGCCCCAAAGCGTGGATATGATGGCGACAGACGCCACGTATTTTTTAACATGGCATGACTGGCTTCACCGCAGTTTCTCAGTATTTGGGGATTCCATCCGATCAGAAAACATCCGATCCTGCTTATTGTCGTCATATCGTAGTTTCTCTTGGTTGTTTCGTATACTTGCCGGTGACGGACTTTGCTATGACACCCTTGAGGTAGCCACATTCATAAGAGTCGAACACAACGAGCGTGCGATCGTCGAGATTTCGCTGTATCTCCCTTATTCGCTCAATATGGGCGTTGTACATCTGTTTTATCCCTGTCGCCTTCCGCTCGGAATCGAGCAGTCCCATCTTGTGCAGCAGAGCGATATGGCTTTCCTTCTCGACTATATCGTTTTCATATATCAGAATGACCTTCTCGCACAAGTGCCATATACCGTTTCTTATTTCATTATACGCCTCTCCATGTACACCGTATCTTCGGTCGCCACGGCATCATTAAACCCGTCTTCACTCGAATCTTTGCCTATTTCCCTGATTATTCTGTTTATCGGATATTCCGTGGCGCGGCGTCCGTCTTCCCTGTCGCCGTTCGTATCAATTGCCGGTCGTTCTTCTTCCGGCTCGCTTCTTCGTCCAAAGCCAAACAGTCCCATATTTTTAATTTTTTTTGAATGTTGCAATTATTTTATCCAGTCCATGTTTTCAACTGTAAGGGTTGGCATACGCACATAAAAAAGCGCGGACAAAACTCTTGTTTATCGGCACTGAGGTCTTCGACAACCTGTCTGACGGATAAAATGAGTAATGCCCACGCCGGAGCGTGGACGTTATCACTTTATTCCCGTCAGAGTTTGAATTTGTCGAAGTTTCAGTAGCCGGAACGAAAGCTAAACGCTTTTCCAATATGTTCGAGATGTGCGCATCAATACGCTGTCATGTCATAGGCTTTTGTTTTGTGCTGTTTGTGGCTGCAATAATACATATAAAAATAAACATAACATTTCAAAATTTGACAGTGTTTATTATTCCCTGTTTTTCGAATCTATCCATATCGTTACCGGGCCGTCGTTTATGAGTTCCACCTGCATGTCGGCGCCGAAGACCCCTGTTGCGACCGGACGGCCCAGTTCGGCGGAGAGATGCGCCACAAAGGCCTCATACAGAGGTACGGCCATGTCGGGTCCGGCGGCGGCGATGTACGACGGACGGTTGCCTCGGCGGGTGGCGGCGTGCAGGGTAAACTGGCTCACCGCCAGCGCATCGCCGCCCGCCTGCCGAAGGTCGAGGTTCATCACTCCCGCCCCGTCGTCGAATATCCGCAACCGCGCCGCCTTGCCCGCCAGCCACTCGACGTCCTCGTCCGTGTCGTCGCGCCCCACGCCGACGAATATCAGTAACCCCGGCCCGATTGCCGAATGCAACTTTCCGCCGATGGAAACCGACGCACGACGCACACGCTGAACCAGCAGCCTCATCAGAGCGAACCGATGTAAACTTCCAGCAGACGGCTGCGCCCTGTGAGCGTCGCCTCGCTCTCCTCGGCTGGCAACAGCACGCTCTCGCCATTGACGACAACGGTTTCGGAGCCGTCGACGCCGCGGATGGACGTCGAGCCGTCGAGACAGATGTAGATCACGAACGAGTCGAGCCGCGAGTAGTCGCGCAGCATCTCGCCGTCGAGCTCGACGACGTTGGTGGTGAAGTAGGGACACTCGACCAGGGTTACCGCCTCGTTCCTGACCGGTTGGCGCGTCGCGATGCAGTTCTGGCCGCCCTCGAAGTCGATAGCGTCGACGGCCAGTTCGGTGTGGAGCTGTCTCGGGTTGCCGTTATCGTCTACGCGCCCCCAGTCGTCGACGCGGTAGGTGACGTCCGACGTTTGCTGGATCTCGGCGATCAGAATGCCCTTGCCGATGGCGTGAATCGTTCCGGCGGGGATAAAAAACGTGTCGCCGGGGCGCACCTCCACCCTGCGCAACAGCGAGGGCAACTCTCCGGCAGCCACGGCGGCAAGATACTGCTCGCGCGTTACGCGACCGTCGAAACCCACATAGAGCGACGCCCCCGGCAGACAGTCGACGACATACCACATCTCGGTCTTGCCGAACGAGTTATGGCGTTCGGCCGCCAGCGCGTCGTCGGGATGCACCTGCACCGACAGCACATCCTCGGCATCTATCAGCTTGATGAGCAGCGGAAATTCGAGCCCGAACCTCTCATAAACCTTCTCGCCCACCAGATCGCCCATATAGACCTCTATCAACTCCTGCAAGTTGTTGCCTTTCAGCGCTCCGGAGGCGACTGTCGATATGTCGCCCACGACGCCCGAGATCTCCCAGCTCTCGCCGATCTTTTTGCCCGCAGGCAGACGTTTGCCCATCGCCGTGGACAACAGGTCGCCGCCCCAGATGCGCTCTTTGAGCAGCGGACGGAATTTTAACGGGTACAGCATATTTTTCGTTATTTTTCAGGCCGTAAAGATAGTAAATTTTATGTTGGCAGAAGCCGAAAATTGCTTACTTTTGCAGCCGAATGGGGCGGATTCTGGCCATAGATTACGGCGCGCGACGCACGGGGATAGCCGTCAGCGACCCTCTGCGCATCATCGCCGGCGGGCTCGAAACCGTGCCGACCCACACGCTGATGCAGTGGCTGCGGAGCTACATGGCGACAAATGAGGTCGATACGATCGTTGTCGGCAAGCCGGTGAGGATGGACGGCAGCCCGTCGGAGTCGATGGCCCTCGTCGAACCGTTCTTCCGCGCGTTGCTTCGGGAGTTTCCGGCGGCAAAGGTCGTGTGGCACGACGAACGCTTCACCTCGGTCATGGCCCAACGCGCCATTCGCGAGGCGGGCGTCCCGAAGATGAAACGACGCGATAAAGCGCTGGTAGACAAGGTCAGCGCTACGATAATCCTGCAAAGTTACATGGAGAGTTCCCAATGATAGAGGACTTTCCCAAAACGGAACAATTTTTATGGTCTATCCTATTTTAATTTACGGTTCGCCGTCGCTGCGCAAGGAGAGCGAGCCCGTTACGCCCGATTATCCGGAGTTGAAGCAGTTGATCGCCGACATGTTCGAGACGATGCGCGCCTCGGAGGGGGTGGGGCTGGCCGCGCCGCAGATCGGCAGGAACATCCGGCTGATCGTGGCCGACGCCTCGATCTATGCCGACGAACATCCTGAACTGGCCGATTTTCAGCGCGTATTCATCAACCCCGAGATCGTCGAAACGTCGGACGAGGAGATCAGGCTCAGCGAGGGATGTTTGAGCGTGCCGGGCATCCACGAGGAGCTCTACCGACCCGAGAAGATCGTTATCAAGTACTTCGACGAGAATTTCGAGCCTCATGAGGAGGCGCTCGACGGTTTCCCTGCCCGCATAGCCCAGCACGAGGCAGACCACCTCGAAGGGCATTTCTTCACCGACCGGTTGCAGCCCCTGCGCCGGGCGTTGCTCTCGGGCAAGCTCTCCTCGATGGCAAAGGGGAATTACAAGGCGGCGTACAAAACGAGGCAGGCAAAATAAACATGGACTTGCAATGGCCTGCGCACTTTTGCGCTCTTCGGGCGCAGGGCTGCTCAGGTAGCTTGGCATCCGAGCATCCCCTGCCGTCTGCAGGCCGCATAACTTTTCGGAGCGACGTTTTTCTTCTAAAAAAATATTAACTTTGTCGAAATTTACGCACGAGTGACGCTTAAAGAGGTACAGGAGTTGGTGGAGGCGTGGGTGGGCAAGTCGCCGTCGAGGCACAAGAGCGAACTCACCAATATGGCCGCCCTCACCGAGGAGGTGGGCGAGTTGGCCCGTGTCATCGCACAGAAGCACAGCGACCCATCGGCTGACCCCGTGCGGCTGCGCGAGGAGATGTCCGTCGAGTTGGCCGACGTGCTCTGGGCCATCTGCGCGCTGGGCAACGGCGCCGGCGTCGACCTGACCGAAGCGCTGATCGACACACTGCAAAAGAGAAACTGAAAATCGGCCCTGATTTTCCGGCCCTCGGGCGGCATAATGATGCGCTGGAAGCCGACAAGGCGACAGAAGTCGACGGAAGCCGCGAAAGCGACGGAGGCGACGGAAGCCGCAGGCGGCGAAAAATTATCGCGGCAGCCGTCAGCGGAGCGCCCCGCACGCAGCGAAAAGAAACAGTATTGCGCGCAATAAACTAAATAAAAGCCCTATGGACGGAGATGACCCCTGGCAGCAGAATTTCGGCAGTATCCTACCTGAATACCGTCCCTATGGTGTACGGTATCGAGCGCGCGGGCCTTTTGCGCGCCGAATTGCTGTTGTCTCCGCCGAGCGGTTGCGCCGAGGCTTTCGCCTCCGGACGGGCCGACGTTGCCCTGCTGCCTTCGGCGGCGCTGCTTGAAATCCCTGAACATAACATAATTACCTCTTTCTGCATCGGCGCGGTGGGAGATGTGCGCACGGTGGTCATCGTCGGCGACAGCCCCATAAGCAACGTCAGAAGGCTTTTCCTCGACAGCCATTCGCTGACCTCGGTTGCGCTGTCGGCCATCTTGTGCCGCGAGTTGTGGCGCATTGAACCCGAACGCATCGACATGTCCGACCTCTCGCCGCTCGATAATGCGCGCACGGGCGACGCTTTCCTGCTTATCGGCGACAAGGTTTTCGATCACGAGGGGCGGTTCGGCTACTCTTACGATCTGGCGCGGGCGTGGCGCGAACTCACCGGGCTGCCGTTCGTCTTCGCGCTGTGGGTCGCCAGCCCTGATACGCAGGGGGCGACGACGGCAGCCCTCGAAGGCTCGCTGTGTTACGGGGTCGAACACATTGCCGAGGCGGTCGCCGCCAGCCCTCACTGCGACAAACCATACGCCGTCGACTATCTCACCCGCAACATAGACTACAACCTCGACGAGGCCAAACGCCGCTCGCTGGAACTGTTTTTGCACAAATGCAAGGATGGTTACAGTGCGCCACAAAACGTAACGCTATGATAACCATCTATTTAAAGCAGTACAACAAGGTCGTCAACAACGCCGACGTCAAACTCTTCGAGGAGCTCGCCCACGACGACATCCTGTGGATAGACCTGATGGAACCCACCATAAAGGAGCGGCGCGTGGTGGAGAACTATCTGGAAATCAACCTCCAAACCGAACAGCAGGTCGAGGAGATCGAGACCACGTCGAAATACTCCGAGAGCGAGAACGCCGTGATCTGCAACTCCAACTATCTGACGCTCAGCGGTGACAGCTTTTCGGTCGACCCTGTGTCGTTCATCATCACGCGGGGCGTCATGGTGTCGGTGCGCTCGACGGAACTGCGGTCGCTGACCGAGGCGGCCAAGCGGCTGCAAATGAATTTCGGCAGCTATCCGACAGGCTATCATATACTTATATCGGTACTGGAAGTGCGCATCGACTACGACGCCGACCTTATCGAGGTGCTGGTCAAGCAGATCACCGCCCTGAGCAAGGAGCTGCTGGTCAGCAAGCGCGTCAGCACCGAGATCATCAAGCACATCAACATCCTGCAAGAGAACACGATGCTCATCCGCGAGAGTATTTTCGACCGTCAGCGCGTGTTGTCGGGCATTCAGCGCAGCATCCGTTTCCCGCACGATGTGGCGTCGAAGATCACGCTGATGATCAAGGACGTAGCCTCGCTCATCAACCATACCGACTTCAACTCCGAGCGTCTCGACTACCTGCAAGAGACGGCGATGGGGCTGATGAACATTGAGCAGAACAACGTCACGAAGATCTTCACCGTGGCGGCTGTATTTTTCATGCCGCCGACGATGATCGCGAGCATCTACGGCATGAATTTTCACAACATGCCCGAACTCGGCTGGAAGCACGGTTATTATATCGCTCTGGGACTGATGGTTGTCAGCGCCGCGCTGTCATATCTGTACTTCCGGTGGAAAAAGTGGCTGTAAAAAAAGCCGGACCGTTTTAACAGTCCGGCAGTCCTACAAATCCTGCCTTTTTTTATTTTGCCCCCTTGCCGTACTGGAACGTGACCGGAATGTAGGTCGGGCTGATTATGGTCTTTCCGGCGACGGTCATGCTCGGTTTGAGACGCAGGCGCACGTTGGTCGGGGTCGAACCGACGCCTATAAAGTTCATGGCCAGGTTCTTGATCGCATCGGCAGACTGTCCAGTCATCACCTTTTTCAGGTCGAACGACAGCTGCACCGGCAGTTGCGACACTCCGCCGGCAGGCGCCGAGAAGCCCTGTTCGATGTTGCCGCCGGTCATCTCGACGTCGTCGATCTCGAGGATATATTGCAGCGCGCTAATGGCGGCGGTCTGCGTCCCTGGATTTTTAACATCCAGATTGAGCGTGAATTGCAGCGGCAGAGTTCCGCTGCCGCTGCCGATCTGTGCAAGGGCGGCGGTGAGTTTGGCCGCGTCGAGCAGGTTGAGCGACGACAGCGAGGTGATGTTCTGCACGTTGACCCCCGCCAGCGACAGACCGGCGATCGAGTTGTAGCTATACTCGCACTGCGTAAGGCTCGCAGCGCTTCCGGCCGTCTGTTTCAGCGCGTCGCACGAACCGAGGCCCATGCCGACCGTTCCGGCGGCGGCTAACAGAAAAAGTTGTCTTTTCATAATGGTTGTTATTTAATCGCACAAAACTATAAAAATTTCGCATCATTGTTTGCCGTGCAGTCATAAAAAATCGCCCGACAACCATTTATCGTCGGGCGAAACAGAGAGAGGGCCCTTAAAACCTGAATCCCAGATACACTCTGGCTGACGGCATCTCGAACTTGACTTTTTTGTCGCCTAAAAGCGAACCCATAAGACCTTTCTTTGCATTGGGCGAGAACTCCGGAACGTTGGTATTTGCACGATACTCGAAGCCTGCGGTAATGAGCTTGAACGAGGCCGAAAATCCGGCGGTGATATAGCCGGTATATCCGCTGTAAACATCCCACATCTGATCGGCGCCAGTTCCGTATCGACATGCATAGGCGGAATATGTAGGCGCATAGCGCACGTTGGCTTTGAGATAGAGCGCATCGAACAGGGTAACGGTCAGCGACGGCCCGACCTGCATTCCCGCCTGGGCGACATGCGTGACAATAGAGGTATCCTCCTTTTTGGTAGCATACTGCAAATCCACATAACTCCAGTCGATACCTAACCACAGCATTTGGGCTATCGGCTCCTTATGCGCGAAGAATGTCTTGCCAAATTCGAGCCCTGCGCCCCAGTCGAGCGGCTTGACGCTGTTTTCGTTAACCCCCAACTGCTGGAAGTTATAGGCGATATTGATGTAGTTTGAGGCAGGCTGCTCGTCCTGCGCCGAGGCGAAATTCACGGTCGTCAAGCCGATGGCGGCCATCAAAATAGTGATCTTTTTCATGACGGGATGGTTTTTAAGTGATTATTTAATATCGCAAATATAATATAAAAATTAAAACAATAAAATACCCTGTCAAAAAAATAATGCAGACCGGTTTCCTGGTGCAACCTACTTCGCACGTTCGAGCGGCCCCTGTCAACTATTTCACGGCTATGGCTTCGATCTCTACGCGGGCGTCCTTCGGCAGGCGGGCCACCTGATAGCAGGCGCGGGCCGGGGCCGGAGCGGTGAAACGGGCGGCATAGATCTCGTTCATCGCGGCAAAGTCGGCCATGTCAGCCAGCAGGACGGTGGTTTTGACCACGTTGGACAGCCCGCACCCCGCAGCGCGAAGTATGGCCTCGATATTGGCGATGGACTGTGCGGTTTGGGCTGCAATATCGGCGGGCATCGTTCCCGTCGTCGGGTCGATCGGGAGCTGCCCCGAGACATAGATCGTTCCGTTTGTTTCAACAGCCTGGCTGTAAGGCCCTATGGCCGCCGGAGCGGCGTCGGTTTCAATAATTTTTTTCATCACGGCATAATATTTGCTCCAAAGGTAGTATTTTTGTCTATCAAATTAAATCAATCTGTCATGAAACTGCGCACATTGTTTCTTCTGGCTTCGGCAACGGCGTTGCTCGGAAGTTGCTGCAACTGTCGGAAACTGCAACAGGCCAACGCCAAACCGCTCGTCGGAACGGAGTGGCGGCTGACCCAGCTCGACGGCAAAGAGGTGGCCGGTTCGTCCGAAAAATTCTGCATCACCATCAGCCAGGACAGCCGTATCACGGGCAAGGGCGACTGCAACCGCATTTCGGGCAGCGTCTCCATGTTCGACGCCGTCAAAAGGGCCGGCCCGATCAAGATCGACCAGCTCGTGTCGACCAAGGCATTCTGTCTCGACCAGACCACCGAGACCAAGTTCTGCAAGGCGTTGCAGGAGGCCGACAACTACAAGCTCGACATCTACATGTTGCTGCTCTACAAGGGCAAAGACCTTCTCGCCGTCCTCGAAGCAGACAAGTGGAAGTAATTGGGCTGCTCTAAAAGCCAAGCCTGCTCCAGCCAAGCCTGCTTTCCGTTCAAGGGTGGCATAAAACAGTACCGGCGGTGAACTTCTCACCGCCGGTACTGTTTCTTACTCCTCAAACTTCATTGCCGCGTAACGCTGATAGGATTTGTATCGCCATTTTGCGTTCTCCTCGGCGGCGGCAAAGAGCTCCGCAGCCTCGGCGGGGAATGTTTTCTTCAAAGAGGTGTAGCGCACCTGATCGGCGAGGAAACTCTGGAACTTGTTCCAGTCGGGCTCTTTCGAGTCGTAGACGAACGGGTTCTTGCCGCTCTGCTCCAGCGTCGGGTTGTAACGCCACAGGTGCCAGTAGCCGCTCTCGACAGCCTCCTTAACCACCAGCGGAGTGCGGGTCATGCCGCCGCGGATGCCGTGGTTGATGCACGGGGCGTAGGCGATGATGATCGACGGGCCGGGGTAAGCCTCGGCCTCCTTGACGGCCTGGAAGAACTGGTTCTGGTTTGCTCCCAGACCAACCTGGGCCACATATACATAACCGTAGGTCATGGCAATGGCCCCGAGGTCTTTCTTGCGGATGCGCTTGCCGGAGGTGGCGAACTTGGCCACAGCCCCGATCGGGGTCGACTTGGACGACTGGCCGCCGGTGTTGGAGTAGACCTCCGTGTCGAGCACCAGTATGTTGACGTCCATGCCCGAAGCCAGCACGTGGTCAAGGCCGCCGTAACCGATGTCGTAAGCCCAGCCGTCGCCGCCGATGATCCACTGCGACTTCTTGACCAGATACTGCTTCAGCTCGACGATCTCCTTGCATGTGTCGCAGTCGCAGGCCTCCACGAGGGGCAGTAGTTTGGCCGACGCAGCGACGCTCGCCTCGCCGTTATCTTTTGCGTCGATCCACTCCTTCATGGCCGCCTTCAACTCGTCCGAGCAGCACGGGCAACTCCCGATGGCGGCGGTCATCTTCTCGGCCAGACGGGTGCGCATCTTCTCCGCGCCCAGCAGCATTCCGAGGCCGAACTCGGCGTTGTCTTCGAAGAGCGAGTTGGCCCAGGCCGGCCCTTTGCCTTTGGCGTTGAGGCAGTAAGGTGTCGAGGGGGCCGACGCTCCGTAGATCGACGAGCAGCCCGTGGCGTTGGCGATCACCATACGGTCGCCGAGCAGCTGCGTGATAGCCTTTATATAAGAGGTCTCGCCGCAGCCGGCACACGCGCCCGAGAACTCGAACAGCGGCTGGGCAAATTGCAGGTTCTTGACCGTCTTGGTCTTGTCGACAACGGTATCCTTGTAGCCCACCTTTCCGTGCATGTACTCCCAGCGCGGCTGCTCGACCATCATCTCCTCCAGCGGCTTCATCTCTATCGCCTTGTTCGGGGCGGGGCAGACCTGCACACAGTTGGTGCAGCCCGTACAGTCGAGCGGCGATATTTGCAGCCTGAACCTGTATTCTTTGGTCGCGCCAACTCCCTGCACGAACTCTGTCCCTGCGGGAGCCGCCGCAGCCTCGGCCTCGGTGGCGAGGAACGGGCGTATCACGGCGTGGGGGCAGACGTAGGAGCACTGGTTGCACTGGATACAGTTGGCCGCTATCCACTGCGGAACGTTCACCGCGATGCCACGTTTCTCGTACTGCGACGTGCCGTTGTCCCACGTGCCGTCCTCGCGTCCGTTGAAGACGCTCACCGGCAGGTCGTCGCCTTTGAGCGCGTTGACCGGCAGCACCACCTTCTTCACGAAGTCGGGCACGTCGGCGTTGTCGGCTACGGCTTTCGGGGCCAGCGAAGCCCATTCGGCGGGAACATCGACCCTGACCACCTCCGAGCCGCCCTTGTCGACGGCGGCATAGTTCATGTTGACAATCTCCTCGCCCTTCTTGCCATAGGATTTGTAGATGGCCTTTTTCATCTGCTCGACGGCCTGCTCGTAGGGGATCACCCCCGAGATCTTGAAGAACGCCGCCTGCATGATGGTGTTGGTGCGGTTGCCGAGGCCGATCTCCTCGGCGATCCTTGTGGCGTTGATTATGTAGAAGTTGATCTTCTTCTCGGCCAGCGTCCGTTTCATCGCATCGGGCAGCGAGGCTTTGGTCGCCTCGGCGTCGTGGATGGAGTTGAGCAGGAACGACCCACCCTGCTTGATACCTTTAAGCACGTCATACTTGTCGACATACGACGGCACGTGACAGGCCACGAAATTGGGCGTGGTCACCAGATAGGGCGAGCGAATGGGGCTGTCGCCAAAGCGCAGGTGCGAACTGGTGTAGCCGCCCGACTTCTTCGAATCATAGGAAAAGTAGGCCTGGCAGTATTTGTCCGTGGCGTCGCCGATGATCTTGATGGAGTTCTTGTTGGCCCCCACCGTACCGTCCGCCCCGAGACCGAAGAAGAGCCCCTCGAAGGTGCCGTCGGAGGCCAGGCTGATCTCCTGTCCGATGGGCAGCGAGTGGAACGTCACGTCGTCGTTGATGCCGACGGTAAATTTGTCCTTCGGCCCGTCCGATTTGAGGTTGTCGTAGACGGCGATCATCTGCGCCGGGGTGGTGTCTTTCGACGAGAGGCCGTAGCGTCCGCCGATAATCGTCGGCGCGCCAGCCTTGCCGTAGAACATCTCCTTGACGTCGAGATAGAGCGGATCGCCCGTGGCACCGGGCTCTTTGGTGCGGTCGAGCACGCAGATCTTTTTGACCGACGAGGGCAGCGCGTCGAAGAAATACTTCTCGGAGAACGGGCGGTAGAGATGCACCGTCACAAGCCCCACCTTTTCGCCTTTGGCGCGCAGATAGTCGATGGTCTCCTTGATGGTCTCGGTCACCGAACCCATTGCCACGACG
>JAIRQC010000075.1 GCA_031256675.1 Rikenellaceae bacterium
GCTTGTTTATCGTTACACCGCCCTCGCCGTGCTCCGGCGGTCAATGGTGCGCTATGCGCATCAGAACAATATCTGCTGCCCTGTCGCAGCAGGAAAGGGGTATAAGGTTTGAGGGCGGAGGCGAGTGGGGTTACAGGCTCCGGGGGGAAAGGCTGCATCGTAACGGTGGCGCAAAACACGGTAAGGCTGACCGGGGTTTACCCTCGACGTTCGGGACAGCACGGAACCGTTACCCCGAACCTCGCAGCAGCCACCCACATGCAAATGAAAATACCTCCGAAAATCACAGCCCATCTTCATTTTCTCACAGTATTAGAATGACGGGGGCAAGGCTAAGGTGTCCAAATGCCTATAATTTGCATAATCGGCTACCATCCCTGCGGCGGCGGCCATGTGTCCGGAGTGGGAGGTCTGCGCCCGTAGCGACGGCCCGATACCCACGGTGGCGGCCCGTCGCAGTTATTCGGGGCAGCAGGCCGCAAAATACTATTTATAATAATTAAGGATATAAAAACAGCACCAAAATAGCTGTTGTGCGTCTTTGTGCTGCCAAAATAACTACGCCGACCAGATGCTTTTCACAGAACGACACAACCCCACCCCGCATTATTTACGACCGGACATGCCATAATATGGCCGCAAAAAACGTCTGGAACGCAAATGACGCCGAAGTAATCAAATGAAACATTTAGGCAATTTTTTATGATGTTTGATGTATTATTATAACACTTCTTACATGAAATAATAATAACAATGAATAATAAAATTTAATTATTAACTTTTTGTGTATTTTATGGTTTTTTTGTGCTAAATAATTTGTTTATTAGGAGATAATGTTTATTTTTGTCGAAAATTATTTTCATGGCTCATCTTGCGGCAGGTGTGGCATTTATGTTTTTTCAGGGGTTGCGACAGCGTCGCAAACAGCCGCAGAGGGCCGTTTAGGGTCTGTGAATTATATCCGGCTCGAACGTGATTTAACCAACTTAGGTGAAAATGTAAAAACATTAGGCGACTATATACGAATTTACACTAAGCATATTATCCGAGTCTGCGTCGCAGGCCTGGCAGCCCGGAGCCACCCCCGGCTCAGGGCTGCATTACATTCCGCCCTTTCGCTGGCTCCGGACTGGACAGGTAGCGGCAATTCGTGTAAAATTGTATATAATTACCAAACATTATACAAAATGGGCGATTTCGATAAAAAAACTGACAATTGTTTGGCGAAATGCAAAACAGTACGGTCATTTTCCGCGTCAGATAAACATATTTTCTCGCAGTTCCAAATCAAAGGGCAACGCATTGCGCGTAACGCCGAAATAGTAATTTTTTCCATACGCTACACGCGCCAATATCCGGAAGGATAAGGGCGCGTGTCTTTTATTGCGTTGTGTGTCAGGTGCTTTTTTAGCGTGCATCTGTCTTCTCAAAAAAAAGGATGTTGTATTTTTTTCGATTTGGCACGCTTTTTGTTGTATTCCCGACGAGGGGTTGAAAATATGGCTTAATCGTTATCACACCAACGCTTACGCAGGGGTGGGCAAAGCGCAGGGGGGCTAAGCAGGCACAAGACAGAGGAGCAAAGCAGAAGGCAACGCAAGGAAACAAAAGCAATGGAACAGAACAAGTAAACAAAGCGGACGACAGGCCGGCATGGTTCGCCGAACATTTTCGAGCAAAGCTACAACTAACCAAAAGCGAAGAGGCAGCCGAGCAAAAGCCACAGCAGGCAAAGCGGCGACAGGCCAAAAGCGAAGTGGCAGCCGAACAAAAGCAACAGCAAGCCAAAGCAGGCCGAAAGCGGCAACAAGAAAAGGGAAAACCGGCGACGGAAACAGGTCGCATAAAAAAAGGATGTATGGGATACCGTTATAAAGAACTCCGGCGCATGGCAAATGTCGAATACGGACTGCAACTGACGCCCCCTGTCCCTGCTTCCGAACCTGCAACCACTCGGCGTCCCTGCGAAAGTTCAGAGTGAACGGGCATAGGTTCGGAATATTCGTAAATTATTTATGACATGTAAAAACAGACCACAATGCATCACAAAAAAAGATACAGTAGCAGGCTTGCTCCGCTGTTGCCGCTCCTGCTGACGGTGACCTTCGCTTCGGCGCATACCGATTATGCCCAGGGGCGGATCATCGACTATCAGAAGGATTCGACCAACGGCGTCACAGTCTATTATCCCGTCAACCAGTCGTTGCTGATGAAGGAGTTTTACGACAACGCCAGCGCGTTGTCGCAAATAAACAATCTGCTGAGCGACCCTCAGTTCATGGTCAACATAGATTCGATCGTGGTCAACGCCTACGCCTCGCCCGAGGGGACGGTAACCCGCAACATGCAGCTGGCAGAAGAACGTTCACGTGCGGTGAAGAGCTATATAATGTGGCAGTTCCCCCACATGGAACGCGAGAAGATACACACCCGCTCGCGGCTCGTCGACTGGCAGGAGGTGCGCAAGCTCATCTCCGGTGACCCGTCGATGCCTCAGCGTCAGGGGGTTTTGAAGATCGTCGACACGCCGAACATCTCCGACGTGCAGATGGTCGCCCGAATGAAAGCCCTGGGAGGCGGAGCGGCGTTCAACTACATCACAAAACATTACGCCGTCTTTCTGCGCCGAGCCACGAGCACGGTCTACTACACCAAAGCCTACATCAGCGAGCTGGAACGTAAGGGGGCCGCGCCGCCGGTGGGCAAACTGTACGTCGACACGCCGCCGCCGCCCGCCACGGCCCAGCCGGTCTTTGTGCCGCCGCCGCCCACGCCCGACCTCAGCCCGACCTCTGTGCCTCAGGTTGCAGCCACGCCGCCCGCAACGCCGTCGGTAGCTGCGCCGCCCACCACAGCGCCGCCGGTCTTTGTGCCGCCGCCGCCCACGCCCGACCTCAGCCTGGGGGTTGCAGCCACAACGCCGGCCGCGCCGACAGTTGTCGCGCCGCCTGCGCCGCCCGTCGGCAAACAACCGGTCAATAAACCCGTCGAAACGCAACAGGTGGTTATATCCATACCCGTCGGACAGAGTTCGAAGCCTGCCGTAACGCCCGCAGCGCCAACCGCGCCCGCGCCCCCGGCAACCGCTACCCTTCCGGCAACGACGGCAACTGCGCCCCCTGCAACGATAACAGCCCCTGCCGCCGAACTGCCGGCCACGCCGTCGAAAACGGTGGTCGTCGACACCATTCGCCAAACGGTCGTCGTTCACGATACGCTGCATGTCGGCAGAACGGACAGCATATATCGCCAAACGGTCGTCGTTCATGATACGCTCAATGTCGTCCGGACGGACAGCGTCATGCAATGGTCAGACTTCGACGACAAACGTTCTTTCTTTATTGCCGTCAAGACCAACCTGCTCTACGACATTGCCCTGCTGCCCAACCTGTCGGTGGAATACCCATTCGGCAGCCGCTGGTCGGCGGTGTTGAACGGCTACTGGAGCTGGTGGGACAGCGGCAGCCCGCGCTATCGCAGCCACCGCATCCAGATGCTCGGGGCCGAGGCCCGCTACTGGCTGCGCGAACACGACGAGCGACCTATGGAGGGATTCTTCGTCGGGTTATACGTCCTGGGCGGCAACTACGACCTGCGCCTGTTCCCCAAGAGCCTCGAATCGCTGGGCTACCTGAGCCTGTGGAGCTGGTCTGCCGGGGCGACGGGGGGCTACTCAATGCGCCTCGCCGCGAGGTTCGACCTGGAATTTGCCCTCGGGCTGGGCTATTTCGGAGGGAGGTACCGCGCCTACGACCGCAGCCGCTGCGCCGACTGCTATCCCTATAAGGGCCGCGGCAAGATCGACTGGTGGGGCCCGACCAACGCCGCCGTATCGCTGGTCTACCGTATCGGCAACTGGCAAAAACAATAGGATCTTATGAGACGCTGCATAAATATAATGCTTCCCGTTCTGCTTGCGCTGACAGGCTGCCGACACCGCGATTTGTCGCAGGATGACATGTGCGCCGCACCGCCGGTGGAGATAAGGATCAACTGGTCGATGGAGCAGGAGGCCGCGGGCGACGTGCCGGAACTGACAGGAATGCGCGTGCTGTTCTTCCCGAGGCACAGCGACCGCTATACGGTGGCCGATATGGACGCCCACGGCAATGTGCTGATCGAGGGTCTGGTGCTGTCGGCGGAGTACAAGCTGCTGTGCTTCGACTACTTCGGCAACGAGAATATCGACTTTCGCGGCTTCACCTACGAGAACATGGAGGCCTACCTGATCGCCTCGCGCTCGCAGCCGGCCTACTCCAGCCGCTCTTCGGCGGTGCGTACCGGCGAGCCGACGGTGTGGGAACCTTTCCCGTATACGTTCTATTGTGCGCGCTACTCCGCGGCCATGCAGACTTCCGGCATGTCGGATTACAGCGTGGACGACGAGACGCTCTACATACCGAGGGTAGCCGAACGCAGCGACACGGTGATGGTGGATTTCTACCCGAGTAACGCGCTGCACGAGTTCACGTTCCTGATATATAACGTCGATGGGGCCGAGCACGCCTCGTCGTTGCAGGGCAGCATATCGGGCATGTCGGACAAATATCGCCTTGCGTCCGAGGCGCTGTCCTCGACCCCCTCGACGGTGCTTTTCGGGCAGGACGACGGGCCGAACGGCTACCGAAGGGTACAGATATTCCCCGACGGCAAAACGGTCAACTGGACGCAGCAGAAACTCGACGCCATTCTGAAAAGGAATGCGCCGCACGTGGACTGGCTGCCGAACGACCTGTCGAAGTGGGGCGAAGACTGGATCATCGGAACGTTCTGCGTCTTCGGCCCGGTGGACGCTGCGGGGATTGACAACATACTGACGGTGGAGGTCTTCAACAAGCGCAACAACTACTTCTTCGGCCAGTGGGGCGACCAGTGGGGCGACCAGGTGAAGCAGCAGATAGCCTCTTCGCTGACGGCGACGGGCGGACAGGCAATGTGGCGGCAAAGCAACGGAGGCTTCGACATTGTGCTCAACAACCTCACCCCCTCCCCCGAAAACAAGCCGCGGCTGGAGATCAAGCCCGACGGGGCGGCGTTCGAAGTGGGCGTCGACGGCTGGGACGACGAGCCGGATTGGGAAATATCGCCGCCGTTCCCATAACCCAATTCCATAAATAAACGCTACCATGAACAAAACCATATATAAGCCTGTGCCTGTCGCTGCTGTGCGGCTGCAGGGAGGGTTACGAGCGCGAGGGCGACACTGCGTCCGACAAGACGATCGGTTTCTCCGTCATTATGGACAGGGGGACGAAAGTTGCCGCGGTCACCACCGCCACCATTGCCGATTTCAATGTTTACGGCTTCGAGACCGCCGCGCCGTCGCCCGCCTACCTTGCCAACCTCGCTCCCGGGGCGGCGGACAGTGGGGCTACTCCCCGATGGCTGCGTGGCCGACTGGCGAGGTGACTTTCCTTGCCTATTCGCCGCAGGGGGCCTCGGCGAACATCAGTGCCGGCTCACTCTCCGACGCTAACCGCAACAGGGGCGAGATGAGCTCGCTGACCTACTCCGTACCCGAGGCGACCTCCGCGCAGGAGGACCTCCTCGTGGCGGTCGCCAAAAAGTCCTTCACGCCGGGGGCGGGCACTGTGACGCTCAACTTCAAGCACGCGCTGAGCCGCCTCCAGTTCAAGGCGCAGTATGTGGACGGGAGCAGCAATACGATCGATGTGACGGGCATTGCGCTGTTCAACCTCAAAAAGAGCGGCACGCTCGACCTGCGCACAGCCGACGCGGTTGCAAATATTGCATGGACTGGCCAGACGGACAACGTCGACTCGCTGTCGCTGGTCGGGGCGGGTTTCGACGCTCCCGTCCCGAAGGGCGGCGGCCATGTTCCGGTGCTGACGGGAGGCGACGCGGTCATGGTCATGCCCCAGACCACGGCGCTCGGCAGCTCGAAGTACGGCGCGACCACCGACAGGAACGGCGACACCAATGCCGCCATTGCGAGCGGCGCGTTCTACGTGCTGGTAACATGGACGGTCGGGACTGGCCAGACGCGCCACTCGCTGTGCGCCGTGCCCGACCCGTCAAACCTGAGCAAAGGCGTCGAGTTCAAGCCTGGCAGACAGTACACCTTCACCTTTACGCTCGACGGCAACGACAACCTGACGCTCGGCGGGGGCGTAGGGGTGGAGAACATGAACGACGAGGATGGCGGCACGGTCATGCCGCCGCCGATATAGCCGATATGACCGATATGAGGGACAAATCTCGCAAGATTTTATGATAAACAGGTATCTGCCGGCGGAGGGCCGAATATTTGACGAACGTGGAGGGCTCGGAGAACATTCCGGCGTCGACGGCAGACCTGTCACTAATTGTTTAACTTAAAATTTTAACCATGAACAAAATCCTGTATGTAAGTCTGTGCGGCGCCCTGCTGTTGGGTGGCTGCCAGAACCGGTACGAGCCCGCTGACAGCGCCTCGACCGGCAAGGGCAAGGCAATCGGTTTCTCCGCTGTCCTTGAAAAGAATTCGAGGGCCGAGGCAACCACCTCTGCCAACATCAACAATTTCGCCGTTGCCGGCTTTGTAGCAGGGGCCCCGACGCCCGCGTACATCCAAAACCTTGGTACCGGCGCTCATTGGGCGTATGTTGACAAAGACGCCAGCAGCGGGTCGTGGACTTACAGCCCGATGGCCGAATGGCCTGCCGGCGAGGTGACTTTCCTTGCCTATTCGCCGCAGGGGGCCAATACGCACTTCTCGTCCCCCAGTCTGATCGACACGAACAGCGACGAGACAGAGATGAGCACGCTGACCTACTCTGTGTCCGAGATCATGTCCGGCCAGAAGGACTTTCTGGTCAGCGCGATCAAACAGACCTTCGCTCCGGGAGCGGGCACTGTGACGCTTAACTTCAAACACGCGCTGAGCCGTCTCCAGTTCAAGGCGCGTTATGTTACGGGAAGCGCGAGCGCAATCACCGTGACCGACATC
Organism: Rikenellaceae bacterium; assembly: GCA_031256675.1. Taxonomy (GTDB): domain Bacteria; phylum Bacteroidota; class Bacteroidia; order Bacteroidales; family Rikenellaceae; genus JAIRQC01. The sequence goes on from JAIRQC010000075.1 coordinate 6,950, forward strand.
TCGCTGTTCAACCTGAAAAAGACCGGCACGCTCGACCTGCGCACCGCCCTCCCGAGCGGCAGCCTTGCCTGGACGAACCTGAACGACGAGCTCGATTCGCTGTCCGTTGTTCCCCACCCCAACTTCAAGGCCGTCATTCCTAAGGGTACCGACTATTCTCCCGTGCTGGTAGCCGACAGCGCCGTTATGGCAATGCCGCAGCCCACCACGCTCGGCTCCAGCAAGTACGGCGTTAACACCCAGCCGGGCGGCGACACCGACGCGGCCAAGAGCGGCAGCGCATTCTACGTTGCGGTCACCTGGGCTATGGGAGCCGGCGTAACCCGCACCTCGCTGTGCGCCGTGCCCGATCCGTCCGACCTGTCGAAAGGCATCGAGTTCAAACCCGGCAAGCAGTACACCCTCATCTTCACGCTCGACAGCGACGCCAACCTGATCACGGTGGGCGACGTAACGGTTGAAGATCTGACCGACGTGGACGGCGGCGTGGTTACCCCTCCGGCTGCCTAAATCATTAAAAAATCAACTTGTCATGCCGGACGAAATGCAGCCCGGCAGGGCATAAAAAAAGACAAAATATGAAAAAGCTGATTTATATATGCGGCGCGCTGGCGTTGGCCGGCTGCTCGGACCGGTTCGAGCCTGCCGCACAGAATGGCAAGCAGCCCGACGCAATAAGTTTCAACGTTTACAACGCCAAGCAGACCAACACCCGCGCGGCGCTGCAAACCGTCGACTCGCTCAAGAACGGTACCAATCCCGGCTTCAAACTTTGGGGCTACGAGGTTGGCGCATCCATCTACATCACCAACCTGGGCGGCGAAATGGTCACGTGGAGACTGGATCCCCAGCCGGGCAATAACTACGAGTGGGAGTATGGCGACCCGACCAATTCCGCAACACAGGCGGCATGGCCGTCGGTACCGGCCAACTTCGTGGCAATCGCCGGAACAACGCAAGGCGTCACGGAGCCCGCGGCAGGCGCGTCGACCATCAGCACGTTGCAGTACACCGTGCCCACGATCGCAACCTCGCAGGAAGACCTGCTGGTAGCCGCCACGCTCAACCAGACCAAGAGCAGCAACCAGGGCCGCGTCGACCTGAACTTCAAACACGCGCTGAGCGCCATAGCAGTGTCGGCGAAGTTCCTCGGCGGCGAAGGCACCGTTGCAGGCGACACGGCAGTGACGATCAAGAGCATCAGCCTGATCAACTTCAACACCAGCGGCTCGCTCGACATCACTACCGCCGCTGCTGCCGGAGTCCCCACGTGGACAGGACAGGGCACCCCGACTTCGGGCGAGGTCACCATCTTCAACTCCTCCACCGTCCTGAAAAAAGCGGATAATGCGTCTTATACGCCGTTAGTTACGCCTGTCGACCCCTACATGATACTGCCTCAGACGACGGTCAAAGGTACGTCGGTTTACGAGGCTACGGGCGCCCAGGTTTCGGGCGCAACG
>JAIRQC010000089.1 GCA_031256675.1 Rikenellaceae bacterium
CGTTTGCTGGTTCAGGCTGGGGTCGTGTTAGTGTTGAGGCAAAGCTGGTGTTTGAGGCACCGGGCTGGAGTTTAGGTCGGGCGTTTGGAGCGATGATTTAAGGCTTTTGGTTGGGAGGTCAGGCGTTTGGAGGTTCAGGCTGTGTTGGTGTTGAGGCAGAGGTTCTGAGGCGAGGGTTAGGGTTTTGGCGGAGAGGTCGGGCGTTTGAGGATGGAAAACGGGATGTCCGAATGTCTGCGTGGCAGGGTTTAAGCGCTGTCGTGCGGGTTGATGACTGTAAAGGTTTGATTGGCGCATCGCTTCGAGCGACGGGCCTGTTTCGGCAGGCGATTGTTATATAATTGAATTTTAGTCTCATAGTTCAAGGGATAGAACGGAAGTTTCCTAAACTTCAGATTCGCGTTCGAGTCGCGGTGAGACTACAATAAGGGCGGCGGCGTTTGTTTGCCTCTCTTTTTTTGTTCGGCGGCGCAAGTTCTTGCCGCGGCTGCCTCGGGCAGGTTCGACTCTTGCTTGATGGTGCAAGTTCTCGCCGCGGCTGTTTTGGTCAGGCTCGACTTTGGCTCGGCGACGCAAGCCCTTGTTGTGGCAGTCCCGGGCAGGTTCGACGGTATTCGGCCAAATCTCACTGCGATACGTTTCATTTTGGTCAGTGAGGGAGACAAACTGCCAACACCCTCCAATACCTGCCAATAACCACAATAGCCCTCCAGCACCCTCTCCAACACCCTTCAACCCCATTCGACACCTGCCGACACATGTCAACAGCCGCCAATCCCCGCCAACAGCTGCCCCCCCAACACCCTCCGACGCCGTCTATAAGACCAAACGCCTGCCGTAAGGCGCTGTGGCTTTGCTGCTATCTCCAACTGCCGCTCCGCACGGGCCATGCGAGTCAGTGCCTAAAATGAGATCTGATTTTCAGTGAGTTATTACACCGATGCTACCCTGAACGAAACGGAACGAAACGGAATGTGGCGAAATCGAATGTACAGTCTCGTCCGCTGTGTTAAAATGCTGTTTAACAAAGAAAAAGCGTCAGGCGCTTCGACTTCGCGACAGCGTAGCCGCTGCTCTGCCCGGCATGGCACAATCACATTTCGACCGCCGATCCGCACGGATTATCTTTTTTCTCCTCAAAGCAGCAATTTCTTAAAGAATTTTCCTACCTTTGGGCTGATTTTTTTCAAAATAAACTCTAACCAAAATTCAATCCGCTTATGGGAAATATTCCTTCAATTTTCTGGCTGGTACCCGCCGCGTCGCTGCTCGCGCTGGGATTTGCCCTCTACTTCTTCCGCTGGATGAAGCGGCAGGACGAGGGCTCCGACAAAATGAAAGAGATCGCGCTTTACGTCCGCAAGGGGGCGATGGCCTATCTCCGCCAGCAGTACAAGGTGGTGACGATCGTTTTCGTGATCCTCTGCGCCTTCTTCGCCTTTCTGGCCTACGGTATGCACATTCAGAACGAATGGGTGCCCTTCGCTTTCCTGACGGGCGGCTTCTTTTCGGGCCTGGCAGGCTTCTTCGGCATGAAGACCGCCACCTACGCCTCGGCGCGCACGGCCCATGCGGCCAGCAAGTCGCTCAATACGGGGCTCAGGCTCGCTTTCCGCAGCGGCGCCGTGATGGGGCTGGTGGTCGTCGGACTGGGTATGCTCGACATATCCATATGGTATGTCGTGCTTGACAACTGCGTCGAGCTGACCGGCAGCGAGAAGCTCATCTCCATCACTACCACCATGTTGACCTTCGGTATGGGAGCCTCGACGCAGGCGCTCTTTGCGCGTGTCGGCGGCGGCATCTACACCAAAGCCGCCGACGTGGGGGCAGACCTCGTGGGCAAGGTCGAGGCCGGTATTCCGGAGGACGACCCGCGCAATCCGGCAACCATCGCCGACAACGTTGGCGACAACGTTGGCGACGTGGCAGGTATGGGCGCCGACCTCTATGAGAGCTATTGCGGCTCGGTGCTGGCTACGGCCGCCCTCGGGGCTGCGGCATTCGCCCTTCCCGGCAAGGAGGATTTGCAGACCAGGGCGGTCTTCGCTCCGATGCTGATCGCCGCCGTGGGTATCGTGCTGTCGATCCTCGGCATCTTCCTCGTGCGCACCAAAGAGGGGGCGGGCATGAAACAGCTGCTCCGCTCGCTGGGTATCGGCGTGAATGTCAGCTCGCTGCTTATCGCTGTCGCTACTTTCGCCATACTTTACCTGTTAGGTATCCAGAACTGGCTGGGGCTGTCGTTCTCGGTCATTTCGGGCCTGCTGGCCGGCATCATAATCGGTCAGGCCACCGAATACTACACTTCGCACTCCTACCGGCCCACTCAGCGCATCGCAGAGAGCGCGCAGACGGGGCCCGCGACGGTCATCATATCGGGCATAGGTCTCGGCATGATCTCCACGGCCATACCGGTGCTCACCATCGGCCTGGCCATACTGATGTCGTTCCTGTGCGCCATACAGTTCGACGTGGCCAACATGCTTACGGGCGAAAACCTCAGCCTCGGCCTCTACGGCATCGGCATCGCCGCCGTGGGTATGCTCTCGACGCTCGGCATCACGCTGGCCACCGACGCTTACGGCCCCATAGCCGACAACGCAGGGGGCAACGCCGAGATGAGCGGCCTCGGCCCCGAGGTACGCAAGCGCACCGACGCCCTCGATGCGCTGGGCAACACCACCGCCGCAACCGGCAAGGGTTTCGCCATAGGTTCGGCCGCCCTTACCGCCCTTGCACTGCTCGCTTCGTACATCGAGGAGATCAAGATCGCCCTCGTCCGCATGGTTGAGAACGGGCAACAGGTGGTTATCTCCGGCGTGAACCTCACAAGGGAGATGGTACACGGGGCGTCGATACCGCAGTTTGTCGAGTGGTACCAGATCAACCTGATGAACCCCAAGATACTTGTCGGCTGCTTCATCGGCGCAATGATGGCCTTCCTGTTCTGCGGGATGTCGATGAACGCCGTGGGCCGCGCCGCACAGAGCATGGTCGAGGAGGTTCGCCGCCAGTTCCGCGAGATCAAGGGCATCCTCACCGGCGAAGGCACTCCCGATTATGCCCGTTGCGTTGCAATATCGACCAAAGGCGCCCAGTGCGAGATGCTCGTCCCGTCGTTGCTGGCTATCGTCGTACCCGTCCTGACCGGCGTGGTGCTCGGCGTGGCTGGCGTTATGGGGCTGCTTATCGGCGGTCTGGCCGCAGGGTTTGTCCTTGCGATATTCATGGCCAACTCGGGCGGCGCATGGGATAACGCCAAAAAGTATGTCGAAGAGGGCAACATGGGCGGCAAAGGCTCCGACTGCCACAAGGCTACGGTGGTCGGCGACACCGTCGGCGACCCGTTCAAAGACACTTCCGGCCCATCGCTGAACATCCTTATCAAGCTTATGAGCATGGTGGCGATCGTGACGGCGGGGCTGACCGTGGCGGTAAATCTGTTTTAAGAGCGAGCTCCACCGCCGGATCATGATTGTGTGAAAGGGGCTTTACGGCCCCTTTCTGTTACAAAGGCAGCAGGTTTGATAGAATGTCGATACGAAAAGGATTTTGTTTATAGCCCTGTTTGTCGCCACCCTTGTCATTCTTGCCTGACGTTAGGGCAATCGCAGCGTCTCCGGCGGGAATGGCGGCGACAGTGTAAACAGGGCTGCAAACGGTTCCTGCGATGATGAGCATTACTATTTCGGCGGCAGGTACGCGAAAGCCTGCCGCTCGAAATATCACGGGGCAACCGGAAGAACTTGCGGAAAGTGGAGTGGACGGAGAAGTATACTGCATCCACGGACTCGAGAAGTTCCTGTTGGAATCGCAGGGAGTTATTGTTCGACAGTTTTGAAACGCCAGACAAACCAGTATATATAATGAACATATGCACCGACTGACATTCCTGCCGGCCATGTTGCTGGCGGCGTCTGCGACCTGCGGACAGGAGTTTTTGTGGGATGTGGAATTTGCCTCGCAGTTCGACAACAGGGAGTACAATTCGGCTTTTGCAGTGTCGCAGACGCTCTTCGGGGCCCGGCTTACTCCCGAAATCGGTTTTGGCTGGGGGCAGGAGCGTGCCAACGGGCTGAAAGCCGGTGCGACGGTCATCCTGGAGTTCGGCGCGCCGAACTTCGAACGGCGGCCGGGGGAGATGGTGCTGTACTATGATTACAACACCGAACAGGTCAATATCTCCGGCGGCATTTTTCCTCGCAGCCGGACGATCGGACGCTACTCGAGGGCCTTTTTCAGCGATTCGGTGCGCATGTACGACGCAAATATCAGCGGACTGCTGGCGCAGGTCAGGGGCGACCGGGGCTATTTTGAGTTCGCCTGCGACTGGGACAGCCGTCAGAGCGAGACGCGGCGCGAGAAGTTCACGCTCTTTTCCGCCGCCGAAGCCCGTTACGGAGTGGGTTTTGCGGGGTACAGCCTCTCGATGCACCATCATGCTGGGTCAATGCTCGTCGACGGGGTGGTGGATAACATATGGGTGGAACCATATCTCGGGGTCGACCTGGCGCAAAGGTTCGATTTCGACGTGCTCAGGTTGCAGGCCGGATGGTTGCAGTCGTTCCAGAATAACCGCAAGTGGGTCGGCAGCTATGTCAAGCCGGGCGGCGTGGAGATCGGCTTGCAGGTGCAGCGATGGGGCTTCGGCCTCGACAACACCCTGTATCTGGATCCCTCCTACGACCGCAACGCCGCCCTGCCGACATACGTCGACGACGGAGCAACATACACCGGCGGCGGCCTGATGCCCTATTACGGCCCCTACGGCGGCGGGCTCTACTGTGGCGACCCCTTCTACCGCACCACCAACGGCATTTACGACCGTCTCGAACTCTACTGGGAGCCGATAGCCCGCCGCGACATGAGCCTGCGCGTCTCGTCGGTGCATCATTACGACGGCCGCGGCAACGGCTGGCAACAGATGGTCAGTTTTCGCGCGGCCATCGGTCGCAGCGATTTCGAACGACGGCCCAGAAAGGGGTTCAGAACTCTGTTTTAGCACAAGAGGCTGTCTCGGATGAGACAGCCTCTTGTCGTTTTCAGATCATCCGGCTTATTTGGACGCCTCGACAGACTCTTTGCGGAACTCCTTCATAAGTTTGGAGAGCTCGAGGGCGGCTTTGCGGGCACGGGTGCCGGCAGCCTTGTTGCTCTTGGAAACCTGAAGTTCGGCATTGGTCGAGAAAGCCTCGAACTGCTCGTTGATCTTTGCGAGTAATGCTTTCATGATAAAGATTATTAAATAGTTAGTGTTAATAGTGTTCGTTATATCCGTGCAAATTTATGGAAAAAATGTTTGACTGCAATAGTTTTTTGAAAAAAAAGCAGTACAAAAAGATTAAGATTGATGTTTCGGACTGAATTGAACGTAAAAGCAACTAAACAAAACACTCATCGCATGACTTTGTGAGTTTCCGTACCGATTTGTCAAATCGGTCGGAAGCCAGCTACGTAATAAGGTTTATGCCTGCCTTTTTGGCGTGTAGCGGTGGCGGTGGCGTTCGCCGTTGTTTTTGTTGTTCTGGAAATTCTGGCGGAAATTTTGTTGCCATCCCTTTTTTGGCGGCAAAAAACTTTGCTGTTTGTAGTCGCTTTTGATGTTATTGAGAGCATTTTCGTCCATCGCGATAACGTTTTCCGACATATTTTTTATGTCGCGAATGATGACCGAATTGTCCGGATGCTCCTCGTTGTACTCGAAGCTTTTCGTGCGCATGAATTTGGCTATGTTGCCTATGGTCTGCTCCACTGCGGGGCGATCGTCGACCTTTTCCAGCGCGCACACCATTTGCTGCACGTACTTGCCGTAATGTTTCTGGCGGATGTGGCTCCGCGTGTAGGCCAGCCGCCTGGGCTCTACGGCGATAAGCTCGGGGGAGGGGGTAGGGTAGGGCGAGTCGACGTCAAGGTCGAACCCGGCCATGATGAACAGGTGGTCCCAGAGCTTGTGGTTGGTGTCGGCGTTGTCGCGCAGCTGCGAGTTGAGGTTGCCCATGACGGCGATCACGGCCCGCGCCTGGTGGTTGCGCGTGGGGCGATCCTCAATGGTGCGCAGGTAGTCGATCATCTCGTGAATGTGCCGTCCGTACTCAGGCAGCATCAGTTTCTTGCGCAGATAATTATAGTTTCTCTCCATAATGGCCGACCATTATTATAGGTCGTGTTAATATATGTAAAACAAATGTTCTATTCGGCTCCAAGAGTGGTCAAAGAAGTCATAATGAATATAAAAATCAGGCCTAAAAAATTGAACTACAAATAGATATAATGCAAAAAATAGTTTCAAAACTGCAAACTAATGCTTAACTTTACGGCAAATAAGAGAAAGTTCGCTGCGAAAAGCCCTTTTGACACAGCCGGACATGTTTGCAGGCTTATGACTTCGGGGAAGAGATACAAATTGCAGACTGACGACCTCGGAGGGAGAAAACATGCAAAACCTGTTTTTCGCACGGCAAAGCTAAGGCCTTTTTTCTGAAAAAACAAATGATAATTATAATGTTTCAATAACTATGGCAAGAATTTTGGTTATCGACGCACAGGGTGGCTTCCGCAACTCGTTGTGCGACAAGCTGGCTTACGAAGGGCACGAGGTATCGGCCGCCGAAAATGTTACCGACGAGGAGGTCGGGCGTTCGCCGCAACCCTACGATGTGGTGATATGCGACTACGTCAGGTTCTGGGCCGACGACGAGGTACTCGAACATTTTCCGCGCAGGACGGCCATAATGGTCGTCTCGGCCGACCCTGACGCGAAGCGCGCCGAGGAGTGCATAGGGCGCGGCGCGCGCGACTGCTTCGCCAAACCGATAGATTTCACCCGGCTTCGCGAAGCGATATGCAAGGCTGTCGAAACTGCCGAGGCTGTCGTCGACGAGGCGCGGCCCGCAGAGAGGCCGCCCCTGCGCGCGCCGCAAACGCGGTTCGCAGAGGAGATCGTGGGCCGTTCGCCGTCGACAACCAAGCTGCGCTACCTGATCGACAAGATCGCCCCGACCGACGCCAAGGTGCTGATAATGGGCGAGAACGGCACAGGCAAGGAGCTCGTGGCGCGCTGGCTGCACGAGAAAAGCAACCGGCGCGGGATGCCGTTCGTCGAGGTCAACTGCGCCGCCATACCGGGCGACCTGATCGAGAGCGAGCTGTTCGGCCACGAGAAGGGGGCATTCACCTCGGCAGTCAAGTGCCGCAAGGGCAAGTTCGAGCAGGCCGATGGCGGCACGATATTCCTCGACGAAATTGGCGACATGAGCCTCGCCGCGCAGGCCAAAGTGCTCAGGACGTTGCAGGAGCACAAGATCTACCGCGTCGGCAGCGAGAAGGAGGTGGGGGTAAATGTGCGCGTTGTCGCCGCGACCAATAAAGACCTCTACGCCGAGATGGGCAAGGGGCTGTTCCGCGAAGACCTCTTCCACCGGCTGAGCGTGATTGTGATCAACGTGCCGTCGCTCAACGAACGGACGGAGGACATACCGCTGCTGGTCAATCACTTCAATGTCCGGATATGCGAACAGTACGGCGTAGAGCCGCGCGTGGTGGAGGAGGCGGCCATGAAGCGCCTGTGCACGATGCACTGGGGCGGAAATATCCGTCAGTTGCGAAATGTTATCGAGCGGTTGGTGATATTGTCGGGGAATTGCATAACTTTGAACGATGTGATTGCCTACGCCGATTATTTTCCCGTGGCGCGACCGCGCATCAAAGAGTACGAGGTGCGACATTAGGGCGTGTTAGCATGGGCCGGCACACCCTGACGGTCGATTTCCGCAGCAATACCGGGCGGTATTGTTGCGGAAAAGCGCCTCGATAAGGAACCACGACATTTACCGGTTTATGCCGACACGACAAACTTCCTCCGACAATCGGGCACATATTGCCATCTATGGCCGCTGCAATGCAGGCAAGAGCACGCTGCTCAACTTCCTGACCCGCTCCCCTGCCGCTATCGTCTCGCCACACGGCGGAACGACGACCGACCCGGTGCGCAAATTTTTCGAGATACTCGACTTCGCCCCCGTGGTCTTTATCGACACGGCGGGAGTCGACGACCGTTCGCCGCTCGGGGCCGAACGTCTGCGCCGCACGTGGGAGACCGTCGAACTGATAGACATGGCGATAGTGGTCTTTCACGAGTGGGGCCCTGCCGAGGAAGAGATCGCCTCGCGCCTGCGCTGTGCCGGAACGCCGTATATGGCGGTGAGGAATGTGGTGGCAGGCGCGCCTGTCCGTCCGTCTGTAATTACGCCCTCCGAACTGTTCCCTCAAAGCCATGCCTACGTCGATCTGCTCAATGGCGGCGACGACGCTCGCGACCGGTTGATGGAGCTGATAAAGAGTGTGTTGCCCGAGCTGTCGTATCGTCCACCGTCGATATTTGCCGGACTGGCTAGCGAGGGCGACGCTGTTTTGCTGGTCTGCCCGATAGACAGCGAGGCCCCCACCGGAAGGCTGATCCTGCCGCAGGTGCAGGCCATACGCGAACTGCTGGACGCTCGCGCCATTGCCGTGGTGGTGCAGCCTGCGCAGATCGGCGCGGCGCTCTGCGGCGGGTTGACATTCAGGCTGGTCGTCACCGATTCGCAGATGTTCCCCGAGGTGCAGGCCGTATTGCCGCAGGGGTTGCCGCTGACCTCGTTCAGCATTCTGCTCGCCGCGGCCAAAGGGGATATGGAGCTCTACACGCGCGGCCTTGCGGCCATAGACGCGCTGCGCGATGGCGACCGCGTGCTGGTGTGCGAGAGCTGCAACCATCAGGTGAGCTGCGAAGACATCGGGCGCATGAAGATACCGCGCTGGCTCGGCGACTACACCGGCGCGCTGCTCGAATTTACCGTCGTCAGCGGCCTCAGCCCGCTGCCCGACGACCTGCCCTCCTACAAACTCATGCTGCAATGCGGCGGCTGCATGGCCACCCGCAGCCAGCTCAGGAACCATATCCGCCGCGCCGCCGCCGCAGGGGTCGCCGTCACGAATTACGGGATGGCGATAAGGAAAATCCGTGGCAAAAAATAAAGTCGCCCCGAACACGACCTGCCGGCTGTGTTCGGGGCGACCTGTTCGGTTTCGCGGGCCGCGCCAGTTTAATGGGGCCGCAAATTTAGTTGCCCGTCAACGAATTGTACACCCATTGCACGTTTATGCCGCCGGGTTTTGTGGTAGTATAGAGTTCGGAGGTTTCGGTCTCCACAATGTAAGTTATGTTCCAGCCCTTTTTGAACGACAGGGAGACGGTATGGTTCCCTTCCGACCCGCTGATGGTAAATGCGCGGTCCGCATAGGTATATCCTCCTTCGACGTCGGTAGTTGTGTTGCTTCCGATCAGTTTGAACTCGCCGATGGTGTATCCGTTTGCGTCATAAGCGATAAGTATGACATGTGACGTCTTTTTGGCGGCATTGTCGCTGATTGTAATGAAGCCTTCCATTTCTTCTTCGGTAAAAGATTGCAGAAACTCTGCCTCGGGCGTGGCGGGGAGCTCGATCGTGAGTTTGCCGTTCGTGTAGCTTCCGGTAGCCAGCGTCGCCGACCCATCTTGCGAGGGGATGTACGCGATAGCCTTCACCATTACGATACTGGCCGCCTCGGAGTCTGTAACCGTTACGGGCGCTTCGATCCTGTTGGACGGACTGCTGTTGTTGTTTTCGCCGCCTTTGTTCTTGTCGCCGCCTTCGCACGAGGCGAGACCGGCCGCAAGCGCAACTGCCGCAAGGGCAGAAAAGGAGAATGTTTTTTTCATCGTTCTGGTTTTTAGGGATTAAAGAGTTGTTATTTTGTGTTTGCAAGATACTAATAATTTATCATAAAATGGCAAAAAAATATCAAAAAAATGGTTTATTCGATTCGCACGCGGCAGACGTTGAGTTGTATATGACAGAGAATGAGCTGGATTAGGCTCGCTGAAAATGTGCGGGAGAGGGTTTGAGAAAGTGCTGCCCGCAGCCGCAGGATACAGAGGCTCCTGCGGCTGCGGGCGCGCCTTTGCCGTCAGCAGGCTGAAAACCCGCTCGCAATGGAGGGAGAGGGTTCGGTTTGTTTCTCCCTGCATGCACGGGTTCGCCTCCCGTTTCGCAAACCAGCCTTGCCGTGGCGTTCTGAAACGGCGGGCAGCGGGTAACACTCGAACGTAATTTTTTGTACTTTTACCTCCGGAAACTTAAAACCCATGTCTCCCATGAAAAAACATGTTATGATCCTCCTGGGATCGCTTGTCGCCATCGCCGCCGCCACGCAGGCAACGGCGCAGCCCCTTCCGCAGCCGGTCAAACTGCTCAAACCCAACCTCGAACGGGGGGCCAACATCATGAAAGCCCTCTCCGACCGCCGCGCCGTGCGTCAGTTTGCCGACAGGGAGATCTCGCTGGTAGACCTGTCCGACCTGCTGTGGGCCGCCGACGGGATCAACCGTGAAGACGGTCGCCGCACCGCCCCCTCGGCCCGCAACCGCCAGAACATCTCCATCTATGTCTGCCGCGCCGAGGGCAGCTACCTCTACAACCCGAAAACCAGCGTTCTGGAGCCAGTGAGCGGCGTAGACCTCCGTTGGGACAAGATCGCGCCCCTCTATCTGATCCTCGTCTCGAACGTCGACGACTCCATGAGCGGCGTCGACGCGGGGGTGGTGTCGCAGAACATCTCGCTCTTCTGCTCCGGCGTGGGCACGATGGGCACCGTCTGCCGCGCCATGATGGACAGAAAAAAAGTCGCCGAAGTTCTCAACCTCGGCGACAAGCTCCATCCAGTGATCAACCACCCGGTGGGGTATCTGAAATAGCGGCGCGGGCAAAACATGGCGGGCGGAAATTGTTCCGCCCGCCATGTTTTTATCGCTTGAACGTCGCCCTGCCCAAGGCGATGGCTGTGGCGTTGTCGCGGCATGGGGCGACGGTGAAGGTGTAGCCGTACTGCCTGGCCAGCAGACGGTACGGCTCAGAGGGACGTGCCGCAAGGCTCCAGGTGTCGGTGCCGCCCACGCCGGCCTGAGCCAAGTCTATGTTCACCGTATACGACGAAGGCAGGAGCTCCAGCTCGTTGGGATGCAGCGCCTTTTCGAGGGCCGACTGCGTGCAGTTCCACACCGAGACGCTCAGCGGCTTCTCGCCAGCGAAAGCCACGCCCGAGCCGTCGCCCGTGAGCGCAAGCCAGCGCACGTCGCAACGGTTGCCGTTCTCCTGCGGCACGATATATCGGGTCATCATATCGGCCACAGAGGTGTTGTAGAGTTCGATCGTGGCGCCCAGCTTGCGGTCGGAGTAGTTCTCCTGCGGGCCGCGACCGTAGTAGGCTACCGAGCCGTATGTCGCCGGAACCTCGCCCTGCATCCCGATACGCAGCGGTTCGGGGGCCCCGTCGGCGATATTGATCGCGTAGTCGACCGTCAGGCTGCCCGACGGGGCCATCGTGTAGCGCAACGAGAGGGCGAACTGCGACGGGAGCTGTCTGCTAACCACGACCGTTGCGCCGGAAACACCCGTTACGTTCCCCGCCTCAATGTCTTCGACGGAACTGATCATGTCCGGTTCGGGATTTTTCCATTCGCCGAGCAGTTTGTCGGTGTGCCAGCCACGGAGGTCGTTGTCCGTTGCGGCGCGCCAGAAGTTGGGGTGCAGGTTGTGCACGAGCGTTTTGCCGCCCTGCGAGTAGGAGACGAGGTTGCCCGTGACGCGGTCGACGACCGCCTCGCATCCGGCAGCCGAGAGAATGATGCGCAAGGCCTTCTTCTGTCCGGCGGCGGTGATGGAGATGGCGTCCTCCTTGCGCACCGAGACCACGCCGCGCTGCGCAGGGAGGGGCGCAGGGGCGGCATACTGCGGCATGTCGAATTGCTGCCATGCGACGATGTGGCCCGCCGGTAATCCCGGAAGGGTCTTGCGCAGGGCGGCATAGAGGGTCAGGCGATATTCGGCCCCCGGTTCGGGCTTGAAACCTTTCAACGCTACCCGCGCATCGCCAACGCCACCCGAGGCCACCGGCGGCACATCGAACCTGCCCTGCCGCACGACGCCCCTGTCGGTGGAGAGCTTCCATGTGAAGGCGTAGCGGTCGGTCGTGACGAACAGGTTGCGATTGTGCACCTTAACGCCGCCCGAAGCGAGGTCGCCGGGCAGAAATTCCAGCGGCTGGAAGATATGCTTGCACTCCCACGTGGCGGGCTTGATCTCGCAGTCGGGGCCGACGACGCCGTTGCCGACGAAGCTGCCGTCGTTGTGTTCCCATTCGGGTTCGAAATCGCCGCCGTAGGCGTAGCACTGCCACTCCTTTTTGTATATGCCCTGATCTTTCCAGTCCCAGATGAACCCGCCGAGCAGATTGTCGTGGGCGCGTATCGTGTTCCAGTAGTCGATCAGGCCGCCCGTAGAGTTGCCCATCGAGTGGGCGTATTCGCACATCACGATCGGGCGGGTGTGGTTGCCGTCGAGGGCCATGCGCTCCAGATTCCTGTATGTCGGGTACATGCGGCTGATGACGTCGACGTATGGCGGGTCGGTGGGTTGTCCCTGCGCCCCTTCGTAGTGGACAGGTCGCGTCGGGTCGGCTGCGTGGGCCCAGTCGGCCATCGCGGCGTGGTTGGGGCCGCTGCCCGACTCGTTGCCCAGCGACCAGAAGATGATCGACGGATGGTTTTTGTCGCGCTCGACCATGCGGGAGATGCGTTCGATGTAGCTGCTTTTCCACGACGGGTCGTTAGACAGTTGCCCGCCGCAGCCGTGGGTCTCGAGGTTGGTCTCGCCGATGACATACAGGCCGTAGAGGTCGCACAGTTCGAGAACGCAGGGGTCGTTGGGGTAGTGAGACGTGCGCACGGCGTTGAAGTTGAACTGCTTTATCAGCCTTATGTCGCGCTCCATCTCCTCGCGCGTCAGGGTTTTGCCCGTCGCGGGGTTGAAATCGTGACGGTTGACCCCGATGAGCTTTATCGGCGCGCCGTTGACCAGCAGCGTCGAGCCCTTCAGCCGCACGTCGCGGAACCCGACGCGGCAACTGCGCGCCTCGACCGTCGCCCCCGAACCGTCTCTCAGCGTCACTACCAGCGTGTAGAGCGTCGGGCTCTCTGCGCTCCACAACTGAGGGGCCTTGACCGTCGCCTCCATCTGTTCCGACGCGTCCGCCGGCGTAGACATTTCGCACACCCTGCCCTTGCCGTCAGGGGCGTAGAGCGTGGCCGAAACCGTCCAGCCTTTGGCGTCGACCTTGCCGGCCACATCGACCACGGGGCGGATCTGGAGCAGGGCGCTGCGCATATCGTCGTCGAGGATGGTGCGCACGCCGAAGTCGGTCACGGCCACATTGGGCTGCCCGAGCAGCATCACCTCGCGGTAGACGCCCGCCAGCCGCCAGTGATCCTGATCTTCGAGGTAGGAGCCGTCGACCCACTTGAACACCTGCACCGCCAGCCGGTTGCTGCCTTTGGTCAGCAGGTCGGTTATGTCGAACTCGCTCGGCAGGCAGCTGTCCTCGGCGTAACCGGCCATATGGCCGTTGACCCAGACATAGTAGCCGGAGTAAACCCCGCCGAAATGGAGCGTCACGCGCCCCCTGTCCCAGCCTGACGGAACCTCGAAATCGCGCACGTAGCATCCCGTGGGGTTGTTGCGCCCGATCAGCGGCGGGTTGAACGGAAAGGGGTACTCTATGTTGGTATAGTGCGGATAGCCGTAGCCGTGCATCTCCCAGCACGACGGGACGGGGATCTCGGCCCAGCCCGAAACGTCGTAGCCCTCCTTCCAGAAGCCGTCGGGAGCCCCTTTCGTGTCGTTGGCCCAGCTGAACTTCCAGTTGCCGTTCAGGGAGAGGGCCCGCGCGTGGCTGAGCTCCATGCCGAGGGCGCTCTCCGTCGTCGGAAAGCTATGCGAGGCAGCCCGCGAGGGGAGGCGGTTCAACTGATTGATAGCCTGATTTTTCCATTCAGGCCCGTCGTAGGCCGCAGCGCGGCAAGCAAAGGCCGCAATGCACAGCGCAAATGCGACAGCGAGTTTTTTCATCGGTTCAATGATTGGTTAGCGAAATTTTTTCCGCAATATACAAAAAAAAACCGCGGGCAGGCAAAACTCGCGGTTTTTTCGTCGCAACGCCGGTCTCGGAACTGCCTCAGGTCGGCCTCGCCCAGCCTGTGCCGGCCTGTCCTCGCCCTTCGCCTGTGCCGCCTCGCCTTGCCTGTGTCCTCAGGTGTGGACTATCTCTCCGCAGTGGTCGATGACCAGCTCCTTGCCGGTGAGCACCACTATGGCGCGGCCGTGCCGGAAGTCGTAGGCGTTGTCGAAACAGAACGGGACGGCCTCCTCGCCCGCAGGGGTGATGTAGCCGAACCGTCCGTCGAGTTCGGCGGCGATCATGCCGTCCTCCAGATCGCCGAGCCAGTTCCACTCCTTGACTGTCAGACGTTTGCCCAGCCGGTTGTACAGCGTGCTTTTGCCGTCTTGCGAGGCGACGGCCACCCCCTCGACGCCGAACCAGCGGATCTCCTCGAAGGCAATGGGCATGACGATGTTGCCTTCGCGGTCGATCAGCCCGAACTCGTTGCCGAGGCCCACCACGGCGCGCCCCTCGGAAAAATCCTCGGCATAGTCGAACTCCCCGTCGAAAGCCTGATAGCCGCCCAGGGCTAGGTAGAGCCACTTGCCGCCGCGCATCACGCAACGCAGCATGTCGCTCACAGGGTATTTGTGCCCGCAGTCTGCGTTCACGGCTTTCACGGGCGCCGTCGCTTCGGGCGCAGGCAGCGTGAAGTGGGCCAGGGCCTCCGGTTTGAATATATGCGCGAGCTGGCCCAGCAACTCGTTGAGCCGCACACGCCCTTTGAGCACGCCGCGGCATTCGAACAGCAGCGTGGCCAGTTCGCCAAGCGGCGCTATGTCGTGCCGTTTGGCGATCTCGACGAGCGTCGGGGCGACGCTGCGAAAACCGACCAGCGTACACAGGGCGCAATGCGTGTGCAGCGCGGTGAAAATATCGCTCCGGCAGGTCGCCAGGTAGATCATCACCCCGGTCAGGGCAAGCCCGATGTTGTCGACGTCGGTGGATTCATCACCTTCGGCAATATGCACACGGTGGTTGCCGACGAGCACCGAACGCATATCGTTCGTGACGATGATGCTCTCCTGATTGATGTTGTGATGCAGGATGCGGGCCTCGTGGAGCTCGACGGCGAGCGCGGCGAAGTTCTCTTGCAGCAGCTTGAGCGGGGCGACGTTGTCCGTTATGACGCATGAGGCGGCGAACTCGTGGATCGGCCTTCCCTCGGGAGCTTCCTGCAACACTGCGTCGTACCATGCCCCGCGGCCCGCCATGTCGAAGAGGTATATCTCCTTTTCGAGGTATGTCGAGGCGGCCAGCGAGCCCAGCGTGAGCGATGCAAGCGTTTTGAGGCGCATCTTCCGTTCGGAGTTCTCAGTCAGGTTGCCCGGAAATATGAGGGTATAGCGGCGGCCGTTCAGCATCACGTCGATGTTGATGCTGTTGCAGGCGGTGGACGTAACTATCGGATCGCCCGCCGCATTGCGCAGGACAAAAATGCCGTCAAGCGTTCGGAATCGCCCGGACGGATTGACAACCGCTTCCATAATATTGTTAACGGACATCATAATCAGCGTTATTGTATCAGGTTAATACTTATCGAACCTATATCTATTATCGTCAGCAGCGACTCTATCGGGCAGTTGTAGCTCATGCCGCGGAACGGAGGGCGTTCGCCGTCTGTCTTGATGCGGCGGATGTGGTCGTTGTAGCTCTCGGGCATCGGGCTCGACATGTCGTAGAGCAGTCGGGCATGGCGCGCGTTGCCCGGACATTGCTGCGAACAGGGGAATATGACCGGCCCGGACGTGCCAACCGAACTGATGTGGCTGTTGATCAGCAGCACGTTGCCGTCGGAGGTGGAGAGGGCGCGGATGCTCTCCGATATGGCCAGAAGGCTTTTGTCGTCGGCGTCGGAGGCCTCGCCGTCGGTTATGTTGAAGATTATTGGGGGGTAGGATCCCGCGTGGGACTGCTTTGTACACCAGCGGCGCGCCAGCGCGAAACCCTCGGTCAGGGCTTTGTACATCGGGGTGTTGCTGCGGGCGCGGGGTTCGATCCAGAATTTCTGTTCGGTGGTGGTCAGCAGGCTCTCGCCCGAAGGCAGCCGCCGTTCGCGCGTGTAGCTCCGCCGGCGCACATCGAGCCCCGCCAAGCGCGAGACGGTCATGAAACCCTCGACGTCGCTGCCCCCGGAGGCTTTGGCTGTCAGCGGGTATACCTCGTCGTTGCCGTAACCCAGCAGGGCAAGGTGGAAATAGTCGCGTATGCCCTTTTCTCGGCTCGAGCGGTGGATAATTTCCGAGATCAGCATGTTGGCAGTCAGGGCCACGGCCTCGGCCTTGCTTGTGCGGCTGCCGAGAAATTCCACAGGTTCCTCCATCGACCCCGACTGATCGAGAAGAAAAATGAACGCAGAGGGGTTGGTTTGTGTGATTCGTGCGGAGTACATGGACGGTTTTTTTGTCGATTTTGATATTTCGTATAAAGGTAGAAAAAAATATATTTAGTTGTACAACTTTCGATTATTTTTTTGTATAAATTTTTGTGAAAATTATTTGGTTTTGTGAAAAATAATAATTATGTTTGTCGAAATGCGGCTTCACTCTCCATTTTGCGGCAGATGTGGCATTTGCATTTTTTTAGCCTCCGGCTTTGACCGAGATTTGCTTTTTGTCCTCGCGATTGGCGGACAGCAATAAATGCGAATTGTGGGTTGAGATTGATTTGCTTTGGCGTGTAAGGCGCTTGCCGTTAGGATTATTGTGCGGCGCGATGATGAAACCGGCATTTCGAGGCCGGCAGTCGGTTAAGGGACGCCTTGTTGGAAACAGTTTCCGAAGCGGTCGGCGAAAAGGATAACGGCGACGGATTTTCTACGGGTTGCGGGTTGTTGGCGGGTTGTCAGTTGGTTGTCGGTTGGTTGTCGGCCTTGTCGCGCAGGGTCGAAAGGATTTGCGTCATTGCGGGCAGAGCGTTACGGAGTGTGGCGGAGTGTTGCAGGGTGTTACAGGGTGTTACAGGGTGTCGCGGCGCGGGCAGCAATCCGGCGAGGCTCAGGATTGTTTCGCGTTTCCCGCTATATTTGTTACTTCCATTTGCTGGTTGCTTATTGTTTTGTCCGGCCTTGCGGAGCAAGGTCGACAGCCCGCAGCCGCGCCATGCGGAGGGCTGCTCTGTCGCTTGAGGCTCCTGTCGCATCCTCCGCCGTCTGCGGGCCGCAAGCCGAAACCATTCCCGATTACCTCCACGCGCTGTCCTGCGGACAACAAGCGGGCTCTGGTCGGTGATTATTCTTCGCATAATTGTTAATTACCTCCCTTCGCTGTTCACTTGCCGCCTCGCGGTGACTGCGCCACCTCGCAGGCGACCAAGTTGCTCCGGTCGGTGATTGTTCGGAGCGAAACTCCGAACAATTCTCACTTTTCAATTACTGCCACTCGCTGCTCGTTTATTGTTTTGTTCGGCCTTGCGGAGCAAGGCCGGCAGCCCGCAGCCGCGCCCGCGGAGGGCTGCTCTGTCGCCTGTGGCTCCTGCCGCATCCTCCGCCGTCTGCGGGCCGCAAGCCGAAACCGAAGCCGAAGCCATTCCCAACCTCCCTTCGCTCCTAATACTACTCGCTCTAATTATGCTGTCCACCGGCGACAGCTATCTCATTGCTCTCTCCTGCGAGCTCGACGCGCCCCCGGCCGCCGGAGATACGTCCGGCGTAATCATGCTTCGGTTCGACAACGACGCACCCCCGACTGTCGATGTAGCCCCATTTGCCGCCCAGTTTGACGGCGGCGTAACCCTCGTGCATCGCAGCGGCGGCCTCGTAACGCGGCGCTATCGCCTCGCGCCCCGCCGTATTCATATAACCCCACATTCCGTCGCGCCGGAACGCGGCCAGCCCCTCAGAGAACGAGTTGACGGCCTCCAAGTGGCTGCAATTGATGGCAACACGGCCGCGGCGGTCGATAAAATGAGGCTTGCCCGCGAGCGACGTTGCCGCAAGCCCTTCGGGTTCGGTGAACTCCGCCGCGCTGTCGAAAACAGGGGCCACGACCGTCCGGCCGTCAGGCGTGGCGTAACCCCAGAAGCCGTCGCTGCGGAACGGGACGGAATGGCCCTCGACCTGTGGCGGCGATATGACCTCGGGGAGGTTGTCGATCCGTGGCGTAGGCGAGGCGAGTGTCCGCAACAGACGCAGGAGATTTGCCTCGCAACTGTCGGCAGCCAGCGCCAATACCTTGTCATATAACGGCGAACGCCCCGCGATAACAGCCTCCGGAGAGAAGAGCACGCTCTCTGCAATGCCGCGCCCGGCATAGAGTTCGGGCCGTATAGCGAGCAGGCGCAACGTGGCGGCAATCAACGCGATGGGGTAGTGGTCGACGCTCTTGTCCCACAGCCGTTCGCCGCGCAGGGGGTGGCGATAGCCCTCGGTGCCTGTTTCGCGAAAAACATCTGCCGGCGCATTGCCCCCCTGTTGCCCGGTCGACGTATCGTCGACCGGGCAACAGGGGAACACCAGCGCGTCGCAGTCGATAAGTTTCATTCGCCCGTCCGGGGCGACGACTATGTTCTCCGGTTTGAGGTCGCCGTGGCTCCACTCGGCGGCCAGAAGTTCCAGCGCGAGGGAGTCGAAAGCGCGGCTAAGGGCGTCGAAACGTTCACTGTCGCCGTGGCGCGCCGCCAGCTCGATCTCGGCTTCGAGCGTCGTCCCCTCCACCCACTCGCCGACCACAACATCGACATAACGATTAACGCCGTAGACATACATCTCCTCGCGCAGCAACCGCACATGGGCCAGAATATCCGAGTTTTGCCTGGACAGATAGTCGTAAACCGCCCGCGACGGCCCGCCGGGCTTGACGTAGCATTTGAGCAGCAGTTCGCCCTGTACCCCGTCGGCGCGCACCCTGAAAACAGCCGCCTTGTTGCCCGCCGTAAAGACGATCTCGTCGTAGATGTTCCGTCGCGCGTCCGTCACGCCCAGCGTGCGGAACAGCCCTTCGGGGGCCGACATGGTGTCGATAAAGGAGGCTATGGAGAGCGACATATGCCTATTTGTTCATTACGCGGTTCTGGTGGTTGATGCTCTCCGTATGGATGGCGTCGAGCACCCGCCGCAGAAATTCGTCGCTCAGGCCGAGCCCCGAGTAGCCCGACACGACCTTGTCGACGATACTGTTCCAGCGGTCGCTTTGCAGGATGGCTACGTTGTTGTCGCGCTTCACCTCGCCGATGTGTTCGGCGATCTTCATGCGGCGGCCCATAAGGGCGAAAAGTTCCGAGTCGATCTCGTCGATCTGGCCGCGCAGACGCTCCAAAGCGTTGATATACTCGGGGTTGTCGGCGCTCTTGCGACGCCAGAGTATACGCTGCGCCAGCGTCTGGTAATCGGCGGGGGTCAGCTGTTGCGCCGCGTCGCTCAGCGCGCACGATGGGTCGATGTGGCTTTCGACCATCAGTCCGTCGTAGTAGAGGTCGGCAGCCTTCTGGGCCACCTCGTAGAGCAGTTCGCGTTTGCCGGTGATATGCGACGGGTCGCAGATGATGGCGATCTGCGGGAAGCGGCTGCGCATCTCGATGGCCAGGTGCCACATCGGCGCGTTGCGGTATTCGCCGCGACCGAACGAGCTGAACCCCCGATGGATAAGCCCCAGATCGCGCTCGTCAAAACCCATCTTCACAAAGCGGTTGATCGCCCCGGCCCACAGATCTATGTCGGGCGAAACGGGGTTCTTCACCAGTATTTTAGCCCCAGAGCCCTTCGCCGCATTGGCTATCTCCTGAACGCTGAACGGGTTGACCGTCGTGCGCGCCCCGACCCAGAGTATGTCCACCCCGAAATCCAGCGCCTGTTCGACATGTTTCGCCGTCGCCACCTCCACTGCCAGCGGCAGTCCGGTCAGCTCCTTAGCCCTAGCGAGCCACGGCAGCCCCTTAACCCCTATGCCCTCGAACGACCCGGGGTTGGTGCGCGGCTTCCAGATCCCTGCCCGCAGGACGTCGACCAGCCCCGTCTTTGCCAGGGCGACCATCGTTTCGACGGTTTGTTGCTCCGTTTCGGCGCTGCACGGCCCGGCGATCAGCAGCGGCCTTTTTGCATGTAGATCAAATGATTTCATTATATTATCCGTTTTATTTCGTTGGCTTTGGTTATGGCGGCGGTGATGCCCTCGAGGTCGTCCTTTTCGAGGAGGCGGCGGAATATCTGGAGCTGGTGGATCAGCTCGCGCAGCACGTCGAGGACGTTGTATTTGTTCTGCACGAAAATGGGCGCCCACATCGACGGCGAACTCTTCGCCAGCCGGACGGTGCTCTCGAAACCGCCGCTGGCCAGCTCGAATATGCGACCCTCGGAACGCTCTTTCTCCATGACGGTCAGGGCTAGGGCGTAGGCGGTGATGTGGGAGATGTGCGAGACGTAGGCGGTGTGAATGTCCTGCTCCTCGCTGGTCATGTGGGTGATGGTCATGCCGATACGGGTGTAGATCTCCTCGACCGTGCGGACGGCCTCCGGTGCGCTGTCGCCGCCGTCGCAGATTACCACGGCGCGTCCGGCGAATGCGTCGGAACGTGCCGCCTCGGGGCCGCTCTTCTCGGTGCCCCACATCGGATGGGTCAGCACGAAGCGGCTGCGGTTGGGGTGGAGGGCGATCATCTCGCCGAGCTCGCCTTTGGTGGAGCCCATGTCCATCGCTATCTGGCATGGTTTTATGCGGTTGAGTACCTTGACCGCCAGCGTCGGGATGGCATTGACCGGAGCGGCCAGCACGACAAGGTCGGCCCCATTTGTGGCCTCCTCGAACGGGACGACACGGTCTATCAATCCCATTTCCAACGCTTTGGCGGCATTCTCGGGCGAGGCGTCGACCCCGGCGATATGTTGCGCGACGCCTTTCTCGCGCAGGCAGAGGGCGAACGACCCGCCTATCAGCCCCAGTCCTATAATCGTTATTTTCATACTTTATATGTGTTAAGTTTTTCGGCCCCGCAGAGGCCGGTGGCCCGCAGCTACACGGGCGAAGTGCCTGTCCTGTCGGGAAAAATCAGCCGACGACGCCGTTACCGCGTTTATATACTCCGTAGACATACACCCCGTCGGCCACCTGCTGGATGCGGTCGATAGCGCTCACGTAGTCGGTCAGGTCGTCAAACTCCATGTCGACGTGGAACAGGTAGTGCCACGGCTCGTTGGGTATGGGGTAAGATTGCAGTTTCGAGAGGTTGATCGACTCGTCCGCCATCTGTGTCAGCACCCTGACCAGCGCCCCCCGCTCGTGCGAGATCTTGAAGTAGAGCGACGCCTTGTTCGCGTCAGGGGGGATGATCAGGTCGTGCCGCTTGAGGATCATGAAGCGTGTGTAGTTGTTGCGGATCGAGTTGATGCCGCGCTGCCGGATCTCCAGCCCGAAGAGTTCGGCGGCTGTCTCCGAGGCGATGGCGGCGGCATTCGCGAGCCGTTTCTCGCCGACCATCTGCGCGCTGCGGGCCGTATCGGAGCTCTCGATCAGCCTCCACTGCGGGTGTTCTTCCAGAAAGTCGACGCACTGGTTCAGCGCCATCTGGTGCGAGTAGACCTCCTCGACATCCTCCATCCGCACCCCCGGCAGCGTCATCAGGCAGTGGGTGATTTTGAGGTAGGCTTCGCCGGCCACTTGCAGTCGACTGTTCTGCAATATGCTGTAATTCGGGATGATGCTCCCTGCGATGGAGTTCTCGATGGCCATCACGCCATAGTCCGCCTCGGCCTTTTCGACCATGCGCGCCACCTCGCGGAAGTTCAGGCACCACACAAAATCGTGCTCCCGCCCGAAATACTCCATCGCAACCGAATGGTGGTAGCTCCCCTCGAATCCCTGTAATGCAATCTTCATAGCAGTATCTAAAAAAAACGGGCCCGTCCTCCGGAACCCGTCGCTCTGTCACTTAAACTTACGCGCACGACCGTCCCGTTCCGCCCCGGCAGTGGTAGAAATAACAAAAACGGTTCTGAAACGGCGAAAACATATCTGTCTTAATAGTTTTTACGAATCAAATCAAATCAAAGCGATGCGCCCGATGCGCCCGATGCGCCCGATCGACATGTCCTGCGCGCGGCAAAGTTACTCTTTTTTGCTGTATTCCGAAAATTCGCAGCCGAAGTTTTCGACCAGATAGTTGTCCAGTTCGTCGGCACGGAGCGCCAGATTGGTGAAGTTCGTCTTCACCTGGTCTGAAAATTCGCCCATCGCGTCCGACATGTGGGTGCGGTAGAACAGGTATATCTGGCTGCCGTCCAGACCGAAACGGTATGGCGCGACGTTGTTGCCCAGCAGGTAAGCGAGCACCGGCTCCAACTCCTTTTTGGGCAGCATGCATATCGGCGAGGTCGCAAAAAGATAGTTCCTGTTCCAGACGAACATCCTTATCTCGGCGCTTCCCCTGTGGAAATTCCACGACTCGTTGCCCGCGCGGGCAAGCACAGGGTCGATACCCATCGCCCCGATAGCCTCCTCGCACCAGGCGGCCAGTCCGGTGAGTTGATACTCGTGGAAAGTATCCTCGGCCAGCTTCTCGCCGCATGAGGGACAGTACTCCTCCCTGTCGAAGATAAGCTCCTCGCAGCTTGGGCACTGAACGGCAAACTTGCCGCTTTCGATGTTGCCGACCTGCTCCAACGCCTTTTTCAGCGACGCAACGGGTATGCCGAAGCCCATGTTGTCGGCGTTGGTGAACTTGCTGACCGTTATGGCCACCACCTCGCCGTTCTCGTTGAACATCGGCCCGCCGCTGTTGCCGGGATTGACGGCCGCGTCGGTCTGGATAAGGTAGTTGTTGTCGACCAGCTGTTTGGGCGAAGAGACGGTGCCCTCGGTGACCGTGAACGGCATTCCGAACGGATAGCCGGCCACGTTGATGCGCTGTCCGATCGTGGTCTGTTCGCCGTTGAAAAGCGCAACGTCCGGCAGGGCGGAGAAATCGCCCTCGACCGAGAGCAGCGCCACGTCGAGCGACGGATTGACCAGCATCACCGAAGCCGGATAGCAATTCTTGTCGTTGTCCCTGACCGCCACCTGACGAAATCCCTCGACGACGTGATAGTTGGTGACGAACAGTCCGTATTTTTTCAGATAGAAGCACGACCCTGAGCCGCCGGCGTGGGTCACCTTGAATACTGTGTTGAATATCTGGTTTGCCATGATCTCGATTATTTTTTTGTGCCGCCGCCGAAGAACGACGCCATCATATCCTGCACGTTTTTCATGTAGGCCGCCATGTCGAAGCCGAAGCCCGTGCCTGCGCCCCCTTCGACTGTAAGGTCGCCCTCCACGATGTTCTCTATCGCCGTGAGCAGTATCTCGGCGGCAGTCTCGAAATCGACAGCCGACGAGCGTTTCAGCGCGTCGGTCATGACGGCGTTGACGTCGTCAGGGACAAGTTTGTCGTACCAGATCTTGTAGAGCGTGTACAGGATGCTCATCGCGCAGTTCAGATGGTCTTTCGACTCGAAGGACTTGCGCGCCTTTTTGGCCCTCTCCTCCAAAGCCTCCTGAATGTTTGCGAGGGTTGCATTGTCCTTGTCGGAGATAAGGGTCTCGACCGAATAGAGCTCCGGCGCGAGCTGTTCGACGCTCATCGCGCCCAGCTTCTCGATAGCCGCCCTGCCCGCCTTCATCATGTCTGCCGGTGAAATGTCGTCGCGGAAGTGGTAGTCGAGCGCCTTTACAAGGTCGTTGAGCAGCTGGCCCTGGGGCACGACGGCATGGAATATCTTGAACAGCGTTATGGAGATGGCGCCCCAGACGTTCTGAAAGTCGCGTTTGCCCTCAAACCAGCTTACCGCTTCGAGGCATTCCGCCGCGCTTTGCCGGATGATCTCGATCGCTTTTTCGACCGTCGCACTGTCGTAGGGGGTTATCTTGGGTTCGTAGAGGCGCGTCGCCCCGAACTTGGTCACGAACTCGTCGTCCCACTTGTCCCCGAACAGGCAGATCTGGCGGATGGCGTTATAGAGCTTGTGCGGGTGGGCCATCGCCAGCGGGCAGCCGAACACGAAGTTCAGCCGGTCGTCTTCGAGGACGATCTGCGGCATTATAAGGTCGTCGTTCAGCGAGGCCAGCTGCCTCATGAACGGCACTTTACCCTTTTCGGGCATGGCAAGGAACGGCGCCGTGACGGTCAACTGCTCGCCTTCGATCCGGATGTTGACCACGATGGAGCCGTGGGGAACGGAGAACTCCGACCCGGAGGCATTGCCGTGCTTCGCCCTGACGTCGGGATTGAGATAGTCCAGCAGGGTATAGAACGACGCCAGATACTGTTTGTTGTCGAACAGTTCCAGGCTTTTTTCCCAGATGGCCTCGTCGGCTATCCTTGCGGCATGCCTGATCACCGGGGAATGAAACGTGAACGCTTTTTTCATAGAGCTTATTTTGGGGTTTGGTATGTTTGTGCGATCATGGCCGCCGTCGCAAAGGCTATTTCTTTGCCCGTTCGGGGCGCAACTCGCGCACGGTGGCGCCTGCCTGCCACAGTTCGCTCTCGCGCAGCTCTTTAAGCTCGGCCTGAAGCTTCTCGCGATAGTCGGCCTTGCTGTTGCTGTCTATCGACCGCTGGGCCTCGTTGCCGCAGGCTACCTCGGCGTACAGCTTCTCAAAAACGGGCAGGGTAGCGTCGCGGAAAGGCTTCCACCAGTCGAGGGCGCCCCTCTGTGCGGTGGTCGAGCAGTTGGAGTACATCCAGTCCATGCCGTTCTCGGCCACGAGCGGCATCAGGCTCTGGGTGAGCTCCTCGACCGTCTCGTTGAAGGCCTCGGAGGGGGTGTGGCCGTTGTCGCGAAGCACCTGGTACTGGGCGGCAAAGATGCCCTGAATGGCCCCCATCAGCGTGCCGCGCTCGCCGGTGAGGTCGGAGTAGACCTCGCGCTGAAAATCGGTCTCGAACAGGTAGCCCGACCCGACGCCGATGCCCAGGGCTATCACGCGGTCGTAGGCCCTGCCCGTAGCGTCCTGAAAAATGGCATAGCTGGAGTTGAGGCCGCGCCCTTCGAGGAACAGGCGGCGCAGCGAGGTGCCCGAACCTTTCGGGGCGACAAGGATAACGTCTACGTCGGACGGGGGGACGATGCCCGTGCGCTCCTTGTAGGTGACGGCGAAACCGTGCGAGAAGTAGAGCGCCTTGCCAGGCGTGAGGTGTTTCCTGACTGTGGGCCAGATGCTTATCTGGGCGGCGTCAGACAGCAGGTACTGTATGATGGTGGCGCGCTCGCAGGCCTCCTCGATCTCGAAGAGCGTTTCGCCCGGCTTCCAGCCGTCGGCGACGGCCTTGTCCCATGTTTTGGAGTCCCTGCGCTGCCCGACGATGACGTTGAAGCCGTTGTCTTTGAGGTTGAGCGACTGACCGGGGCCCTGCACGCCGTACCCGATGACGGCTATGGTCTCGTTGCCGAGCGTTTCGAGCGCCTTGCTCAGCGGAAATTCTTCGCGGGTGACAACATTCTCGACGACCCCGCCGAAATTCATCTTTGCCATAATTCTTAAAAGATTTTTGCAAATATAGTTATTATTGGAGGAAATATGTTATCATTGTTAGTTTGTTATTGCCTTTTTGTCGCAGTTATTTTCGTCGTTTCGGGTTGTTGTCGCAGGTTGTTGTTGCATATTGTCGTTTCGGGTTGAGTGACGGCGTTTCGAGACGGTATGGTCAGGCACAGGGCGCTGTGAAGCCATTCCGGCGGGCGGCAGCCCTCGCGCATGGCGCGTCTGCAGGCTGCCTCTATGCGAGGCCGACGATGCATCGGTGAGCACAGTGTCTCATGTTGCCCATAATGCCATGCAGGGCGATGCGAAGCGCAGCAGGGACGACGCTTTTCCCGTCATTGTCTCGAGCTTGCGCCCTCGCAATGGAGGGATGGGGTTCGGGTTTGCAACGCCTCGCCCGCCGGCTTTGCAGTGGCGGGCAGGGGCGACGTTTCGCTTCGGGTTTGCAACGGGCGGAAAATGGCGATGCAAGCCGCCAGGTTGGCAATACCGAATTTTCAAATTTTCAACTCCGTTCCCCACTCCGTCTGCCACGGGTTTCGCCGCAGGTGTTTGTAGTGTTCGTAGATGCGGCGGCGCGTTGCGGCTTCGCCCTGTTCGTCGTCAGGGGCTTCGCCCGACCAGAAACAGTAGCCGAGCAGGTAGCAGCGCATGAACTCGTCCCAGCTGCCGAAGGTCTCCTGCAACCGTCGTCCGGCCCGCAAACCCCAGTCGACGGCCTCCTCCCACGACAGCCAGTCGCACACATAGCCGCGCGCCGAGCAGTATGCACCGTTGCAAGTCCCACGCCCACAGGCAACGCTCGCCGCCCTCGCGCTTGATGGCAGCCTGTCGCATCCCCGCCTCGCGGTACTGTTTCACGGCGCGCCCGTCAAGCAGCAGCGGCAGCATCGCCAGCAGCTCCTGACGGTTGTTGAAGCCCCAGCTGTCGTAGAGCACCTCGCGCTGGGCGGCGGCGTTCTCCGGCTCGCGGTACGTCCCGCCGAAAATGAATGGGTTCTCCTCGCCCGATATGCTGACCACGGCGCAACAGGCCGTCAGCCAGCGCACGGCGTCGGGATAGTTGCGCCTGTCGGCAATGAAGGCCCACTCGCGTTCCAGCGCCATTTCGATCTTCGAGGCGATCTCCGGAAAGGTGCTCTCCTCAAGCTCGTACCAGTTCTGCTCGCCCTCCTCGGCGAACTCCACCACCACCGTCCGGCTATCTATGCCCTCGACGAGGGGCTCCTTGACGAATATGTCCGAAACGTCGTGGCGGGTGTATAGGTCGCGCACCCCGTCGAGTTCGATCTCGACAGCATCCTCGTAAAGGGCCGCATAGCTACGCAGCTTCTTCATGAACCTGCGGCGGGGAACACCCTCGATCTCGAACAGCAGGCGACCGCGGTTCAACCGTTCTCTATCTTGCATCGCAAATTCTCCTCTATCGACTCTCTGTGAAGCACCACGCTGCCCGAACGTGTGAAGTCCAGCAGGGCCTTCTGTTCTTCGAGCGCGCTGCGCATCTGGTTGATCTCCTCGTGAGCGCCGGTCTTCTCGATCACCACGAACGAGGGCGACAGTTCGATCAGGCGGGCGTTCCACTGCCGCGAGAGCATGTCGACGCGGCCGTCGCCCAGCGCTTTGGTCGAGACCTTGTACAGGGCTATCTCCTGCGTGATGAGCTCGTCGGGGGTGTAGCAGGCCACGTCGATCACCTCGACGATCTTGGCTATCTGGCCCGCGAGCTTGTCGACTATATCCTCGGCAATGAAGGCCGAAACGACGAACATGCTGATGCCGCGGATCGACGATTCGGAGACTTTCAGGCTCTCGATGTTGATCTTGCGGCGCAGGTAGCAGGCGGTGATGCGGTTGAGCACGCCTACCTGGTTCTCGGTGAAAATCACCAAAATATACTCTTTCATACTTGTTTCGGTTCGGTGTAAATGGACTCCGACAGCGACGCTCCGGCCGGCACCATCGGGAAGACGTTCTGCTCGCCCTGCACCGCAACTTCCAGCAGG
>JAIRQC010000105.1 GCA_031256675.1 Rikenellaceae bacterium
GGTTCTCCGGCCCGGCGTGCTGTCCACCCTCCGAGCAGGCGGCAAATGCCGCGACGACAAACGCAGGTAACAGTCTCTTAGTCATATTTGTGCTGTACGAACCAGCCATCCTCGCCGAAGAGGCTCAGTCCGATCGAGAACCTGAAATAGTTGGTGCGGAACAGTCCGGTCTGCAACTTGCCGCGCTGTCCGATCTCGAGCCCCAGGTTGACAGAGGTCAGTCCGCTGGCCTTCGCCGGAATACCCAGCCCCAGCGACAGGGCGCGATCGGCCATCTTCACCCCGCCTATCTGCATGTAATACTGCTCGTAGCGGAACCCCGCACGATAAGACCAGCGGTTGAACATATGGCGGAAGTCCATCCTGTTGGGGGTATACTGCGCCCCGAGGCGGAGGGAGGAGCTGTTGACATATTTGATGTTGGGAACTTCGCTCGTCGGGTTGGCCGAGCCCCAATTGCGGAACTGGTAGTCGCCCGCAAACATCCACTTCTCGTTGGCGTAGTGCACCCCGAAGCCGATGCTCGTGGGCATGTTGAAGGCGAAATTCAACTTGGAGAGGGCCACCGTGTCGCTCGAGATGTTCTGCGAGGGGATGTAGCGGTAGTTGTCGGCGTTGAGTTTGCCGCCCATCTGGTATGTTGCGCCGAATGTGAGCAGTTCGCTGCGCGAGGAGATAGCGTCCCACTGCACGCCGAACAGGGCGCTGATGCTCGAAATGTCGGAGTAGTTCGACGAATTGACGCTGTACCACTGGCCGCTGGAGAGTAGCGGCTGCACGGTGACGTAATACTGCCGGTCGATCTCGCCCATATAATATATTGCCTCGGCCCCCAGCGAAACGCCCTTGCCGAGCGAGAAACCCAGCCCTGCCTTGATCTGGTTGAGCCCGCCCGAACCGAGGAACGAGTAGGTCACCTGCCCGATCGAGGAGAGGATCTCCGGGCTCTCCTCCTTGCGCGAGAGGCGGTAGCCTACGTCGCTGTACGGCGTGAGTCCTATCGAAAAGCCCACCCCCTGCGCCAGCGGGAAGCCGAGCGAGATGTTGTTGATGTTGAAAGTGTTGTAGCTGCTCTTGCGTATAATGCCGTCGTCGGTCTCAATACTGTTCGAACCTTTGAGGTAATAGTTCGTACCTTCGAGCCCGACGTTGAACAGGAACGACTTGCGGCTGAATGCCGAGTAGGAGGCAGGGTTCAGGCTGTTGATCGTCGTCGCCGAGCGGAACCCGAAGCCCGCGCCGCCCATGCCCTTGCTCTCGACGCTGCCCTGCGAGGCTATGTCGCCGACGCCGTAGAGGGTGTAGGGCGAAAATGTGTTGAGGCTGCTCGACTGCGCCGCGGCCACGGCCGGCAACAGGATGCACAGGGTTGTTATTGCTCTTTTAAGGCTCATTATATATGGCTTTTTCACGGCTCATTATACTCTAAAATAGTGTTCAGTCCAACCTCGACCAGATTATGAACTACAAATATCGGATATTTTAGCCGTTTTGCAAAATATTCTGCGTCGCCACCCGTAAAAACAGTCAATAAATCTTCATATCGCCCCTCCAAACGCCTCCGATAGCCCTCCAGCTCGAAACATATTCCGCCGACCACTCCCCATTCGACGGCTTCGGCCGTATCCCTGCCCGTCGACCCGGGTACCTCTGTCTCCGGCAGGCCGAGCAGCGGCAGGCGGTCGGTGTGTTCGTTCAGCGAGCGGAAGCGGGTGGCCGCCCCGGGCGAGATATTGCCGCCGAGATACTCCCCGCGGGCGGTGACCATGTCGATTGTGATGGCCGTGCCGAGGTCGACCATCATTATGTTGCGCCCTTCGTGTGTTTTCCATGCCCCCACGGCGGCGGCGAGACGGTCGTAACCCAGCGTGGCGGGGGTGCGGTAGAGATTTTTCAGCGGCACGGGGGTTTCGGAGCCGAGCCTCACGAGGCGTTTTATGTGCGGGGCGAGCAGCTCTTCGCTGTTATCGTTGCGCGTGGAGCTTATTATGGCCGCGCCGATCCCTGGCCACTGTTGCAGTATGGCCTCGAAGAACTCCGCCGACGGGCCGTCGCCCCTGTAAGCCGCCACGGCCTGCCCGTCGTGAAACACCGCCGCCTTGACCGAGCTGTTGCCCGTGTCTACTGTCAGGTTCATAACAAATCTTTTAAGGCCTCCAAACCGTGCGCAATGTCACTGACCTCGCGCACGGTGATCTGCGTGTGGTCGCCGATCTTTTTGAGCACGTAGCGCCCCCCGTGACGGCTGACATATTCGAGTATCGACATGAATGTGCGGCTTTTGTAGTATGGCGAGCTCTGGTCGCCGACGAAGCGCAGGATCATCAGGCCGTTCTTTACTTTGGCCCGCTCGAAGCCGAGGCGCACGCACAGACGGCGCAACCGTATGATGTTCAGCAGCTCGACCGCTTCGTCCGGCAGCGGGCCGAAGCGGTCGACCATCTCCGAGGCGAAACGTTGCAGTTCGCCCTCCTCGCTCAGCGAGTCGAGCTCCTTGTACAGGCGGATCTTCTCGACGCTCTGCCCCACATATTCGTCCGGAATATAGGCCTCTGCGTCGGTCTCTATATGGCAGTCGCTCACGTAGTTTATGGCGGGGATGGCAGCTTCTTCGGCAAATCCCACGGAACAGGGAGCCGCGGCGCCCTCCTCTGCCCCCTCCGCGTGAAGTTCGTCCATAGCCTCGGCCAGGATCTTCTGGTAGGTCTCGAAGCCTATGTCGGCGATAAATCCGCTCTGTTCGGCTCCCAGCAGGTTGCCGGCCCCGCGAATGTCAAGATCCTGCATGGCGATATTGAAGCCCGACCCAAGCTCCGAGAACTCCTCCAAAGCGCGCAATCGGCGGCGGGCGTCCTGCGTCAGCATCTCGTCGGGCGGGGTGAGCAGATAGCAGAACCCCTTGCGGTTGGAGCGTCCCACGCGCCCGCGCATCTGGTGCAGGTCGCTCAGGCCGAAATAGTGCGCGTTGTTGATTATTATGGTATTGGCATTGGGGATGTCGATGCCGTTCTCGATGATCGTCGTGGCCACGAGCACGTCGAACTCGCCGTAGATAAAGTCCATGATGGTGCGTTCGAGCTGCGCGGGCTCCATCTGGCCGTGGCCCGCAGCCGTGCGAACGCCGGGACATAGCCGTCGGATCATCTGCTCGATGCGTGGCAGCTCTTCGACGCGGTTGTTGACGAAATAGAGCTGTCCGTGTCGCGCGAGTTCGAAGTCGACCGCCTCGCGGATCAGCTCCTCGTCGAAGGTGTGCGACTCGGTGAGTATCGGCTGGCGGTTTGGGGGCGGGGTGGAGATCACCGACAGGTCGCGCGAGCCCATGAGCGAGAATTGCAGCGTGCGCGGGATTGGGGTGGCGGTGAGGGTGAGGGTGTCGACGCCGACGCTCAACTGCCGCAACTTCTCCTTGCTGCCCACGCCGAATTTCTGCTCCTCGTCTATGATCAGCAGCCCCAGATCCTTGAACTTAACCTCTCTGCCAAGTATTTTATGTGTGCCGATGAGTATGTCTATGCGTCCGGCGGCGAGTTCGGCGAGTATTTCGCGGCCCTCTTTGGCGGTGCGGGCGCGGCTGAGCATCTCGATCTTCACCGGAAAGTCTGCAAGCCGCTGAGAGAACGTGCGATAGTGTTGCAAGGCGAGGATGGTCGTCGGCGCCAGCACCGCCACCTGTTTCGGGTCGGAGGCCGCCTTGAACGCAGCGCGGATGGCCACCTCGGTCTTGCCGAAGCCCACGTCGCCGCACACGAGCCTGTCCATCGGATGGGCCGATTCCATGTCATTTTTGATGGCGCGGGTGGCTTTGAGCTGGTCGGGCGTGTCCTCGTATTCGAACGACGATTCAAGTTCATGCTGCATGTAACCGTCCGGCGCAAAGGCGAACCCGGGCGCGGCTTTGCGGCGGGCGTAGAGGGCCGTCAACTCGCGGGCAATATCCTTCACCGCCCGTTTGGCCGACGCCTTCATCTTCTGCCACGCCCCCGAACCGAGCTTGTAGATCTTTGGCGGGTCGCTGTCCCTGTCCTTGTAACGGGCTATGCGGTGCATGGCGTGGACGTTGACCAGCAGCACGTCGTTATCCCTGTACTCCAGCTTGATTGCCTCCTGTTTCCTGCCCCCTTCGAAGCTCGTCACAAGTCCGCCGAAACGCCCCACCCCGTGGTCGATATGCACCACGTAATCGCCCGTGCGCAACGTGTTCAGCTCCGAGAGGGTGAGCGACTCGCTTTTGTCGAGTTCGCCCCGCAGACGGTAGCGGTGGTAACGCTCGAAAATCTGGTGGTCGGTGTAGAGGGCCGCTTTGGCCTTTGTGGCGATAAATCCCTCGTGCAGGGTGAGCTCCAGCGGGCGGAACACCACGCCCTGCCGCCCGACAGAGTGAAAAATATTGGTCAGGCGCTCGATCTGCGCCTTGTTTTCGGACAAT
Organism: Rikenellaceae bacterium; assembly: GCA_031256675.1. Classification (GTDB taxonomy): domain Bacteria; phylum Bacteroidota; class Bacteroidia; order Bacteroidales; family Rikenellaceae; genus JAIRQC01. Next base: position 4,430 of record JAIRQC010000105.1, read on the forward strand.
ATGTAAGTGGCGTAGCCCCGTTCGGCGTTCGCGGCAATGTCCTCGGCCAGCAGTTCGAACTTCTTGTTGAAGCTGGGCTGCGGCAGGGTGGCGAAATTTACCTTTGCCTCCGCGGCGCGCCCTTTCAGGTTGTTGTTTTTCACGATGATGCGGGCGTGCAGCGTGTCGTCGAGAAATGCCTTTGCGCTGGTGACGCGCCGGTCGACCTGCGACGGCACGTCGCTGTCGGCCAGCAGTTTACGGCGTATGTGGTCGATGCGTTTGAGGGTGTGGTCGGGCTCGACGAGCCACCATGTCGCACGTTCGCCGACAAACGTCGCCAGCGAGACGCGTCTGTCGGCGATCTCCGGATTTTTGAGGTTCGGGACGATCTCCACGCTCTCCAGCCGTTCGATCGAGAGTTGCGTCGAAGGGTCGAAAGTGCGAATCGAGTCGACCGTGTCGCCGAAAAAATCGACGCGGAACGGGCGGTTGGTCGAGTATGAGAACACGTCGACGATGCCGCCGCGCGCCGAGAACTGCCCTGGCCCGTAGACGAAATCGACCCTCTCGAAGCCGCTGTCGGAGAGCAACTCTTTCAGAAATTCGGTCGAGAGCTTGTCTCCCCTACTGAGCGTCAGCGTATTGTCGCCGAGTTGCTCCCTGTCGACCACCTTCTCGGCCAGCGCCTCCGGGTAGGTCGACAGGACGAGGTAATTCGGACTGTCTACCCCTCCCGCCACAACATTACGCACCTGCGCGAGGGCTGCCGTGTGCTGGATGATGCCCGAAGCATCCTCCTGACCGTACTCTATGGAGCGTTTATACGCCGTCGGGAAAAACATCACCCGTTCCGGGTCAAGCAGCGCGTAGAGATCGCCGGTCAGATATGCCGCCGCATCGCGGTCGCCCGACGTCACCACGTGCACCCCGCCTTTCTCCCGTGCGGTCAGGGCGACAAGCGCGGCGAAGGCCGACCCCGAAAGCGAGGCGGCCTCAACGGTATGCGTCGCGTCGTACAGGTCGGAAAACTCCCCGTAACCCCCTCCCTCGGAGAGCAGCGACAGAACAGTCCCGACAGCGTCAGCCATTTTTATCCCAGCCCTTTTCGGCAGCGTCAGCCATTTTTACTCTAACTCTTTCCCGTTCCTGTCGAAGAAGCGCGCCTCAATGAAGCCGGTCGACTGGGTCGAGGTGACGCGCAGGCGGAGTTTGTAACGCCACATCCAGCGGCGGCGCAACGAGGGCCACCCGCTGCGGAGCCACGCCTCGACGATCGGGTTGACCACCAGATGCAGGAACTTGTGGCCCTTGTCCGAGGCGAAGTAGGCGATCTGGTTCTCTATCTGCTTGTCCATCAACACCGTCGGGGTGATCGCACCTGTGCCGCCGCACGTGGGGCAACTCTCCGTCACCTGCAATGCAGCCTGCGGGCGCACTCTCTGGCGCGTGATCTGCATCAGGCCGAACTTCGAAATGGGCAGTATGGTGTGTTTGGCGCGGTCGGAGGCCATGAAACCCTTCATCGCCTTGACCAGCTCCGAGCGGTGTTCGCCGCGGTGGAGGTCGATGAAGTCTATGACGATGATGCCGCCCATATCCCTGAGCCTCAACTGACGGGCTATCTCTTCGGCGGCTTGCAGGTTAACGTCGAGCGCGGTGCTCTCCTGGCTGTCCTCGACTTTGGCGCGGTTGCCGCTGTTGACGTCTATCACGTGCAGCGCTTCGGTGTGCTCGATGATGAGGTATGCGCCGCGTTTGAGCGATACGTACTTGGAGAACAGCGACTTGATCTGCTTCGATACGTCGAAGTTGTCGAAGATCGGCATGGAGCCCTTGTAGAACTTGACGATCTTCTCCTTGCCCGGGGCGATGGATTGCAGATACTCCTTCACCTCGTCGCAAACGCTCTTGTCGTCGCAGACTATGTTCGAAAAGCTGTCGTTGTAAATATCTCTGAGGATGGACGTTATGCGGCTCATCTCGCCCGACAGCAGGGCCGGCGCGCTCTGGCCCGCCACGCGGGCAAGGGCGCTCTCCCAGCGCGTCACCAGCCGGCGAATATCCTGCTCGATGTCGGCGTCGGATTTGCCCAGCGCCGCCGTGCGCACGATGACCCCGTAGTTTTTCGGCAGCACGCCCTGCACGATGGTCTGCAAGCGGCGGCGCTCCTGGTTGGAGCGGATCTTCTGCGAGAAGGAGATCTTGTTCGAGAATGGCATCAGCACCAGGTGGCGTCCGGCCAGCGAGACGTCCGAGGTCAGGCGCGGCCCTTTGGTCGAGATGGCCTCTTTGGCCACCTGCACCAGAATGGTCTGGCCGCTCGAGATATACTGTCCGATCTTGCCTCCTTTGGCTATTGGCTGGTCGAGTTTCAGTTTGCTGAAATCCACCGGTTTGCGCTGTCCGAGCCGCTCCATGACCTTTTGCAGTGCGGCGAACTGCGGCCCCAGATCGAGAAAATGGATGAAAGCGTCCTTGTCGGAGCCTATATTTACGAATGCCGCGTTCAACCCCGGCATTATCTTTTTCACCTTACCCAGATAGATGTCTCCGACCGAAAAGCCGGTCTGGCACTCCTCCTTGTGAAGCTCCATGAGCTGCTTGTCGTCGGTCAGCGCAATGGTCACCTCGTTGGAGGTTACGTTTATTATCAGTTCCTTATTCATACCTTATATATATGGACGATACCCCCGGCAGACACTGTCCCTACCGGAGTATCCAAAGGTTCGCTCAGGTTCTTCGGCTGCGCCTGTTCGACGGGACAGGCCGAATATCGCGCAGGGAAGACTTAAAACAAACTCTAAAAACAGATAACCTAAGGGCAACCAAGCCCTTAGGTTATTTTGCAACTGTCAAGCCCGTCGGCAGAACCCGCACAAAAACACCAGTCTCACACAACGGACCCACAATTGTCGACACGAAAATGTCCTACTTTTTCTTTTTATGTCTGTTTTTTCTCAGACGTTTTTTCCTTTTGTGGGTAGACATTTTATGTCTCTTCCTCTTTTTACCGCTTGGCATGGCTTAGAATAAATTAAGATTGAAAACTATTTTGCCGATTTCACCTCGGTCGCAAAACTCTTGGCGGGCTTGAAAGCCGGAATGTTGTGGGCCGGAATGGTGATGGTCGTATTTTTGGAGATGTTGCGGGCGACCTTTTTTGCCCTTTTCTTGATGATGAAGCTGCCGAAGCCTCTCAGGTAGACATTTTCTTTCTTGGCGAGCGATCCCCTTACCCCCTCCATGAACGACTCTACGACCTGCTGAATCAGAACCTTTTCGATCCCTGTGCTCTTAGCAATCTCGCTAACGATATCCGCTTTTGTCATGACTGTAATGATTTATTGAGATTTGTAATTGGTTGAGCTCCAAATCCTACTGTAAAACTACGTGCAAATATAGAGTAAATTTTCTAATAATCAACGCTTTTTCAATAAAAAAACATAAAAAGACCGCTTTTTTTGGTTTTTTCCCCGATTTAGCCCATATTTGTAGTGAAAAAATCGGCATATAGGGCGTCTCTACTTTGAAATCAGGAATTGCGACACTCCGGCGATGTACTGCAAAGCGCAGAAACATCGTCGGATTGCTACCGTTTCCAAACCAAAAACGAGATGACAAACAAGCCGAAGATCCTCTGGGTGGACGACGAGATCGAACTCCTCAAACCGCACATTCTTTTCCTCGAAGGCAAAGGCTATCGGGTGGAGCATTGCAACAACGGTTACGACGCGCTGGAGATGGTGCAGAGCGACATTTACGACCTGATAATCCTCGACGAGATGATGCCCGGCATGACCGGCCTCGAAACCCTGCCGAGGATAAAGGAGATCCGCCCGACCACGCCGGTGGTGATGGTCACCAAGAGCGAAGAGGAGAACATCATGGACAAGGCCGTCGGGGCCAAGATTGCCGACTACATCATCAAGCCGGTCAACCCCAACCAGATCCTGCTCTCCATCAAAAAGAACATCCACCAGCAGCAGCTCGTCACCGAATACACCACGGCCGACTACCGCGCCGAATTTGGGGCCATATCGAGTTCGCTCGCCAGCGCCGCGACCTTTGCCGACTGGTGCGCCATCTACCGCAAGCTGGTCGGATGGGACATCGAGCTCACCGAGTCGACCGACGAGGGCATCCGCGACATACTCGTCTTCCAGCGCAACGAGGCCAACAACGAGTTCGCCAAGTTCGTGCGCAAGAACTACCTCGACTGGATCAACCGGCGCGACGCCGACACCCCCGTCATGTCGCACACCCTGATGAAGGGCCAGATATTCCCCATCGTCGACTCCTCGCCCAAGACCACGCTGCTGCTTATCGACAACTTCCGTTACGACCAGTGGCGGTCGGTGGCCCCGCTGCTGCAGCCGTTGTTCGACATCACGCAGGAGGATTTCTATTGCAGCATCCTCCCCACGGCCACCCAGTATGCCCGCAACGCCATCTTCGCAGGGCTGATGCCGCTGGGCATAGACAAGGTGATGCCCGACAAATGGCTCAACGACAACGATGAGGGGGGCAAGAACCTCTACGAGGAGGAGTTTTTCAAACGCCAGATGAGCAGCAACGGCAAGACCTACAAATACTCTTTCGACAAGCTGGTGCGTCCCGAAGCGGGGCGGCGGCTGATCGACGAGGGGCTCAACCGCGTCTTCGAGGCTGACTTTTCGATCATCGTCTACAACTTCCTCGACATCCTCTCGCACGCCCGCACCGAGACCGAGATAATCCGCGACCTGACCGAGGACGAGGCGGCGTTCCGGTCGCTCACCCGCTCGTGGTTCGAACATTCCGAGCTGTTCCTGCTGCTGCGAATGCTCGCCGAGCGCGGCCACACGGTGATCATCACCTCCGACCACGGCACCATCCGCGTCGACAACCCGATCAAGATCATCGGCGACCGCGAGACCTCGACCAACCTGCGCTACAAGACGGGGCGCAACCTCAACTTCAACCCCAAGGAGATGTTCGTCGTCACCCATCCCGAGGAGGCGCAGTTGCCCAGCTCGAACATCACCTCGACCTACGTCTTCGCCTACAACCGCGACTTCTACGTCTACCCCAACAACACCAACCAGTTCGTGCGCTACTACAAGAACACCTTCCAGCACGGCGGCATCTCGCTCGAAGAGATGATCGTGCCGTTCATCGTCATCAAGCCCAAGGCATGGTGACCGTTCGGGTCGACGGGCTGGCCGATCTGCCTCTGGCTGCCGCAGCGGTGGCGCCGCTGCTTCGGGAGCGGCCTGTGGCGGCGTTGTACGGCGCGATGGGGGCGGGCAAGACCACCCTCGTGCGGGAGATATGCGCGTTGCTGGGGGTCGCGGACAACGTCGTCAGCCCCACTTTTGCCATTATCAACCGTTACTGCGCAGGGGACGGGAGTTGCGTCAACCATTTCGACCTCTACCGTCTTGCGCGCATCGAGGAGGCGCTCGACATAGGTTGCGAGGAGTATCTCGACAGCGGCGAGATCTGCCTCATCGAGTGGCCCGAGCTCATCGAGGGGTTATTGCCCGACGATGTGTTGCGGGTCCATATGGAGGTTACGGGGGAACAGGACAGGAAGATAGTGATTAAGTGATGATTTTCGGCCCGCAGTCGGCGGGCGATCAGCGCAGATAGATAACAGAGGTGTGATTTTCGGCCCGCAGACGGCGGAGGGCGCGAGGAGCTCGAGGCGACAGAGCAGCCCTCCGCAGGGCGCGGCAGCCGGCCTTGCTCCACAAGGCCGAACAACGCGATAAGCAAACAGCAACCGACTAACGACAAGTGATTGAGATGACTTTGCGCCGGCAATTTTTGCAACACGTGGGCCAGACCTCGCCCTCGCCGATGATGATAGAGGCGGCGAGGGCCGAGGGGGTTTACATACACACCCCTGAGGGCAAGCGATATTTCGACCTCGTGTCGGGGGTGTCGGTGAGCAACGTCGGCCACAACAATCCCGAGGTTGTCGAGGCGGTGCAGCGGCAGGCGGCACAGTATATGCACGTGATGGTCTACGGCGAGATCGTCGAGCGGCCGCAGGTGCAATATGCCGCGCGGCTGGCCGCAATTATTAACAGCGGAGATTTATCCGCCAAAACCCTGTCGGATAAATCCTCGCCGGAAGTTACTCTCGACTCGCTTTACTTTGTCAATTCGGGGGCGGAGGCGGTGGAAGTCGCGTTGAAGCTGGCCAAACGGGCCACCGGGCGCACCGAAATAATCTCCTGCCTCAACGCCTACCACGGCTCGACCCACGGGGCGTTGAGCGTCATGGGGGGCGAGGAGCTGAAAAACGCCTTCCGACCGTTGCTGCCCGATACGCGGCAGATACGCTTCAACAGTTTCGACGACCTGAAATTCATCACCGGGCGCACCGCCTGCCTGCTGGTCGAGCCGGTGCAGGGCGAGGCTGGGGTGCGGCTGCCTGCCCGGGGATGGCTCGAAGCGGCGCGGCGGCGGTGCGACGAGTGCGGGACGATGCTCATCTTTGACGAGATCCAAACCGGTTTCGGGCGGTGCGGCGAACTGTTCGCCTTTATCAAATACGGCGTGCGCCCCGATGCGGTATGTCTGGGCAAGGCTTTCGGCGGCGGGATGCCCCTGGGCGGGGTGCTGGCCCCGCGCAGCATGACCGAACTGTTCACCGCCCGGCCTGCGCTGGGCCATATCACCACCTTCGGAGGCCATCCGGTGTGCTGCGCGGCAGGGCTGGCGGCTTTCGAATACATCATGCGTAACGGGTTGTGGCAGCGGGCCGAGCAGATGTGGGCGCTGTACGAGGAGCTTTTACGGAGCCATCCTGCGGTGCGGGAGGTTCGCCGCAGCGGGCTGATGATGGCCGTCGAGCTGGGCGACAGCGAGCGGATGTTCGCCATGATGCGCCTCTTCGCCCGCGAGGGGATCATGAGCGACTGGTTCCTGTTCTGCGACACCGCTTTCCGCATCTCGCCGCCGCTGACCATCACCGAAGATGAGGTGCGCGAAAGCTGCGAGATCATCCTGCGAGGCTTACATACCTTATAATTATAATATATGGTCGGGGCAAATAATTATTTTTGATTTTCCATAATAATTTTTATCTTTGTAGGCGGACACTCATACGAACCAAACATATATGGACAAAAACAGATATTGCGTCATTATGGCCGGGGGCATCGGGTCGCGCTTCTGGCCCATCAGCCGCCGGACGATGCCCAAACAGTTCCTCGACATCCTCGGCATGGGCAAAAGTTTCATCCGCATGACCTACGAGCGGCTGAGGCCGGTGGTGGCCGACGAGAACTTTTTCGTGGTGACCAACGCCGCATACAAGTCGCTCGTGCTGGAACAGCTGCCGGAGTTGCGGCCCGAACAGGTGTTATGCGAGCCCGTCGGACGCAACACCGCCCCCTGCATCGCTTTCGCGGCGTTCCACATCTCGGCTGTCAATCCGCAGGCCGAGATGATAGTCACGCCGTCCGACCACCTGATACTCAACGAGAAAGAGTTCGTCAGGTCGGTGGAGCAGGCTTTCGATTTCGTCCACGCGAACAGCGTGCTGATGACCATCGGCGTAACGCCCAACCGTCCCGACACCGGTTTCGGTTACATTCAGCAGTCCAAGCAGCCTGACCCTACGGGCCACATCGATCGCGTCAAGACCTTCACCGAGAAGCCCAACCTCGAAATGGCTAAGGTGTTTCTCGCCAGCGGCGAATTTTTGTGGAACGCCGGCATATTCCTGTGGCGGGCGAGCGACATCCTCGCCGCGCTGGAGCGTTATCTGCCTGACACTTACGGAATGTTCAAAACCATCGAGGCCGACTTCGGCACAAGGCGCGAGCAGACGAGCATCGACAACGTCTATGCCGGGTGTCGCCCGATCTCGATCGACTTCGGGGTGATGGAGAAGGCCGACAACGTCTATGTGCGCATCAGCGACTTCGGCTGGTCTGACATCGGCACGTGGGGTTCGCTCTATCAGTACTCGGACAAGAACGACAACGGCAACGTATTGAGCGACAATGTAATGACTTACGATACGCGCGACTGCATCGTCAAGTTGCCCGAGGGCCGTCTGGCGGTTGTCGAGGGGCTCGCGGGTTACATCGTCGTGGAGAGCGCCGACGGCGTGCTGATGATCTGCCGCCGCGAGCACGAACAGAACATCAAAATGTTCATCGACAACGTGCAGTACGCCAAAGGAGACAAATTTATTTAGTTGCGAGTGGCAAGTTCTTAGTTAATAGTTACGAGAGACAAGTGACTAATCTTAGTTATTAATTACGAGTAATAAGCGGCTAATTATTTGATTATCAACTATTAGCTATTTGTCGCTTGAAATTTATAACTTGCAACTTGTAACCAATTTGTCACTTCTCGCTGCCCACCGACGTTACTGCGATGCGATTTTCGGCCCTCAGTCGGCGGAGGTTGCGACAGGAGCCTCAGGCGACAGAGCAGCCATGTCGGCGGCGGGCAGCGCAGTTGCCAGTGCAGCGAAGGGCGAACAGCGAACAGGCAAATGAGAAGTGAGGTAACAGGGAGTGGTTTCGGTTTTCGGCCCGCAGCCGGCGGAGGTTGCGACAGGAGCCGAGGCGACAGAGCAGCCCTCCGCCGGCTGCGGGCTGCCGGCCCTGGTCCGCCAGGCCGCACAAAAAAAAAATAGCACCATAAAAAATAATATGCGATGAATAATCAAGCTCTGTCAGCGGCGGGCAGCGCAGTTGCCAGTGCGCCGGCGGGCGAACAGCGAACAGGCAAATGAGAAGTGACTAATTGTTTGATCATCAGCTGTCAGCCATTTGTCGCTAAATAAAAATGTCATGCAGAGCAAAGCGGAGTGAAACGAAGCGACGCCTAAGTATATAGAAATGACTGTCGAACGACTTTACGAAATATTCCTCTCCTGCACGGGTGCGTCGACCGACACGCGGAGCATTACCCCGGGGGCCATGTTCTTCGCGCTCAGGGGCGAACGGTTCGACGCAAACAGCTTCGCGACGCAGGCTCTTGATGCAGGGGCGGCATGGGCGGTGGTCGACAATCCTGAGTTGGCCGGCCGCTCCGACCGCTTTATCGTGGTCGGGGATTCGCTGACGACGTTGCAGGAGCTGGCCGCCTGTCACCGTCGACAACTGGCCATCCCGATCCTCGCCATTACCGGGTCGAACGGCAAGACCACCACCAAAGAGCTGACGTCCCGCGTGCTGGCCCGCCGCTTCAAGGTCGCCGTTACCCGCGGCAACCTCAACAACCATATCGGCGTACCGCTGACACTGCTGTCCATGACGCGCGATACGGAGATGGGCGTAGTCGAGATGGGGGCCGGCGCACAGGGCGAGATCGCACTGCTGTGCTCCATCGCCCAACCCGATTACGGCCTGATAACCAACGTCGGACGCGCCCACCTCGAAGGCTTCGGCTCCGAGGAGGGCGTGCGGCACGGCAAGGGCGAACTGTATGATTATCTGGCCTCTGCGGGCGGGACGGCTTTTTATGCCTCTGGCGATGCAACCCTGTCGCAGATGATTGCCGAACGGCCAGGGCTGAAAACGGTCGGCTATCCATGCCTCGAACCGTCCGACGGCTCGGCGGTTCGCTGGCGCGGACGGGAGGTGACCTCGCAACTGGTTGGCGACTACAACCGCCACAATATCTCGGCCGCCGTGGCCATCGGGGAGTATTTCGGTGTGAGTGAGGATGATATAGCTGCCGCGGTGAACTCCTACGCCCCCGACAACAGGCGGTCGCAACGCATCGTCACAGCCCGTAACACTATCGTCGCCGATTGTTACAACGCCAATCCGTCGAGCATGGCCGCCGCGCTGGACAACTTCGCGCGGGAGCCTTTCCCCCGCCCCAAAGCGGTGATCCTCGGCGACATGCTCGAGCTCGGCAACTACTCGGCAGCCGAACATGCAGCCATAATCAGGCAGGTGGCCGCCGCGCCGACAGAACTCGCACTGCTGGTCGGCGAGAACTTCGCGGCGGCGGCAACAGCAGAGGCCGCGACAGAATCGGCAGCAGGAACACCAGCAGCAGAAACACCGGCGGCAGACGGCGAAAAAATCCGCACTTTCCCCACCTTCGACGCGCTGGCCACCCACCTGCACGCCTCGCCATTGACCGGCTATGCCATATTAATAAAGGGCTCGCGCGGCCTCGGCCTCGAACGGGCGTTGGAGTTGCTGTGATCTTCGCGCCGGACGCTCCCGACCGACCGTCAGAGTGGCTGTAGGTCGCCATCTTTCAGCCCGTAGCCAGCGAAGGTTGTGAGTCGCAGGCGAAGATTGGCAGCCCTTCGCAGCCGCGGGTTACGGACTGCGAAGGGCTGCCTGCCTTGCTCGGCAAGGCCGCTTGCGTTCTCGCCGTCCGCACAAGTTGCTCCTGACAATGAGTGGATGAAAGGGCCGGATGACAAGAAAAATCCGCCCGCGGCGTTTTTTGTGACGCGCCGGACGCCCCCTGCCGAAATCCTCTCCCGCGTCTGCCTCGCCCCTATACGCAGCCGCAGCCGCCCGACGTGCAGGGCCGCCTTTCAGTCCGACAAGCCGCGCCGGAAAGTTGCGCGGACTGAACAGCACCTTGACCAGCTCCGGAAAAGTGCGCAGGCTGAATAGCGCCTCGATCCGCGCCGGAAAATCGCGCAGGGAGCTCGCCGTCAAATCGTTCGCCAAAGTCTCGTCCGCAACCGCACCCGCAGCCGCAGCCGCATGGCCGACATGAAGACAGCCGTTCGTTAAACAGCCGGACGGTATCGCCGAGTCTTCATCCCTAAAACTCCAATCCCTGTTTAAGCTGTTCGACAAACTTGTCTATCCTGCTCATCTCCTGCGGGATGCGCACGCGCTGTGGGCAGCGCGAGACGCAAATGTCGCAGGCTATGCAGTGGTTGGCCTGACGGAGCGCGGGCACGCTGCGGTCGTAGCCGACCAGAAACGCCCGCCGGGCGCGGCGATAATTCTCGTCCTGCGAACTTTTCGACACGTTGCCCTCGTTCACGCAGCGATTGTAATGGGCGAAAACGCTCGGAATATCAATGCCATACGGACACGGCATACAGTAGTTGCACGTGGTGCAGTTCACCATCGGATACCTTGCATAGAGCTCCGCCACCTCGCCCTCGAGCAGCGCACGCTCCGCGTCGGTAAGCGGCTCCAAAGGCGAGTAGATACGTATATTCTCCTGTAAATGTTCCATATAGGTCATGCCGCTGAGCACCGTGAGCACATTCTCCGGCGTGCCGGCATAACGGAAAGCCCACGCGGCGGCGCTGTCCTGAGGCCGCGCCTCCTTGAGCCTAGCCAGCAGGTGTTCGGGCAACTTCGAGAGGCGACCGCCCAGCAGCGGCTCCATGATCACCGCCGGTATGTTGCGCTTGACCAGTTCGCTGTACAGATAGTCGGCGTTGAAGTTCCGCCCGATCGAAGCGTGCTTCCAGTCGACGTAGTTGAGCTGAATCTGCACGAAATCCCACTGCATGTCCCTAGCCAGCAGGTAGTCGAAAGCCTCGATGTCGCCGTGGAACGAGAAACCGAGGTTACGGATGCGCCCCGCCTCGCGCTCGCGCATCAGAAAATCGAGCATCCCGTTGTCGATAAAACGCTCCATCACGCCCTGCAACGTACCCAGGCTGTGCAGCAGGTAATAGTCGATATGGTCGACCTGCAAGCTCTTGAAAGACTGCATATAAATAGCCCGCGACCCCTCGAAGCTGCGGATCCTGGGGTTGTCGGCCATGTTGGAGAGCTTGGTGGCGATGAAGAATTTTTCGCGCGGGTGACGTTTCAGCGCAATGCCCGTAGCCTGCTCGGCCAACCCCTGAATGTAGGGCGGCGCAACGTCGAAGTAGTTGACCCCGTGAGCAATGGCATAGTCGACCAGCTCATTGGTAGCCTCCTGGTCGATCTCGTTGCCCGACCCGTCGGCCTTGGGCTTCATCGGCCAGCGCATACAGCCGTAACCCAGCAGCGACACCCTGTCGCCGGAGTGGGGATTGGTGCGGTATGTCATTTTGTCGGTCGGCGCCTCGCCCGCCGTCGTCACGCCGCCCTCGACGCTCCGCCGCGGCTTGCAACCGTACAGCGCGGCGGTCGACACAACCGCCCCTGCGCCCAGCGCTCTCAGAAAATCCCTGCGGCCTATATCCTTCTTACCCTCGTCCATAGCTTTAGCTTGTCTAAAAATTAAATTACTTCCCGCGCGATCTCGTTGCATGGCTCCCTGCTGTCGGAGGCCGGCTATACGGTTTTGTGCCTCTGGTGCCCCTCGACGTAGATCGCGCTCAACGGGCGGGCGGGGCACAGGTTCTCGCAGGCGCCGCACCCGATGCAGCGTTCAACGTCGACGGCGGGTATTTTGGGCGCTTTGGGATCCGTGGCAGGGGCCGACTTGTTGGCAACCAGCTGAATAGCCCCCGCGGGGCAGCGACGTTCACAGCTGTGGCAGGAGACGCCGTCACGGTTTACAATGCACCTCTCGGCGACCCATACGGCGTGACCTATCTGTGTGGAGGACTTTTCGGCGGTCGTGACCCGTTTTATGGCCCCCGTCGGGCAGACCTCCGAGCAGCGCGTACACTCCGGACGGCAGTAACCCCGCTCGTAGGACATTTCGGGCTGCATCAGCCGCTCGAGCGCAGTCGAGGGGCGCAGCACGTGGGTCGGGCATGAGGAGACGCAGAGCTGGCAGGCGGTGCAGTGGGCCGCAAAATGGCGGTGGTTCTCGCCCCCGGACGGGATTATGTAGGCGTCGCGCCTGGGGGCCCTCTTCTCCTCTATGTCGGCCAGACCGCCGTCGGCAAGTTCGTCCAGTTCGTCCTGCGCCCGGGCAACCCCGACGGAGGCCAGCAACGCCACGATCGACAGAAAGTTGCGGCGCGAATGGTTTTGCGGTTTGGAAGATTGTTTCATGCCGTATTTCAACGCATTGCGATTGCACGTTCCGATGCAGTTCATGCAGGCTACACAGCGGCCCAGATCAATCCGATGCTCTTTGGAATCTATACACGATGCTTTGCAACTTCTGGCGCAGAGGCCGCAGCCGTTGCACTTCTCAATGTCGATCGTCGGGCGGAGCAGCGAGAAGCGCGAGAAGAATCCCAGTATCGTCCCCACGGGGCAGACGGTGTTGCAGTATGTCCGTCCGCCGCGCCACGCCAGCACGGATACCAC
>JAIRQC010000126.1 GCA_031256675.1 Rikenellaceae bacterium
GCTGCTGAGGCTGCCCGGGGCGGACGATCACGACGCAGTATGGGCACAGCTCGAACAGGACGCCGCGGCGATATGCAACGCTTTGCCGTTAAACGATTTTATCTTTGCCGCCGAAAATCTTAAAATCCTCTGTGCCGAGGAGACGCTCACCCACCGCGGCGAACTGTCGATAGAGGCAACATTCGAGGTCGGGACGATCTACGTCAATCAACAGTAAAATAATCGACTTCGCTCGTGGTGACACAATAATCTGAAAAAATTATGGCAGTGACATTTGGCGCTGTCCCGAAGTTGTTGAACGGGATGGCTGGGGGAACGTCGTACCTTCTGCAAGGGATCGACGGCGGTTGCAGGGTAGAGATATTCGATGGCGACGACGGGGACATTCTGCTGGGAGTGAAGGAACTCAGGGCAGGAAGGTCGTCGCAGATGCTCGACGTGTCGCGGTATGCGTGGCGGATGGTCGATGTGAAACCGCTCACGGGCGCATCGACGGCTTTCGCGTCGATGTACGGACGGGTGGCCATGATCTATATCGACATATACAGTTTCGACCCCTCCGTCGAATGGATACGATCGCCTTTGTGCGACCTGCTTATCGCAAGGGAGCGACGGGCCGTGGGGGAGGAGCTCTCGTCGGGGCCGCAGGGGAGGCCGATTGCGTGGGACGAGTGCGACGAACTGGCGATGGTGTGCGACGGGCCTCACGCCGAGGCGATCTGCTCGGCCGTGTTCGACGGCGAGCTGGGCGAGTTGCCGGTGGAGTTGGCGCGCGGCATGACCTATAAGGGATTGGTGGCGCTGCATCTGAATATGGCCGATGCACAGGCAAAGATGATCCTCGCGGGGGGCTCGCCGGAGGATTTCGACACGATGACGCTGCTGCTGCAACTGCCTAACGGACAGGTGATGACGCGCTATTACCGGATTGTAGACAGCGCGGCGCAGGGCCGGCGGGTGTGCTGGCTCAACCCGTTCGGGGCTGTGGATCACTTCACGTTCCCCGTGGCGCAGCGAAGCAATGTGGCGCCGGAGGGGGAGGAGACGCTGACGCTGGTTTCCGGCTATCAGCGACGGGAGACGTTGCGGTGGCTGATGCAAATAGTGTCGGCGGAGCGGGTATGGATGTTCGATCGCGCAACGCAAAGCTATGAACGGGTGGATGTTATGGCCAACAATGTGGAACTGCGCGAAGGATTGCCCGAAATACTGACCATGTCGTTCCGCAAAAGGAGGGAGGGGACGTTATGAAATTCTATCTGGATGATCTCCAGGCCGACATGCTGCCGGACGAGAGCCTGTTGAAGCTGAACTTCTCTTCGGAGCGGGTTTACAACCCCGACGTGGCTGCCGTCAGGCGGGTGGTGTTGCGGCTGCCGCTGAGCGCGCGCAATTTGAAGCTGTTCGGCGATCCTGACCTCGTCAACAGCGAGCCAGGGTTCAACGCGCAGCCCCACGTGGCGCGCGTCGAACACAAGGATTGTCTGCTGGTAGAGGGGGCGGTGCGGCTGGTGGCGGTCGAACGCAGCGCAGACGGCTGGCGCAGAGGCGAAGAGCAGGGGCGGCTCGTCGTCGAAATAGTCGACGACGGGCCGCAGTGGGTGCACGCAGCCCGTAACAGGCGACTGGTCGATACCGGCCTGGTCGACACGTTCACCATGACCGAGGAGGCGGTGAGGGCGCGGTGGGGTGAACAGACTGCCATCCAGTTCTATCCCGTGCAGCGGCGCGACTTGGACTTCCCCGACGGCAGCACCTCGGTGGTATTTCTCTCGACGGAGGATTTTCATCCGTTCGCTCCACATCAGCGGCAACTACGGTTTGCGCGGGCAGTTTTCGCATTTGCATGACCGCCCGCAAGCCACGACAAAAGCCTCGCACGAGCGAGGCCTGTAACCAATTAAAAATCAAAAGACAATGAGCAAGATCGAAAATTCGAAGATCTATTTGGGCAAGGAGCTCGAAGCGGTCTTTTTTCGCCCGATGTTGACGGGCAAGGAGGCTGATGCGCTGGGCGTCAGGGTGTTGTATAACGTTCCGGCGCCGACGACGTTGAGGATGTGGAAACGTTCGGGGGACATTTTGCAGAAATACAGCTCGACGGGATGGAACGGCGTGCAGTCGGACAAAGTGCAGAAGGCGCTGGAACTTGCGCAGGTGAAGGCCGAGACGGGCTACTCGGCACAGGACTACTTCAACCTTGTGTATGAGAACATTGCGGGCCGCGCGGACGTCAACATGGACGATCTGTCGGGCACGGAGCTCGAGGCGGCGGAGACAGCGCTGTTCAAGGAGTCGATCGCCGAGAGCATCCGCGCCACCATGTGGGTGGGCAACACGGCCCGCGCCGACAGCCTGGGTTACAACACTTTCGACGGTTTTCTTCACCGCATCCTCGCCGCGCTCGACAACGGGATGACCTATATGCAGTACGACCCGACCGACCCTGAGGTGGAAGAGGACCCGAACAGGATCGAGTCGCTCTTCGCCAACATGCTGGAGGCCTCTCACGCCGCGCTCAAAGAGCTCAAATCGCAGGGCAACCTCGTGATCTTCGCCACTTCCGACCTCTGCTCGGAGTATGAGGCGACGCTCGACAAAGCCGCGCTCGACTCGGCTTGGCTGTCGCGCCAGAACGGGCATAACGGCCTGTTTTTCCGCGGCATACCGGTTGTGGACGTGCAGCTGTCGAAATATCTCGCCCCGCTGCCCGACATGCCCAAGACCTTCGCGCTGCTCACCGACCGCCGCAACCTGACGCTGGCCGTCAACACCTCCGACTTCCCCGGAACGGAGGTGCGCATGTGGTACAACCCCGACGAGATGCAGAACCGCCAGAGGGCTATCTTCATGGCCGGCTGCGACTTCCTGCTCGACGAGCTGATCACCTTCGCGTGGATTCCCTAACCGCCCGCCGCTATGCTGACTATCGGTTACCTGCGGAGCTTCAGCAAGCGCTACGGCGGCCTCCGTCGGCTTGCGCTTGTCGATGCGGCCGGGGTTGTGTCGGCCCGCTTTGTCCGTCGCACGGCCTCTTTCAGCGCGATCACGCTCAATGACGGTTACGAGTTCCGTTCTTTCGAACTCCCTGAGGATCAGGGATTGCTCAGCGAGACGGCCACCCTGCGTGACGGAGTATTCACAGTGGAGCATCGCCTGACGATAGCTGTCGAAGGACTTGGCGTTCAGGAGAGTATGGCCATCTCTGCGCTCGCGGCCCGTTGTGAAGGGATCGTGGCGCTGCTGGAGACCAATTCCGGCGAGAGACTGCTGGCGGGCTACTCCCCCGAACTCGGAACGGAGAGCGCGCTCAGGCTGGCCGAGGTCAATGGCGCGTCGGGAGCCGCGCCGCTTGATACGCCGATACGGACATTGACCCTCGCGGTGTCGGACGGCGCCCTGTTCAGGCCATTTACGGGTGATGTTCCGAGTTGGATTTTGTAACTAATGTGACATTTTTACGTTCACGGATTACTCTGGGAACGTAAAAATGCTGCTTTAATACTCTAACAGTATGAAAACAAATCAGATACATGTGATCAACTCGCGCACTGAGCCCTTTATCTGGACCCCTGCCGCCACGGCGACGAGCGAGATGTTCTGGCGTTGGGGCGAGGACAATATGTTCCCTGCGACGCTGCTCCAAATGGCCCAACGCTCGACCGTCCACCGCCGAATCCTCAATGACAAAGCCGATTACATATCCGGCAAGGGTTTTTCGTATGCCTCGGGGTCGGCTGCTCTGGCCGATTTCGTGCGGACGGCCAACGGTCGCGGCGAGAGCCTGCGCAAGGTTTTCCGGCGGCTGGCTTTCGACAAACTGCTGTTCGGCAACGCATTCATGGAGGTGGTGACCGATGGCCGCGGCTCGTTCCTGTCGTTTTTCCACCACGACGCCTCGACCTGCCGCCTGTCGCGCGACGGAAACTCGGCGATCCTGCACGGCGAATGGAACCGCTTCACTACCAAAGAGATGAAGCGGCTTCCGCTGTACCCATCCTTTGCCGCCTCGCGCGACGGGACGATGCGCTCGATGGTGCATTTCAAGAGCTACGAACCGATGATGGAGCATTACGGCGTACCGTCGTATGTAGCCGGAATGAACGCCTGCTCAATAACTTACAAGACCGACCGATGGAACATCAGCCGCCTCGACAATTCGTTCCAGATGTCGGGCGTCATGATCCTCGACGGCAGCGTCGAGAGCGACCGGCAGGCCTCGGAGATCGTTCGCAACGCCGAGAGCAAGTTTGCCGGACGGCCCGGACAGGTAATGTTCGTCGTCAAGGATGCATCGGGGCAGGAAAATTCCAAGTTCATACCCATAACCACCTCTACCGAAGGCGATTGGCGCAGTCTCCACTCGCAGGCCACCGACGACATCGTCGTCGCCCACTCGTGGTTCCGCACATTGAGCGGCCTCGATTACGGGGCCGGTTTCAGCGCGGAAAGGGTTACCTACGAATACGAGATTGCGCTCAATACCATCATCTTACCGCAGCAGGAGGAGATGCTCGAACAGCTCCGTTGCGTGATCGGCAAGATGCTCTCGCTCGACGCCTCGTCGCTCGACATCATCAACATCCCCCCGACCAAGAGTAACCCGCAGTATATGAAGGTGTGGGAGGCGCGCAAGGACGACGGTCTCGATTACGATCCGACCGATGCGACGCAACAGCTTTATTTATCTCAATTATTACAAAAATCATGAGCAACCTACTGTTAACGCCCGAAGAGGCTGCACAGCTGACCGGGCTCGACCTCGCAGGCAACAACCGGCCATTGATCGACGTCAATACTATTCTTGTCGCCCAGCTTGCCCTCCTGCAACCCGCCCTCGGCAGCGACCTCTACGATGCCCTCGGCGAGGGCAGCTATCAGCAGTTCGTCGCCAACTATCTCAAACTTCCCCTCTCTTTGTGGATCAAGGCGTTACTGCTTCAGACGAGCATCCTGCGCCTGGGCAGCATGGGCGCGGTCAAAGCCTCGGCTCAGTACATCAAGCCGGCCTCCGAGCGCGACATTGCCCTTGCCGTCAATGTATTACGCTCACAGGCGCGTATGCTCCTGCGCGGCGCGCTCGACCATCTCGCCGCCAACCGCAACGACTATCCGGAGTACAAACCCCTCCCGCGCCGTCTCCTGCGCCGTCTCGATGGCGGGATTATCCTGTAAAAAGTTGAACGTCAGGGCCCGAAAAGCCCTGACGTTCAACTTTCTAAAACTCCGATGTGAACAAAAACCGTATATCCGGAAATTTTTCGACGGCGAGTTGGAGCGCGTATGAGGTGTCGGCCAGATATATCAGACGGCCGTGCTTGTCGACGGCCATGTTGGTGTGTTTGCGACGGAGGAAGTCGTCGAGCTGGGCGCGGTTGTCGCTTTGGAGCCAGCAGGCCTTGTAAATTTGTATGGGTTCCCACTTGCAGATGGCCCCGTACTCGTGTTCGAGCCGGTACTGGATCACCTCGAACTGTAACGCCCCGACCGTGCCGACAATCTTGCGTCCGTTGAGCGAACTGACGAAGAGCTGGGCAACCCCCTCGTCCATCAGCTGGTCGAGCCCTTTGGCTAACTGTTTGAATTTAAGCGGATCGCCATTCTCGATGTAGCGGAACAATTCGGGCGAGAACGACGGAATGCCGGTGAAACGCAACTTTTCGCCCTCCGAAAAACTGTCGCCGATGCGGAAATTGCCCGCGTCGTGCAGCCCGACGATGTCGCCCGGATAGGCCTCGTCGACGATCGATTTCTTCTCGGCCATGAAGGCGTTTGGCGAGGAAAATTTCATCAGTTTGCCGCTCGGAACGTGCATGTAGGCTTTGTTGCGCTCGAAAATGCCGGAACAAATCTTCAAGAATGCGAGACGGTCGCGGTGGTTCGGGTCCATGTTGGCGTGGATCTTGAAGATGAAGCCGGTCATCTTCTCCTCGTCGGGCCCGACGGTGCGCTGCTCGGTGGTCGAGGGGCGCGGCGAGGGGGCGATTTTGATGAACGTGTCGAGCAACTCTCTGACGCCGAAGTTGTTGATTGCGCTGCCAAAAAACAAAGGGGCCAGCCGTCCGGCAAGATATTCCTCGCGCTCGAACGGCTCGTAAACCCCGTCGACAAGCTCCAGATCGTCTTTCAGGTGGGCTGCGAAAGGGGCGATGTAGTCGTTCAGCCGCGGGTCGTCGAGCGCAATGTCGACCGTCTCGGCGTCCGCCGTCTGCCGCTCGCCCGTCAGGAACAGCGACAGGTTGCTCTCATATATATTGTAAACCCCCTTGAACGTCGGGCCGCTGCTGATCGGAAATGTCAGAGGCCGCACCCCGATCCGGAGCTCCTTTTCGACCTCGTCCAGCAGGTCGAAAGGATCCTTGCACGGACGGTCCAACTTGTTGATAAACACCATCACGGGCGTACTTCGCATCCGGCACACCTCCATCAGTTTGCGCGTCTGCGTCTCGACCCCCTTCGCCCCGTCGATAACGATGATAACGCTGTCCACAGCCGTCAACGTCCGATAGGTGTCCTCCGCAAAGTCCTCATGTCCAGGGGTATCCAGTATGTTGATCTTCACGTCCCCATACTCGAACCCCATCACCGACGTAGCCACCGAGATGCCCCTCTGCCGTTCGATCTCCATAAAATCTGACGTTGCGCCGCGCTTGATCTTGTTACTTTTGACTGCCCCCGCAACGTGTATGGCGCCACCGAACAGCAACAGTTTCTCGGTGAGCGTCGTCTTGCCCGCATCCGGATGGCTGATAATGGCAAACGTCCGTCTGCGCTCTATCTCTTCCTTTAATGTCATGTTTTTATAAGTCTCTGTTTACGTGGTATTTATATAGATTTATCACATCCGCTGCGGCTTTAACGTCGTGCACGCGGAGAATGGATGCACCTTTGCGTAGCGCCTCCCAGTTCATGGCTGCCGTTCCGATGAGAGAGCGCTGCGGATCAGTTTTCAACGGCTTGTATATCATGCTTTTGCGCGACAACCCTGCTAAAACAGGCCGCCCGAAACAAAGCAGACGGTCCATGTTTTGCAACAGCTCGTGATTTTGCCTGGTCGTCTTCGAAAAGCCGAATCCGGGGTCTATTATGGCCTGCTTTACCCCGCGAGCGTCTAATTGGGCTAACTTTCTGTCAAAGAATGCAATAACCGCATCGGTTACATCGTCGTAATCGACATGCTGCTGCATTGTTTGCGGCGTTCCGACCATATGCATTGTAATATATGGTACATTATATTCAGCCACCACGTCAATCATCTCGGGATCGAGCTCGCCGCCTGAAATATCGTTAACGATGCAGGGGCCGTATCGTTCTATTACTCGGCGCGCGACAGAACCCATAAATGTATCAATTGATACATTTACACTGCCGAAATCGCCCCTGACAATCTCCATTGCGCGTGCGAGGCGGGCAAACTCCTCTTCGACCGATACCTCCTCCGCGCCGGGGCGTGAAGAGTACCCCCCCACGTCAAGAATAGCAGCGCCCTCATCCAGAGCCGTTTGCACCCGTTCGCGAATTGCCGCTCCCTCCATCGTCCGGCTCGCGGCATAAAACGAATCGGGCGTGACGTTGACAATCGCCATCACCGCCGGAAAGTCAGGAAAGTCAGGAAAGTCTGGGAACCACGGGAACTCCGGAAGCTTAGGGAGCTCCGGAAATTTCGACGCGCTATCGCTAAAACTCATCTTCTCAACTCTTTATCTATTGCGATCACCTGCGGCCACACCATCGCCTCGCCGCCGTTGTCGATAATGTGATCGGTCGGCGGTTTGTCCGCGCCCTGCGCCTCCATCCGCCGTTCAACGCTCTCTCTGTCAACGCCATCGCGCAGCATGGCCCTCTCCATGCGCACCTCGCGCGGCGCGTCGACAAGTACCGTCCGGTCGAGCCGCGAGGTCAGCCCGCTCTCGAACAAGATGGCGCTCTCGATGATGACATATGGCGCCTGTTGTCGCTGTGCCCACGCTTCAAAGTCCTTAAACACAGCCGGATGCACCAGCCCGTTCAACCTGGCCAGCATCGCCTGATTGCCGAAAACACGCCGCGCGACATACTCCCTGTTCAGTCCCGTCGCAAGATAGCTTTGCGGGCCGAACACGGCGGTGATGGCTGCCATGAGCTGCGAGTCGCTATTTATCAGCTCTTTAGCCCGCGCGTCCGAATCGTAAACAGGGACGCCCAACATAGAAAAAAGGCGGCAGATCACGCTCTTGCCGCTCCCAATCCCCCCTGTGATCCCGACCTTCAACATGGCTACTCTTTAGGCTCGATCTCCGGCAACGGCTCTATCGAGATGAGCTTTATGTTATTGAAATGCAGCGATATGGCATTTTGCAGCGAGAGCGGATCGATGATATACATCCCCTTGTTTGTCGGCGATTCGGTGGCGTTCACCTCGTCGAGCGACAGCCTTATCGACCGGCTCGGGAAGTTGCGCAACATGAATAGCCGATAGCCGCTCCCTTCTGCCATACATTTGACAGTCTGGGCATTACTCTCTACCGAAACGTCGATCGGAACTTCGGCCGTATAGTTATACCCCAACTTGGTGACGTACCACAGCGCCGCCGAAAGGATAAGAAAAAGCAAAAATGTCGACGTGACGTATTGCCCGAGCAACCGTCTGACCGTCAACCATCTATCTTTACTTTTTCCCATTCCCTGACCATCAGAACGGCAGGTCGTCGACCTCCTCTTTCGCCGCAGGCGGCAGCGGCTCGTCGCCGACCGCGAACGGAGGCAGATCGGCAGGCGGAACACTCTGACTATCTGCTGTTTTGCGCGAAACCCTCCACGCCCGTACCTCCGTATACCAGCGGCCGTTATACTCCTTCGACTCGACATTGGCCGAAACCGTAACCGTCTCACCCTCTTTCAGATTCGCCGAATCCTGGGCCCTGTCTCCCCAGAATGACACGCACAACTTCCGGCTAAACTCCCCGGGCAGCTCCAAAATCACCTCCTGCTTGACCCACTCTCCTCTTGCACTGCTCCCCTTCACTTGCGGCAAAACTCTGTAAATCAACCCTTCAAAGTCCATTTCTATTGTTTTTTAATATTCTTTCTTTCGAGAAATAGCTCCAAGTTATGACATTTATGCCCTTACCGGAGTTTGCGGGGAAATACACCTGTAATACAGAGATTTACCCCGTAGTTTTTTGTTCGCACATGTGACTGCGAGCCCGAACCCTATTCTTTACCATGATGCGGCCCGTAGATAGTAAGTGTCACTAATACAGGTTGTTCCTGCGTCGAGTAAAGCCCGACTAAACGCCGGCGCTACCCGAATCTACCCGTAATCCCGTTCCACCCGCCTTGATCCTTGCTTTCGAGTGCAAAGATAGGGAAGTTTCGATAACCGGCGCACAAACATGAACAAAAAAAACGTTACAGGAGCGTCAATCTCGCCTCGGATCTCTTCTATATTTTATTTTTTGGCTCAAAATACGGACAAAATAATTATATTTTAATCGGTTAATATTTAGGCGATAATGATTTTATTACATTTAAGTTTCGGCGGTTTATGGGGTTGTATGGTTGTTCGGGAGGATATTTTAGCGAGTATTCCTGTTCCGAATGCACCAAAGGGTTCAGGGCGCATAAACTGTCATATCCGCCTTCAACGCTGTTATGGCCTCTGTTTAGTTGCTATTTTTATGGTTTATGCAAGCATTTATGCGAAAAAAAGCAAAAAAGATTTAGCCCGTGGAAATTGGTTTCCAGGCAAAACCCTGTTTTGCCTGTTTTAGCCTATTGCATATAAGGCTTGTCGTGTTTGATGACGGCAAACATCCTTGCGACTAACTTTGCCCGCAAGGCGTTGATAACAACAAGCATCTTGTTTTTGCCCTCAGCGACTTTGCGGTCGTAATATTCGCGAAATTCGCTGCTCTTTTTGGTAAGGACAGAAACGGCTGTCATGTGCAGCAGCCGTTTCATGTCCCTGTTCGCACGGTGGGAAACCTTATTCTTACTCCGGATGCTGTCTCCGGAGGTATAGCGAAACGGGGCGATACCTGCGTGGCAGTTGAAACTTCGCGGATTGTCGAACTTCGTAAACGCCTCGGTTTCGATGATCATCGCCAGTGCGACAACCTTACCCACTCCGGGGATTGAGGTAAAAAGCTCTATTTGCAGGGTGAGTTGGTCGGAGCTGAGACAGGCCACGAACAACTTTCGTTTGACGGTTTCAACTAACTGCTCCATTGGCAGATCTCCGACATTCTGGTGTCGATCGTTGCTGTCTCTGCGCCAATTAGCAGCGACGACGACCACGCCGATGATGAAGATCTTTTTGTTCTTCATTTGTCAGATAATTGTTGTTTTTCACGGCAGGCTTCTTTTTTGGCGAGCTGTAAAGCGGATGCCGCAATCAGTAGTCGCTGCGTCTGTTTCATAATTCGTGCCATAATCTGCGAAGATTTGCCGAGCGATGACAGGATCCCGTTCAGTTTGCCTGTGTCAAACAGGTAGACACCAACGGCAACGAGCGTTACCGTATTGCCTATGCCGAATAAACCTTTCGAACGGCGGGACGAATACCGGTGACGACGGTAGGTTTTCTTTTAAAAAAACTCTGGTGGGGTCGGTATTGCCGCCGACAACAACAGGGGCGGCAGCGGGCAGCTATACGGAATAAACGTAGACCAGTCAGCGAAACAGATAGGTATGCTCGAAATATCCGATACGCTCATCCCTTTGGCGTATCTTAGTTAATACATAAAGAAAAGGGAACGTGATTTTCGTATGTATTCGTATTTGCAGACAGGCAGTTGCTGTGAGGTTCTGGATAATGGAGTGTATTGTCCGGAATGTCGATGGTGAAGTTTGGGCAGCCTTTTTTGCCCTGAAATCTATTTTTTCTCAGCAACCACTCGCAAGGATGGCCGCAGTATGTATGGCAGACATCGCGCCAACTATTCGCAAACTTTCCAAAGTCAAAAATAAATGCTTGTTCTCAATACCACTCGTGCAAAACTCGTGCACCGGATGGTTGCAGTTGTAAAGCATGACAAGCCGGTTAATAATTAAACAACTGCCGGCAAACAATTCTTAACTTGTTTGTGGTTTTAATATTAGAATGTCACGTTCTGCAAAAATTATTTTCAGACAATCGGCGGTTTACATAGATTTTTAACCTTGCCAAAGCACAATCTGCAAAAAAACACGGATAATAAGTGTTTTATGCTAGCTAACAATGCATTAATTCGACAAATATATTCCCTCTCCCTATCATTTTAAGGCGCATTTCCGCATCATTTTTGCCGCTTTCTATAAAAAAATACTTTCGAAAATCACAGCTCCTATCCATCCTCAGGTCGATAACCAATGAAACTCCGTACGGCGAGGTTCGCGACCGTTTCTTCTCTTCGCTGGCCAGTTATGCACGGCTGAGAGATGACTTGTACTGATAAGTATGAACCTGGAACGCAAGGATAAGTTGTCGTCGGTGTTATCGGTCTGCGACGCGATGAGTGAGTATGTTGATCTGATTAGTTTTAATCAGTATTTTGACTGATTGAGTATCAATATAGCCACACACTATCAATAATTGAATCGAATGTCCCAAACCGGAATATCGCCGTGGGTGCTCAAAGACTTCCGCTCGTCGCACCGTCTGCTGCCCAACATTCAAGATGGATTCAATCGAAAAAGCTAATCTCCGACAATTTTAGTTTTGTCATGCAGGCGTGGCTTTTGGTGACTTTTAGTCGGTCAAAAATTACAAGAAGAACCGCTACATTGCCGGATATAAGAATGCAGCACCAATAGGCAGAGACATATAAAAAGCCTTAGCCCGCAGTTTCTGTAAAAAAGAAAGCGCGCCTTTTGGTGCGCGCGTTCTTTTTGTTTATGTAGCGGTCAGTTTTTTGATGGCAGGAACGAGTAGTTTTTGGAGTATTCGAGCATCTGGCCGATGTAGTCGGTGGGATACTCGACGAGGATGTCGACGATCTCGCCGCTCTCCATCACCGGCTTGTAGACCGGATTGATGAATCCGGCGTAGGGCTCGATGTTCAGACGCGCGTAACGATCCAGCACCTCGCGGTGCAACGTCGGGTCGATTTTGACGGCGTATGTCTCGATCAAATGTCTGGCCGCGTCGAAATCGCCTTCGGACTTGATGCGCTGAACCTCGCGCAGCAACTCGCCGAACAGTGCACGGAGCTTGTCGAAATCGTTGACGACGATGTAGGTCTTGCCGTCGCGGACAGCTTTTTCTATCACGTTGTCGGCCTGCCCCCGCTCGTAACACCACTCGGCGATGAGCTTGCGGTTGCGCATGTGGGCCTCCTCAACGTCCTTGCCGAACCTGATGCGGCAGAACTGGGTCATCATGCCGTTCATGACGTAAGAGGAGTACTCGGTCTTGTATACGTCCTCCGACGGGACGACGCCGAGCTCCATCATCTTCGGGTCGGCAATGTAGTAGAGGCCGAACAGGTCGGCGCGCGCCTCTTCGATGGTCGAACCGTAGTTTTTGAGCTCGCCGCCCTTTTTGCCAAGGGCCATCTTGCCGCTGCCGTGGCCGAGACACTCGTGCAGGTCGGTGTGGAGGTTGCCGGCCAGCTGGCCGTACTGCTCCTTGCGCTTGATATCTTCGGGACGCAGGATGAACTCCTCGTTGAAGCCGTTACCCCTGGCCGCCTCGTCGTAGGCGTGGGTTATGTTCTGTATTGTCACCGACTTCGAGCCGTATTCCTTGCGAATCCAGTCGGCGTTGGGCAGGTTGATGCCGATCGGGGTTGCCGGATAGCAGTCGCCGCCGAGTATGGCCGCCGTGATTACCTTTGCCGACACCCCTTTGACCTTCTCTTTTTTGTATTTGGCGTCGATCGGCGAGTTGTCCTCGAACCATTGTGCCGCCTCGCTGATGATCTCGGTGCGGCGCGTGGCCTCCTCGTCCTTGATGTTGACCATCGCCTCCCACGACGCCTTGTGGCCGAGCGGGTCGCCGTAATCCTCGATGAAACCGTTGACGAAGTCTACGCGCGAGACGGTATCCTTGACCCACAGGACGTTATACTGGTCGAACCGGCGCAGGTCGCCCGAACGGTAGTAGGCGATCAGCGAGTTCAGTATGGCTTTTTGCTGGCTGTTGCCCGCTTCGGAGGCCTTTGTGAGCCAGTAGACGATCTTGTCGATGGCCGCCCCGTAGAGGCCGCCGCTCTTCCACGTGCGCTCGAAAATGCGTCCGTTCTCCTTGACCAGACGGCTGTTAAGGCCGTATGAGACGGGGGTCGGGTCGTTGTGGTCGATCATCTCGGCATAGAACGTCTCCGCCTCGTGCTGTGTCACGCCGTCGTAATAGTTGCAGGCCGAGGAGAGCAGCATGTCGACCCCTGCCTTCTGGTTGAGGCGCGAGTGGAGGAACGCAGGGTCGAAGATCACCCTCTTGACCATCCTGACCAGCTCGCCCTGCGCGCCATAGTCGAGCGGCAGCATGTTGCTTGGGGTCAGCATGATAAGCGAGTCGAAATATTTTTCGCCGAATTCGGGCGCGAACTTGTCGTTCGAATAGTGGTGGTGCACCCCGTTGGCGAACCACACCTTTTTGAGATACTTCTCGAAGGCCCGCCACTGGGTGGAGTCGGCCTCTTTGTCCGTTTTGTGACCGTCGCGATTGGCCTCGTACATCGCTTCGAGCGTCCGGCGCACGGCCAGATTGTAGCGGCAATTCTGGTCGTAGATTACGTCGCGCCCGCTGAGCGCAGCCTGCGACAGATAGTAGAGATAAAGTTTGTCGCCGAGGCTCAGACGGTCGAACCCGTCGACGTTATAGCGCAGGATTTTGACGTCGTCGAAGCGATCGACGATCCATCCGCCGCTGACTCCGCCCTTGTGGGAGTCGCATTTGCACGATGTCGTCATACTGAAAATGAGAGACATAAAGGCCAGATAGATGAAGTTTTTCATGTCTTTTGTGTTTTTACGATAACACAAAGCTAAACAATTTTTCGCAACCGGCATAAAAATTTATATTATTTTTTCATATATAGTTTCTACCTTTGCCCCCTGCAGAGACATGTCATGGATGAAAACAGCGAAATATTCGGTTGAGTTGAGGGATTTTCTGGCGGCGCGGGGCGCGGGGCTTACCGTCGGTTTCGTGCCGACGATGGGGGCTTTGCACCGTGGCCACCTGTCGCTGGCGGAGGCTGCGCGCAGGGAGTGCGACGTGGTGGTGGCGAGCATTTTTGTCAACCCCACGCAGTTCAACGACCCTGCCGACCTTGCGAGCTATCCCCGTATGCCCGAGCAGGACATGAAGCTGCTCGAAGGGGCGGGGGTCGACGTGGCGTTCGTGCCGTCGGTGGAGGAGATCTATCCGAAGCCAGACACGCGACAGTTCGACTTCGGGCCTTTGGCCAGGGTGATGGAGGGGGCCTCGCGGCCCGGCCATTTCAACGGCGTGGCGCAGGTGGTGAGCCGACTGTTCGACATTGTGCAGCCCGATCGCGCCTATTTCGGTGAGAAGGATTTTCAGCAAGTGGCCGTCGTCAGGGCCATGGTCGGGCAGTTGGGCTACAAGGTCGAGATCGTCTCCTGTCCCACTGTCCGCGAGGCGGACGGGCTGGCCATGAGCTCGCGCAATCTGCTGCTCGACAAGGCACATCGCGCCGCCGCACCTTATATATATATGGCGTTGCAGAAAGGCGTCGAGTTGGGCCGTAGCCTCTCGCCGGCAGAGGTGCGCAGCCATGTCGTGCAGGCCATAGACGCCACGGGACTGCTGCGAACGATATATTTCAACATCGTCGACACGCTCACGTTGCAGGAGGTCGAGCGGTGGGACGATCACAGGGCCATCCGGGGCTGCGTGGCGGTGCAGGCAGGGGCTGTACGGTTAATAGATAACATCGCGTTCAGGAGTTGATCGAATTTTCGGGCAGCAGTTATTTGAACGCTGTTTTGACCCCGCTTCCGAGGCGCATGGTGGCGTCAAGTAACGGGAGAGCGGAGCAAAGAGAGGCAAAAGAAAGATTTTAATCAACGTCCAAATGAATATAGAGGTACTCAAATCCAAGATACACCGCGTGACCCTCACGGGGGCCGATCTCGACTATGTGGGCAGCATCGCCATCGACGAGGAGCTGATGGAGGCGGCGAACCTCATTGAGGGAGAGAAGGTGCAGGTGCTCAACGTCAACAACGGCGAGCGGCTCGACACATACGTCATTCGCGGCGAACGCGGTTCGGGCGCCATATGCCTCAACGGCCCAGCTGCCCGCAAGGCGGTGGTGGGCGACGTGGTGATCATCGTCTCCTACGCCACGATGGAGTTCGACGAAGCCCGCAATTTCACCCCGTGGGTCATATTTCCCGACACGCTGACCAACAGGCTCGTCAAGTAGGACTGCTCGCGCAAAGACATGGCCGACTGGCTTATCAACCTGGGTTACTGGGGACTGTTCGTCGGGTCGTTCGTCGCCTCGACGCTTGTCCCGTTCAGTTCGGACGTGCTGTTGATCGGGATCCTCGCCCTGGGCGGCAATCCGTGGACGTCGCTCGTCGTGGCCACCGCCGGCAACTGGCTTGGCGGCATGAGTTCATACGCCATCGGATGGCTGGGTAAGTGGAGCAGGATCGAGCGGTGGCTGCATATCTCCGAAGAGAAACTCCTCGCCCAGAAGCGGCGCATCGACCGCTGGGGCGTGCTGCTCGCATTTTTCGCATGGCTGCCCGTGGTGGGCGACATTTTCGCCGTCGGGTTGGGGTTCTATCGCATCAGGCCCGTCTCTTCCGCCATATTCATGTTCGTCGGACGGTTCGTCCGCTTTCTGGCCTGGACGCTGCTCTATCTGAGATGGGGCGAAACGATCACAGGCCTGTTTTAGCCAAGGGCAGGAAACAGCGACTTTCAGCGTGAGCGGGGTAGGGGGGCTGCTTTCAGACGCGAAGCAACGAAAGCGCGGGGCGCGGCTTTCAGCGGGGCGCGGGGACGTTTTTGCGCGGGCGCGAAGCAGCGAAAACGCGGGGACGACTTTTTGCGTGAAGTTGAGAACAACGCCCTTTAAGTCAGGGTGCGCGAGCAATGCATTTCAGCGTGAGCAGGGTAGGGGGGCTGCTTGCGGACGCGAAGCAGCGAAAACGCGGGGCTGTGAGCAACGCTTTTCAGTGCGGCGCGCGGACGACTTTTTGCACGGGTACGAAGCAGTGAAAGCGCGGCGGGCGGCTTCCAGTTGCGGGGCAGGGGGCGCGGGGGTTACCTCAGCAGTATATGCTGGCCAGGGCGGAGGGAGAAGTAGGTCTCCATTTTGTTGATGCCGGCCAACTGGCGGAGCTTGATGCCGTAGAGCTGCGAAATCGACCAGAGGGTCTCGCCCTGCGAAACGACGTGCACAGGGCCGTTGTCCTGATCGCCGCGCGAGGCCTTGTCCTTGATGTATATGAACGTTCCGGCCGTAGGTTGACTGCCCTCGGAGAGGTCGTTGTAGCTGCGCAGACGGCCTGCCGTGACGCCGAGCAGTGTGCCCAGCTTCTCGAAAGTCTCGCCGTCGGAGGCAATTATGAACTGACTGCCGTTGTTGTTGTAGACCGTATGGCCGCCTATGTTCATGACTTTGAGCATTGATGCGCCCTCTGCGCCGGAGGGTTCCTGACGAGTTGGGAACAGCAGTGCCGCGGTCAGATCGTCCGAGGTGTTGCGGGCCGGTTTCTCGAACTTTTCCTCAACTCTCGCTGCGGAGTGTTCCGACGCGAGACGACCGGCCGAAGGACGTTCGACGGGGCGACGCTGCCCGTCGTCGACAGTGGCGACCGTCGGAACGGCAGGGGTGGCGGGAGCGGTTGCCGGCGGCGGCGGCGGTGCGATATTGCCTGCGAGGGCCGCCTCGTCGAGCAGGTAGAGCCGGTTCTCTTCGATGACCTTGATCAGTATCTCGCCGTAGCGCGGATTGGTGGCGTAGCCTGCGCTCCGCAGTCCGTTGGCCCACCCGTGATAGTCGAGCTTGTCGAGCGAGAAGAGTGCCTTGTAGCGCGGGGATTGCAGGAACACCGAGTGGTCGCGATAGGAGTCCGACACGCTTGGATAGCGGCGGAAACACTCCTGCATGGCGTCGTCGTCGTGGCGAATGGTGTCGCCGTTCCAGTCGCTGCGGCACTTGATGCCGAAATGGTTGTTGGCTTCGACGGCCAGACGGCTGTTGCCGTTGTTCGATTCGAGGATCGCCTGGCTCATGGTGATGCTCGCCGGAATGCCGTAAAGCAACTGACCCTCTATTGCAAGCCCCTTATACCGATTAATATAATCGGAACGCGAGACGCTGCTCTGCGCCGGCGACGGCGCAAAAAGCGAGGACAAAACGACGGAAATCACAGCCGTCCATATGATATAAATGAAACGCATTGTAAAGGCCCCCTTGTCTTTTCTGCCATTTTCGGCCACAAAGTTAATATATTAATTTGAAATATGAGTAGAAAAGTGTAGCTTTGCATATGAGTTTTGTCGATATTTCTTTCGTTTTCGTCCTTTTTGGCACTTTTTGGCGTTTTTTGACGCTTTTTGGCCCCCTCCGGAAGCGGATAACGGGGCAGGAAGGGGCTTTATGGCGAGGCCCGACGGGGCAGGAAGACGGGCGGGCGGCAGCCTCCATGCAACGAACACGCCCCTCCGACAGCGCAAAAAACACCGGCAGGAAGAACGGAACGATTGTTTGTTGATAGCTATTTGAAGAACACTTAAAACCATATTGAAATGAATTTTACTGCCGAAGCCTACGCTGTTTTCGTCCGTTCAACCGACGACTACCACCTTTATGACGACGTTGACCACCCCATTGCCAACCCATGTCCCGCAGGCTCGCTGCAGGCGTTGCTCTACGAGAAGAACTGGGTCGACGCCGTGCAGTGGCATCTCGAAGACATAATCCGAAACCCATCCATCGACCCCGCCCAGGCGCTCTCTATCAAAAGGCGCATCGACGCTTCAAACCAGACGCGGACCGACATGGTCGAATACATCGACAGCTATCTGCTTGACAAATACAAAGATGTGCAGCCTCTGCCCGACGCCCGCCTCAACACCGAAACCCCCGCGTGGGCCGTCGACCGCCTCTCCATACTCGCCCTCAAGATCTACCACATGCGGGCCGAGACCCTCCGCGCCGACGTTTCGCCCCAGCACGTTGCCGCCTGCCAGGCCAGGCTCGAGATTCTCCTCTCCCAGCAGATCGACCTCTCCACAGCCATCGAAGAGCTCATTGACGACATCGAACAGGGACGCAAGCGGATGAAAACGTACAAACAGATGAAGATGTACAACGACCCGGCGCTGAACCCCATATTATATAAAAAATAGGAATGGCCCGAAGCAGTCAGGCAGATAAGGGGCATTTGCTGGTTGTCCGTTTGTCGGCGATGGGCGACGTTGCCATTGCCGTTCCGGTTCTGGAGGCGCTCAGGCGGAGCTACCCTGATCTGAGGATCACCGTGTTGACGCGCCGATTCTTCAAACCGTTCTTTCGGGAAATCGAACGGATCGAGTTCTTTTCGCCTGATTTCGACTGCCGCCACAAGGGGCTGGCGGGACTGTTGCGGCTGGCGGGCGACCTGAAGAGACTGGATATAGATATGGTCGCCGACCTGCACGATGTGCTGCGGACGAAGGTGCTGAGGATGATGTTCAGGGCGTTCGGGTGGAGCGTGGCGACGATAGACAAGGGCAGCAAAGAGAAAAAGTCGCTGGTACGCAGCCATTTGAAGGTGGTGCGGCCGCTTAAACCGACCATCGAACGCTACCGCGAAACTATCGAGGCGTTGGGTTTGACGGGCTTCGTGCCGGAATTGCCGGTGGAGAAACGCCTGCAGCCCATCCCGAAGGGGATGCTCGCCGCGGCGAAGGTCAGGGTCAAGGCGCAGAGGGCCAAATGGATAGGTGTTGCGCCGTTTGCCCAGCACAGGGGCAAGGTTTACCCGCTGCCGCTCATGGCCGAGCTGATCGCCATACTCGCGATGCAGTATGAGCGGCTGTTCATCTTCGGCGGAGGCCCCTACGAGCGGGAGTTTGCCGAGTACATGGAGGGGCAACACAAAAATGTGGCGTCGGTGATCGGCAGGATCAAACTTGCCGAAGAACTCGACCTGATCTCAAACCTCGACTGCATGGTGACGATGGACTCCTCGGCCATGCATATGGCCTCGCTCATGTCCGTGCCGGTGGTCTCCATCTGGGGCGCAACCCATCCGTTCGCAGGGTTTTACGGCTACGGGCAAGAGTTGCGCAACGCCGTTCAGTCCGAGTTGCCCTGCCGCCCGTGTTCGGTCTACGGCAACCAGCCATGTATCTTCGGCGACTACCGGTGCATGCACGCCATAGCCCCATCGACCATTGCCGACATGGTGGCCAAAGTGACGGGGCGGCGGCGTTAATTTGCCGGTGTTAACCCGTCGGCAATAGCCGGTCTGCAATAGTCGGTCTGAAATAGCTTGTTGACAATAGCCGTTTCAAAGGTACGGTTTCCCCTCTTGCTGGCCCTTTCCGTCAGCGAGGGCATGTGCTCGAAACCAGCTCCATTATCCCTCCTCGCTATGTCGCCCCGAACACGGCCTGTGCGGCGTTCGGGGCGACAATCTTTGCTACGTTTTTTCAGGACGTAACTATGCGCCGATTTATGATGTCACGTTTTAATAAAAGGATGGGTAGTAACTCCACTGCATGGTTATATCTGATGGTTTGGTGGTTGTCAAAAGGCTGGAGGACTCCATATATACTGCGTAAGCAAGGTTCCATCCCTTTTTGAGCGACAGGTCATAATTTTCGTCGTCGTCCGTTCCGTTGATGGTACAATCGCGGTCGAAATAGTTATATTGGCCATAGACAGTGCAGGTTAAGTCCCATCCATCCAGATAGAACTCGCCAATTTTCTGCCCGTCCGCATCAAAAGCATATATGTAGGCGTACGGCGACTGTTTGACGCCATGGTCGCTGAATATGACGGACGCCGGCACCAGATCGTCAATAGTCCTCAGATATTCCTCAGAGAGCGTAGCGGGAAGGGTGATCGAAAGTTTGCCGTTCGAGTAGCTTCCGGTAGCTATCGGAACTTCGTTTCCCTCGTGGTACACACATGCTTTCACCGATCTGATCAGCGCAGCGTCCTGTGCAAACTCTGCCTCGACCGTTACGGGTGCGTTGATTGTCAGTGAACCGTCATTGACGGGGGCGGAGCCATTGTTCGTGTTTGTGCCCTTGCACGAGGCAAGCCCGGCCACAAGTGCAACAGCTGCAAGTGCATAAAAGAAGAATTTCTTTTTCATGATTTTGATTTTTAAGGATTAACGGCTTGTTATTTGCGACCATAAATATCATAATAATATGCTTAAATAACAAAAAAATTGCACTAAAAAGTGATGTATTATGCGAAATAATTTTTGATATTGATTTGACGTATTTGGTGAAATGTTGGTTACCAATACTTTGCGCGGCATGTTGATTTTCGGACCGCAGTCGGCGCAGGGCGCTCGGGGCCGCAGATGGCGGATGAAGAAAGCTGCCGTTTGCGCGCTGCTTGCGTGCGCTTGCCGGCCCACCTCGGGCCGCCTTTGCCAGCGGCCGTTCGCGTGCATCCACTGTCGCCTGCGGCCAGAAAACCTGTGTCCCAAAAATCCTTACCCCTCTTACTGCCCGTAATAGCCGACAATGAACTTCGAGGCCTTGTCGTAGAGCGGCAGGGCGAAACTCTTGAAGAGCTCCTGAGGCGGGGGCGGAGGAAGTTGCTTTTGGCCGACGATGTTCCTCTGGGCATTGCTCAGGGCGCGCTCGTCGCCATTGAACGAAGCCCACTCCGAAAACCATACCGTGCTGCCGGAGAGTTCGATGTGCTGGATGATGCGACTGCTCGCCGGATCGACAATGCGCACGGCCAGCGTCCCGCCCGAGAGTATCTCCACACGGTATTTTGTGTACTTGCAGCGTACCGTGCCGTAGACGTTCTTCATCGCGCCGCCCACGTTTACCTGCCCCACCACAACGCTGTCGCGCTTGAGTTCTTCGGTCGAGGAGCTTTCGCGGCTGTTGCCGACGACAAAGTCGGCAAAGTCGAGGGCCACAACCTGATGCGGGTTGTTCATCCGCAGGTTTTCGGCCTCGGCCGGGGTGTAGAAACGGATCAGGTTCTTGAACGTCCGCCGTGTTATGTCGCTCATGAGCTTGTCGTAGAAGAAGTCGCCGCTGAGCTGATATGCGGCGTTGGTCTGGGGCTTCATGACGACCACACGCACCGTGGCGTTGTAGGTGGCCTGCGGGATTTTGTTCGACGCCACGTCGCGATAGTTCGGAAACTCGCGGTTGAGCTGCTGGAAGATGTTCAACGCCACGCGCCCCTGATCTATCGTTCCGGCGGCAAGGGCCTGATCGCCATCGCGGTACATCATTCCGGCGATGGCGTCGCGGGCCCGCAGTATCTGCGTCGGGACGTCCCTGTAACCCGGATAATCGTTCTGTACCGAGTTCAGGAGCGTCAGCGCGCGGCGCGCCTGCTCCTGCGTGCCGACGTTCAAGGCCTGCATTGCGTCGCGATAGCTGAGCTCGGCCCCCTGCTCGCGCGCCTGCTGAACGCGGTCGGCAGCGTCGCGATAGCCCGGCACATAGCTGTTGGCTTTGGCGAAATATTGCTTGGCGAGCTGCGTCTGTTCGGTCGTGCCAGCGCGCAGGGCGCGGTCGCCGGCTGCATAGGCTGCTGCTGCGGCCTGTTCGCGCACGCTGCGCAGTTCGTCGTTGTAGTAGGTCGGGGCGGGCACGACGGCCAGTGCGCCGGGGGTGAGGGCGATAGCGGTACCCAACCGGTTGAGATTGTCGTAGGAGGCTATGGCGCGGTCGAAGCCCTCGAAACTGCCCGTCGCGGCGGCGGCATTGGCCTGTGTGACAAGCATGTTCTTTACGAACGGGTATGCTCCCGCCAGGGCCGACTGAGCTTTGGCGTCGTCGGGCCGGATGCGCAGGCGATCGACGGCCTGGGCGCAGGCCCTCTCGTAATCGCCGCTCTTGAATGCCTGATAGGCCGCGTTGCAGGCCGCCAGCGCAAGGGCGGCAATGATGAGAACAGTTTTTCCGAAAATACGCATGATCGAGAATATTTAAGGGTTTGCCCAAATTTCATTCATCAAAATTATTATGTCCCGTTGGCTTTGCCATACAGCGTCAAAAAATGAGCCATAATACTGTTTGAGCCTGAAATTTAGACAGGTTCCGTGATGACAAATCGCCGCTTCCGGAATTTTCCCGAAAGTTTACCCACAAATATAATTCATTTAATTCATATCTTTGTAAAATATTTCGAAACACTATGCCTTCACTGCTTTCCGTCGAACGCCTCACCAAGCGTTATGCCGCCCATACGGCCCTTGACGACGTGTCGCTGGATGTGCCCGAAGGGTCGGTCTACGGGTTGCTGGGCCCCAACGGGGCGGGCAAGACCACCCTCATCCGCATCATCAACCGCATCACCGCCCCCGACAGCGGCCGCGTGCTCTTCCGCGGGCGCGAACTGGCACAGGAAGACGTCGCCCGCATAGGTTACCTGCCCGAAGAGCGCGGCCTGTACAAAAAGATGCGCGTCGGCGAGCAGGCCATATATTTCGCCCGCCTCAAAGGACTTAGCCGCAGCGAGGCCACGCGCAGGCTGCGGGCGTGGTTCGAGAAGTTCGACATTCTCGGCTGGTGGGACAAGCGGGTCGAGGAGCTTAGCAAGGGGATGGCGCAGAAGGTGCAGTTTATTGTCACGGTGCTGCACGAGCCGCCGCTGCTGATCTTCGACGAGCCGTTCAGCGGCTTCGATCCGGTGAACGCCAATCTGCTTAAAGACGAGATGCTTGCCCTGCGCGACAAGGGCTGCGCCATAATCTTTTCGACCCACAACATGGCCTCCGTCGAGGAGATCTGCGACCACATAATGCTCATAGACCGTTCGCGCAACATCCTCTCCGGCCCGCTCGAGGAGGTGCGGCGCAGCTACGGCGAGAGCATTTGGCGGCTGGAATATCGCGGCGCGCACGAAACCCTCGACGCGGCGTTGAAAGGGTTGTGCGCTGTTGTGGAGGAGGCCCCGGGGGTGGCGGCACTGCATATTGCAGAGGGACGGTCGGCGCGGGAGATGGTGGCGGCGATCAACACGGCGGTGGAGATACGCTCGCTCGGCGAGGCGGTGCCGAGCATGAACGACATATTTATCAAAGCGGTGTCATGGGGAAAATAGCCATAATCATCAGGCGCGAATACAACGAGCGGGTGCGCAAGCGCAGTTTCATCATCATGACCATCCTCACCCCCATCCTTATGCTTGGGCTGATAGCCGCCCCGACGCTGATGACGTCCATTCGTGGCAGCCAGAAGGAGATACTTGTCGTCGACCGCAGCGGCTTTGTCGCGCCCGAACTGCGCGACAGCGAGGGGATTGCGTTCCGTGCCGACGACCGTACATACGAGGAGGCGCGCGACTCGAAGCCCGACGTGTTCGGCATACTGGTTGTGGGCGAGGAGATCCTCACCGACCCGCGCGACGTGCAGCTCTACTGTTTTCAGTCGGCGACGCTCGAGGTCGAGACTGCCGTCAACCGTCAGTTGAGCGACATTGTCGAAAAACACAAACTGAACAGCTACAATATCGAAGACATCGACCGGATACTCGCCGAGGTCAAGAGCGACGTTGCCCTGCAATCGTTCACCGTCGAAAGCGACGGCGGCGAAAAAGCCTCATCCAGTGCGCTCACGACCCTCCTCGCCTACATTTTCGGCTTTCTGATCTACATGTTCGTGATACTCTACGGCGTGATGGTCATGCAGGGCGTCATCGAGGAGAAGAGTTCCAAAGTGCTGGAAATAATGATTTCGTCCGTGCGCCCGTTCGAGCTTATGATGGGCAAGATCATTGGCGTCGCCCTGGTAGCACTCACTCAGGTGGCCATCTGGGCGGCGTTCCTTGCCATTGCCGGCAACACGGTCATTTCGCTCGTCGGAGGGGCCTCCGTCCTTGTCGACGGCGCGCAGATGGGCAGGATGGCAGGGAACATCTTCGGCTCGCTGCCCGACGCGGGTTACGTGCTCATGCTTCTCGGCTGGTTCGTCGTCTTTTTCATCGGCGGCTATCTCCTCTACGCTTCGATGTTCGCCGCCATAGGCAGCGCCGTCGACGCTCC
Organism: Rikenellaceae bacterium; assembly: GCA_031256675.1. Classification (GTDB taxonomy): domain Bacteria; phylum Bacteroidota; class Bacteroidia; order Bacteroidales; family Rikenellaceae; genus JAIRQC01. The sequence goes on from JAIRQC010000126.1 coordinate 24,139, forward strand.
CGCCGACGCCCAGCAGATGCAGATGCCCGTCACGCTCCCCATAATCCTCTCGATCATCGTCGCCCTCGGCGTAATGCGCGAGCCGAACGGCGCGATGGCCGTCTGGTTCAGCATGATACCCCTGACCTCGCCAGTTGTGATGATGGCCCGCATCCCGTTCGGGATCCCCTGGTGGCAAGTGACGCTGTCGACCTGCGTGCTGTACGCTTCGTTCCTGTTCATGGTCTGGTTTGCCGGAAAGATCTACCGCGTCGGGATACTCATGCACGGCAAAAAACCCTCCCTGCGCGAACTGATCAAGTGGACAAAATATTGATATGGAAAACCCTGATGTTTTTTTCATGCGGCAGGCGCTGGTCGAGGCGGAACGGGCTTTTGCTGCGGGCGAGGTGCCTGTCGGGGCGGTGGTTGTCTGCGGTGGCAGGGTTGTCGGGCGGGGCCATAACCTGACGGAGCGACTGGGCGATGCGACGGCCCACGCGGAGATGCAGGCTGTGACGGCGGCAGCCTCGACGCTGGGAGGGAAATACCTTACCGAGTGTACGATATATGTTACGGTGGAGCCCTGTGTGATGTGCGCGGGGGCTCTGGCGTGGTCGCAAATCGGACGGGTGGTCTATGGCGCGGCGGATGCGAAGGCGGGCTATGGACGGTTCGGGGCGGGTTTGCTGCACCCGAAGACGGAGACGACGGGGGGCGTTTTGGAGGAGGAGTGCGCCGCGCTGATGAAGGATTTTTTTCGGGAGCGGCGATGAGACAGGTGGAGCTTCTGGCCCCGGCGCGGGATTTCGCTACGGCGCGCTCGGCGATAGACTGCGGCGCGGACGCGGTGTATATTGGGGCGCGGAGTTTCGGGGCGCGGCGGGCGGCGGGCAATGCGACCTCGGAGATTGAGCGGACGTGCCGCTATGCCCGTCTGTTCGGCGCGCGGGTCTACGTCACGCTCAACACGCTGGTTTTCGAGCACGAACTGCCTGAGGCCGAGGCGCTGGCGCGAGAGTTGATCGCGGCGGGGGCCGATGCGCTTATCGTGCAGGACATGGCATTCGTGCGGATGGGGCTCGGCGTCGAACTGCACGCCTCAACCCAGACGACCAACGCCTCGCCCGAAAAGGTGCGGTTCCTGCAAGAGTGCGGTTTTTCGCGCGTGATACTCGAACGGGGGCTGACCCTCGACGAGATAGGGGCGATCCGCGCGGCTACGGAGGTCGAACTGGAATGTTTCGTTCATGGCGCTGTGTGTGTGGGACATAGCGGCGCGTGCTACCTGAGCCGCTCGATGGGCGCGCGCAGCGGCAACCGCGGCGACTGCGCCCAGCCCTGCCGCCTCGCCTGCGACCTTGTGGACGGCGACGGGCGCACGGTCATTGCCGACGCCCACCTGCTTTCGCTACGCGATCTCGACCTGTCGGCCCGCATTCCGGAGCTGGTCGAGGCGGGGATAAACTCGTTCAAGATCGAGGGGCGGCTCAAAGGACAGAGCTACGTGATGAACACGGTCGCGCATTACCGCCAGTTGATAGACCGCTGCGCCGCACGCGCCTCTTTCGGCGTTTCGAAGACGGGTTTCGACCCCGACCCGCAGCGGAGCTTTACCCGCGGCGGGTCGGAATACTACCTCGATGGGCGCGCCCCCGGCATGGCCTCGTTCCGAACCCCGAAGGCCGTTGGGCGGTTCGTGGGGCGTGTGACGCGGGTCGGCGGCGACTTTTTCGAGATGGAGGGCGAGCCGCTGGCCCCCGGCGACGGGATCTGCTTCGGCGGCGGGAGCGGTTGCGATTTGGGAATTGCGGCAAGCAATTCCCAAAAGGCCGTCACAGGCTGCAATATTAATAAAGTGGAGGCCAATCGTGTGTGGCCCAACAGGATGGATGGCGTTGCCCACGGCGTGGAGATATACCGCAACTTCGACAAGGCCTTCAACGATGCGCTCGAGAAGGCTCGTCCGCGGCGCGAAATTCCGGCAGTTATCGAGGTAGAGGTCTCGCTGAAAAGCCTGCGCGCCACGGCCACAGACAGCGCGGGGCGTAGCGCCGCAGCATCGCTCGACGGCCCGTTCGAGCGTGCCGACCGTCCGGCGCCAATGGCGGAGAGCATCAAAAGGCAGATGGCCCGCAGCGGAGACACTGTCTTTGCCGTTGATAGCGTCCGTGTCTCAGGCGAACCTGTCCCGTTCGTCCCCGCCTCCGCCCTGAACGCCCTGCGGCGCGAGTTGCTCGAACGTCTCGCCGAAACCCCGATCCCCGCCCGGCAGGTTGCCGAACAGGGGGAGAGAGGTTGCGACGGAAACTTTCCCTGGCCCGCCACGGAGGCGCTGCCGCTCAACGTCGTCAATTCGCTCGCCCGCAGCTTCTATGCCGACCACGGGGTTGCCCGTCTGCCGCCGCCCCTCGAACTCGCGGCGCGGCTGACCGGCCAAACGGTTATGACCACCCCCTACTGTCTGCGCCGCGAGATCGGCCAGTGCCTCGTCGACGGCGCAACGCTTCCCGAGCCCCTCGCGCTGCGTTACGGCCGCCACAGCTACCGGCTGCGCTTCGACTGCCGCAGGTGCATGATGGAGATAATTGCCTGAGTGCCATGTTGCGCGAGCTGCCGTTCCTGAGGATACTGATCCCTGCCGCGACGGGTATCCTGCTGGCCGACGCGACGGATATTGCGGGCGGGTGGATTTTTCTGCTCTTCCTCCTCGCGCTGGCCTGCGCGGCGACGCTCAAACGCTGGTCAGGGGCCTATCTGTGGGCGGCGATATGTTTTCTGTATATGGCGCTGGCGGCGTGGGCGAGGCCGTCGAGCACGCTGCCTCACGGGGTCAGGGCCGTGGCGACGGCACGCATAACCGGCAACCCGACCGAAGCGGGGCGGTGGCTGCGCTCTCCGGCACGCATAACATCATGGCGTACAGACAGCCTTTGGCACAATACGTCGGAGCGGGTATTCCTTTATATGGACAGTTCGCTGAAAGCGGGCGTGGGGAGCGACATAGCTTTTCGCGGCTATTTCAACCCTGTCGGCGAGGGGGGCTACGGCGAACTGATGGCCCGGCGGGGCTACGGTGCGAAGGCCTATGTGCCTCGCTACGGGCTGATATATTCGATCGACAACGGACGGCGGAGCTTTTCGGAACGGGTAGCCCTGCTGCAAAAGTCGGTGGGCAGGCGGCTCGACCGTCTTGGCCTCGCCCCCGAGGAGAATGCCGTTGCGCAGGCGATGGTACTTGGCAACACGACCCGGATGTCGCCGCAGCTCCGCCGCGACTACGCCCGCGCCGGCACGACACACATTCTGTCGGTGTCGGGGATGCACGTGGGGGTGGTCTTTCTGTTCATCAACTGTCTACTGTGGCTCGTACCGCTGCTCCGGCGGGGTCACATAGCCAAAAACGCTGTTGCGGTGGCGGCTATATGGTCTTACGCCGCGTTGACCGGCATGTCACCGTCGGTGATGCGGGCGGCGTTCCTCTTCACCGGCACGCAGGCGGCGTTGGCCCTCTCCGCACGGTCGCAGCCGCTCAACACGCTCTTCGCCACGGGCGCGGTGATGCTCGCCCTGTCGCCCAACGCGCTGTGGGACGTCAGTTTTCAGCTTTCGTTCATGGCGGTGCTGTCGATCATGGTGTGGGGCGTGCCGCTCTACCGCGTTGTGCGCACGCGCTGGGGGGCGGTGAACGTAGTGTTGGCCGGCGTGACTGTCGGCGCGACGGTCACGCTGTTCACGGCCCCGGCGGTAGCGTGGCACTTCGGCTATTTCTCCGTGGTGGGCATTGTGGTAAACATTGTGGTGGAGCTGCTGTCGTATGTGATCCTGGCAGGGTCGCTGACGTGGGTCGCGCTGCCGGCGGGATTTCTTGCACCGCTGTTGCGCTGGCCTGTCGAGAGTGCCCTGTGGCTGCAAAACAGGCTGTCGCACTGGGGTGCGGCGCAGAGCTGGGGCGTGGTGGAGAGCTCGCCGTCGGGCTGGACGGTGGCGGCGATATACGCGGCGGTAATCGGGGCTACGGCGCTCTTTGTGCTAAGGAGGGAGGCGCGCCTTAAAGTGATGCGCCGCGAGAGGTAAGTCGGGCGGCGGCGACGGCGAGGAGCAACGCCAGCAGCGGGACAAGGGTAAGGAAATCCCCAACAATGAAGTGCACCCGAAGGCTGCGCGCCACATCCGTTACCATAAAGCACAGCGTGACGACTGTCATCGGAGCGAGTTGTTCGCCCAGGGCCTGCCGGACGGTCTTGTTCACTTTGGGCGGGGTGTATCCGGCGAACCTGGGCCATATTGCCCCCGTTGCGTCGCGCCACGCAAGGAAGTCGTCGCCGTATTTTCGCTCCAAAAGCCGCTCCTCCACGGGGATCATCAGCCACAGTGCCGCCGCCGCGCCGACGATGGTCAGCACAAGGAACCACATTGCGCCGCCGTGAACGGCCAGCGCAATGACCGTCAGCGCGGCGGCGGCATGGCGCGGGTAACGCATCACGGAGTGTATGCCCCCTGCCGCGCGCCTTTCGGCAGGCGAGCGTCCGGGGCTGCGGGCCGCCATGGTCAGCAGCGCAAGGGCCGCCGCGACAAGCGCAAAAGCCACCGACGGAGAGTTCCGGAGGCGGAACGGGGTGGCGAGACAGATAGCGCCGAGGTTACACGCCGCCGCCAGCGGCGGCAGCATCCGCCGGAACCTACACAATATCAGTCCCGTTGCCTCTTTGCATCCAGCCATAGGAAAAGTTTATAGCCCAGCCACCCCAGCAGGCAGCCGTCGACAAAGCCGAAAAGCAGGTCGGCAGGGAAGTGCGCCCCCAGATAGATGCGGCTGTACGCCACCAGCACAGTCCATACGGCGAGCAATGTCGCAACCCACCGTCGGTGGAAGATGAGCGAGGCGAAGGTCGCAATGGCCGCCGTGGTCGCCGCATGGGCCGACACCGTGCCGTAAAGTCCGCCTGCGTAGCCCCTGACGGTGTGTATGATCCCCTGAAACTCCGGAGTATGGGTCGGGCGCAGCTTCTGCACGGAGTACTTGAATATATTGGCTATCTGGTCGGCAGTCACCACCGCCAGCGCCATCGCACCCACGGCGAGCAGCATCCCCCGCCACCCGAAGCGACGCAGAAAGAGGTACGCCAGCAGCGCGTAGAGAGGGATCCATACGAATCCCTTCGAAACGTGCCAGAAAAAGGAGTCCAGCGCAGGGCCCCCGTCGAAATTCAGGGACAGGAACAGCGAACGATCAAGTTCTTTCATGGGGCATGAGGTAATTGGGGACAAAGATAGTCAAATTATTCGTTTTGTCGTTGCGGCGGGCGTAATGGTTCGGGTGCGGGGGTCGACGCCGGAGAGCAGGACAACGCCGCCGGTGGAGCCAGGTTCGAGGCGGGAGGTCGTGCCTAGCGCCTCGGCGCCGTTCGACGTTACCCAGCCGAGCAGCTCCTCGAGCGGCGCGTCGGGCAGCAGCTTCATCTCCTCGACGAGCGAGAGCGAACTGTTGGAGGCGAGCGAGTCTGTGCCCAGGGCGATGCGCACGCCGCTGCGGCGGAGCATCGCCACGGGCGGCAGCGTGCCGGAGATGTAGATGTTGGAACGGGGACAGAGGGCCAAGGTGAGGTTGTCGCCGAAGCGTGCCGCAAGTGCATCGAGCTCTTCGCGCCCCATGAACGTATTGTGTACCAGCATTATCCTGCGACTGGACGGGACGTTGCGGATGATCCGCTCCGCAGGCGAGCCGTAATGGAGAAAGTCGACCTCCAGTCCACGTTCCATGTACCAGTCAAACAGCTCGCCGCGCCCCTCGAACAGTTCGCGCTCGGCGACGCTCTCCATAAAGTGTACCGACAGCGGCCCCTCGCCCGTCGTCGCGGCATGGCGGAAGTCTGCCTCATAAAGGGAATATGTGCTGTGAGGAGTAAGCGAATGGTCGAGTTCGCCGGCGGCAGCCAGCGTCGCCTCGGCCCTTGCCCGCGCCCCTGAGTAGAGCCCCGACAGCTCGATAAAGGTGTGGTAGGCGATGCGGCTCTTTTTCTTGACCGCGAACGAGACAGCGTCGTTGCTTACGTCGCCCGCAATGCCGATACCCTCGCTCCACATTCGTGCGTCGCGATATTCGGCGGTAGCCCGCACAACTTCGGGCCTGCCGCCGCGCATGGAGACCACCTCGCGGGCAAAGCGGCACAGTCCGCCACCCGGCGCGATAGCCCCGCGAAGGTGCGAGAGTTCAAGGTGGCAGTGGGCGTTGACAAGCGGAGGGATCAGTATGCCGTTATAAAACTCCACATCGCTGAGCGAGTCGACGCGCTGCGAGCGGGCCATGTCGACGACTGTACCCGTCTCATCGAGCGTCGCCACCATGTTCGGCAGCAGGCCGTCGGGGCTGTAAAGGAGCTGGGAGGCTATCCGCCGCAATTTTTTTGACATCTATCACGAAATTATGGCCGAACAGGACACGGTTCATGCTGTCGCGCGCCACATCACGCGGCAGGTAGCGCACGATGACCAGCGAATCGACCGTGATGGAGGTCGCGCTGGCCGTCGGGTTCGAAAAGTCGGCGATCCGCAGCTTCATGCGCTTCATCTGTCCGTTCGCCTCGAAGGAGTATTCACGCTTGTGCCGTCTCAACCGTTCGAGCCACTGCGTGTTGAGCGTCGTTTTCCTGCCCGTCGAGTCCTCGACAGCGATCGTCGTGCGCTGGCCGTAGTTGACGTCCGCCGAATCTATGAGTATGTTATACACGACAGTGTAGCGGCCCGGTTCCAGCGGCAGTTTCACCGTCAACTTCGACGTGTCGGCCAGCCGCCTCACCCTGATCAGCGAATCTTTTCTTACTATATGGCAAAAGCGCGCCCCGGCTGCCGAGTCGATCCGCTCGATAGTCGCAACCTTTTGCTGACAGGCCATATACATCCGTTCGAGGTCGCTGTGCGTCGCCGTAATAATATCGCTCAGCTTCGAGCTCTTCCGTCGCGAGAAATTGGCCAGCGTATGCCGGAAGTCAGCCAGCGAGTAGCCATAATGGCTGAACAGGGGCTCATAAATGTCCAGCGAGTCCGTCATGACCGTGTGCGACGACGCATAGGCGTTCGACAAGTAAATATCCCGCACGATCTCTTTGAGCTTGTCGTCAGGAATGACCCGCGGCCCGCAACCCGCCAGCAACAGGGCCAGTATATATATTCTTCTCATAACTATCTGCGTAACATGATCGAAGCGGTAAGACGGATGATCAAAAAGTTCAGTGTCGTGAAGGTCGCGGCGACCAGTGCCACGTCCCACAAGCGTACCTCGACCGGATAGCTCCGGACAAGGAACGACTGGGCGGGCATCGGCACGAGGCCGAGGCGTTGCTGGGCATAGCAGACCGCCAGTCCGAGCAGCAGCCCGCCGACGGCCCCGAGCATGGAGACAAGCATGGCGTGGGCGACGAATATCCGGCGCACAAGGGCGGCGGGAGCTCCCATGACGGAGAGCGTTGCGATGTCGTCGCGCTTGTCGATGATGAGCATCGCAAGCGAGCCGACCACGGCGCAGGAGGAGATGAGCAGCACCATCAGGACGATGAAAAATATGCCCCACTTCTCGGAGGCCATGATGCGGTAGAGGGAGGCTTTCTGCTGAAAGCGGTCTTTCACGGTATAGTCGCTGCCGAGCGAGTTCTGCAACGTTGCGACGGTACGTTCGACGGAAGCCCCTTCGGCGAGGCGCACCATGACGCCCGACACGCGGCACGGATAGTCGAACACGCGGCGGGCAAAGTCGAGAGGTACGACAATATACTCGCCGTCGGTCTGGGCGTCGAGGGTGAAGACGCCCGAAGCTTGCAGGCTGCCGGTGCGGAAGTTATCCAGCGGCAGCAGCGACGAGAACGATCCGCCGCGACGGGGCGCGAACAGGCGCAGGGGCTCTTCGAAGGTGTAGTTCAGCGCGAGATTGTAGGCCACGCCGCGGCCCACCAGCGCGCGGGGCATGTCGCCGAACCAGGGCATGTACTCCCCGAGGTCGACCGCCGCCTCGATCGGGATCACCTGCGCAAAGAGCGAATCCACCCCGCGCACCGTGGCGATGAACTGTCTATCGCCGTAGACCAGCAGCGCCGTCTCGTCGAGGAACAGCGAAGTTTGCCCGACCCCTTGTGTGGCATTCACCGTTTGCAGCAGGCTGTCCGGCTCGAAGGTCTTGCCGCGCGCGGGCGAGATCAGTATATCTGGGTCGAAATGGCTGAACATCGTGCGGATCATGCCGTCGAAGCCGTTGAAGACAGACAGCAATATGATCATCGCCGCCACCGGAACGGCCACGGCCACGGCGCTGACCCCAGTGATCAGGTTGATCACCGAGTGCGACCGGCGCGAGTGCAGATAGCGTCCGGCAACGAACCGGGCCAGCCAACCCTGTCTCATTTGTCCGCTTTAAGCAGATTGTCGATATTTTCGAGATATTCCAGCGAGTCGTCCAGCGCAAAGGCGATCTCCGGCACCTGTCTCAACTGGTGTTTGATCCGCGTCCCCAGCGCCTTGCGCACCAGCCACACATTCTCTTCGAGCGTCTCCATTATCTTTCCGCTGTTCCCGAAGGGGAAAATGCTAAGATAGATCTTCGCAAAGCTCAGGTCGGGGCTCACCCGCACCGCCGTAACCGACGCCATCGACCCCCGTACCAGGTGGGCCCCCTCGCGTAGAAATATGTCGCTGACGTCCCGCTGTATCTGTCGGGACACCTTCTGCTGACGTGTTGTCTCTGCCATTTTAACTCTCTGTTATGCCTCCTCACCTGCGACGGCCGCCGCCTGTGCTTTCGAAGTGTTGAGGGGTATTGTCTTTGATTTTTATGCGGGGCGCCGACGGTCGGGAGAGGATCTCGCGCGGGTCTATCCGGTAGAACAGGCCGAGGGAGAGGTTGACGTTGTCGACAGGCGACCTGAGCGGGTTGGCGGGGTATACGTCGCGGTTTTTGAGGACGTCGGAGTAGCCGAAATAGTATCGGGCCTCGGCGAAGAACTCATACCGGCCGGTGAGATAGCTCACGCCGAAACCGCCCATCAGTCCGTAACCCCAGCTGTTGTCGCGGTTGGTCTGGAACGGTCGCAAGCGGTCGTAGGCGAGCGTGCCGTCCTGGTGGTGAAGGCTTTCGCGGGAGGAGAAGTTGTACGAAAGGGTTATGCCGGCGTTGATGAATACGCGCATCGAACGGTTGAACAGGTAGACATGCGGGTGCCACGAAAAGGGGAGCATAAACGAAGAGACCGTGCGGCGATAGGTGGTGGTGTCGCCAGGGTCGTTGGGGTTGTCCTGCCCTATGCGTTTGAAGCCGCGCTGCATGTATTCCAGATCGGCTTCGACGGCCCCCACGACCCGCTCCTCGCTGTAATATTTCCACGAGAGGCCGAAGTTGGGCATACCCCACAGGTAGCGCATGTCGGCATTGGGGTAGAGGCGCGCCGTGCCGCCGCCGAAGCCTGCGCGCACCCCTGTATAGTGCTGCGCGCAGGCCTCGCCGCCGCCGAGCAGGGCAAGCGCAAATATTAATATGGTCGGTATCCGCTTCATAGCCTATCTCCCCAGCCCCGGTATGCCGGGCATTCCTCCTCCTGCGCCGCCCATGCCGCCGGAGCCCCCCATCATGCCGCCGCCGGAGGGAGCTCTCTGCTGCCGTCCCTTCTCGCGCTGCTTGGCGATGTTGACCAGCCGCTGCTGTTCGCGTGCGCGCAGTTGCTCGCGAACAGCCTCGATGGTGACAGGGGCGAACAGCTGCGCCATGTCTATCGTGTATTCCATCTCCCAGTTGGCCTTGACCGGAATTTCATCCTTGCCCGCCTCGGGGAAGTAAATCTCGACCCGCTCGGGTTGCAGGTGGCGGAGCAGGTCGCCGTCGTCCCACCTGCCGTTGGCGTTGACGTCCTCCACGACGCGGATACGCAGAGAGCCGGGGTCGAGGTAGCGGAAGACGTGCAGCCCTTCGCGCGCGTGGCGACGCTCCTGCAACAGGCTGCCGTTCTGGGCGGTGAGTTGCAGGATGTATTCGCTCTCGGGGTTCTTGCCCTTGACCGTTATGGATATGGAGCCGTATTTTTCGGGCGAGGCGACGGTGAACTCCGAGCGCAGCGTGTCGTTGCGCTCGCCGCGGATGTTCTCGAACGCACCGGCAGGGATCTCCAGCTGGTATTTCTGGTCGACGCCCCACGGCGCGCGGATCGTCCAGCGGCGAATGTTCACCGTGTCGCGCACAACGCTGTGACGCACCCTGTAACGTTTGTTGTCGGCGAGCCGGATGAGCGAAATGGCCGTCGAGTCAATCGTCCGCAGCGGATATTCGAACGTGATCGGGATATGTTTTTCGGGGTTGAGCGTGCTCGCCGCGTCGACCGTCAGCTTGAACGGGTTGAGGGACTTCTCGTCATCCTCGTCCTTCTCTTTTTTCTTCTTTTCGAAGGCTTTCCAGAATAGCGCTATCTTCTCGGTCACGGGCTGCAACCGGTTGGTGGAGTCGTGTTTGAGGTATGTGATCGATCCGCGGACGGTGTCGGGCAGCGTTTCGGGCGGAGCGTCGAGCCACAGGGTGAGCGTGTCGCGCATCGACGAGTAGTCGCGGATGATGTGCGTCGAATCTATGTCGTCGAGCGTCAGGCTGCTGATCTCGGGGTACGGCGCGCCGAACAGCAGTTCGGCCCTGTTTTGCGTCGGACGTTGCTGTTTGGACAGCAGCTGGCGTTTGAACTTTTTGTCGGTGAACAGCCGGAAGTAGGTCTGCGGTTCCGCCACGTAATACTTGCGCGAGGTGTCGAAGCGGATGGAGAAATCGCCGCAGGTCAGCGGGTTGCAGAGCGAGTCGGCAAAGGCCACGCGGTCGTCGCCCGGGTCGTACTGTCGGTTGCCGTTCTTGTCGTCGACGGCGTACATGCGGTAGTCTACTCCTTTGAGGTTCTGCGCTATGAACAGCCCGTTGGGCGTACAGCGCGCCACGGCATCGGGTTTGCGCCTGAACAGCAGCGAGTCGAGCCCGTCGGTGTCGGGAACCGTATCCTTCGCCGCCTCGTAAAAGAAGATGAACGCCCCCGCAACGCTGTCCTTCGTATAGCCGTCCACCGCGTAGCCCGACATGAGCAGCGAATCTATCTCCGGCCCCGTCGAAAAGACAAACCGGAAGCCATTGAGCGGGTTGCCCTCATTGTTGTCCTGTATCGCACCCCCGAAATCAAGCGCATAGGTCGTGTTGGGGGGCAGCGTATCCTTGATGACCACCTCCACGCCGCGCCCTTTCAGCGACACCACCGGATTGTTCTTCATGAACGGCGAGGCGAAAAACTCTTTTTGCTGATCTTTCAACTTGACATACTCGTTGAACTCGATATAGACCTTTTTCGCCGTGAAATTCGTCGTGCCCCACTCCGGCTGCATCTTCACGATCCTCGGCGGCAACGAATCGCGAGGCCCCCCCTGTAAGGTCACAGGATTGGCGCAACGCCACAAAACCCCAGCCAAAGCCAGCCCCAGAACCGCCAGCCTCAACCCTAATCGGAATATTTTACGCCAATCCACTATCATACGGAGGACAAAGATAGTGTTTTTTCGATTAGTTGCCTCTCTTCGCTTGTTGCTTATTGTTTTGTTCGGTCTTGCGGGGCAAGACCAGCAGCCCGCAGCCGCTCCTTGCAGAGGGCCGAAAATCACTTTTCATTTCTCATTTTCCAGTTACCTCCCTGCGCTGATCGCTTATTGTTTTTTCGGTCTTGCGGGGCAAGACCGGCAGCCCGCAGCCGCTCCCTGCAGAGGGCCGAAAATCACTTTTCATTTTTCATTTTCCAGTTACCTCCCTGCGCTGATCGCTTATTGTTTTGTTCGGTCTTGCGGGGCAAGGCCGGCTGCGGGCCGAAAACCGAAACCACCCACAGTTACCTCCCTCCGCTGGTCGCTTGCTGCCTCGCGGTGACTGCGCCACCTCGCCGGCGACAGGGCTGCTCCGGTCGGTGATTATTCGTCGCTTCGCGACGAACAATTGACCATCAGCCAGCCGTTCTCGCGGTATCGCGGGTTGACGTTCGTCGTCGAGAAGCGAACTTTCAGCGACAGCGACGGGAGGCCGCCGACAACGTCGATGTTGCGCAGGGCGTAGATGCTGTCGGTCGTGTCGCAGACCAGCGCGACGGTGCGGGGGACGGCGAGGGTGAAATGCAACAGCGAATCGGCGGCGGGAAGCAAAAGCGTTTCGGCCGACCTTTGTGCTCCGGTGACGCGGTCGGTCAACAGCCCGGCTGCCGCGTCGGCCCAGGATGCGACGCCCCACTGCGCGGTGTCGCCGGTGAGGGTGAAGCACTTGACCGACAGGCATACGGTGTCGGCGCCGGAGGTGCGAAACTGCAACATGGTGCGTATGGAGCACTCGCACCGCACGGGTTGTTTACCGCCGCAGGAGGCGAGGGCGAGGGCGAGGAGCGGGATGGACAGACAACGTGTCATAATTTTGATTGTTCGAGTTCGAAATATTTTTTCAACACCGCGAGGGCAATCCTCCTTTCGGCCCGTTTGTCCTGAAACATGGCGACATGGCGGTGGGCGTTCTCAACTATCCGTTCGGCCTCTTCGGGGTGGTCGATGTAGTATTTGAGTTTCTGTTCGAGGTCGGAGTAGTCGCTCCGGATCTCGATGTAATGCACCCCGCCGATGAGCGATCCCTCCATGAACCACGTCTCGTATTTTGGGCGCGGCATCACGGCGACGGAGTTGGACGACATGACCCATTTGAGGTTGGTGGCCACGTCGTTACCCTCGAGGCAGAGGATGAACTTGTAGTCGAGGTGGTCGTCGATCGGCATCGGCCGGACGACCCACTCCCACCGCACGACCTCCGTCCGGTTCACCTGTCCCAAGTCGCACAGCGGATGGCCGAAATACATCTCCCAGAAGCGTACGCGGTGGGACTGTGACGGATATACCGCCGCCCGCCCGACGAGCATGTCGCGCTTGTCGCGAAACGGCTTGCCATCTTTCAGAAACACGAAGTGGCGCGCACGGTCGAGGTTGAGCAGCACCGAGTTACGGTTGTCGCCCTCGACGGGACGGCTCTTGACGACGGACGGATGTTCGGGGACGGTCGTAACGTCGCCGAACAGAAACGCAAAGGGCTTCTCGGGCGAAAAGTAGCGGGTGTAGCGGACAGTGTCGAAGAAATATGCGCTGCGGAAAGTTTTCAGGCGTTTGCGGTTGCCGAATGTGAACCCTTTGAGCGTCACTGTGTTATCCGGCAGGGAGAATGGAGCGTCGAGGCGGTTGTAATAGTCGGCGCGGCGGGCGACGGCCTCGTCCGCGCCGGCCAGGCAACGCGATAGCCGACGGCGAAACAGCGCGTCGGGAAGCATGTAGCTCAACAGACACGCCAGATAGTAGCCGAACTTGCCGTTCCTGTGGCGGCGCAGTCTGAAATATTTCACGACATTCATAAAAGTTTGTTTATATTTCAGTGATTGCCGCAACAGTTTGGCTGTGCAAAAGCGTCAAACAACTGTCCTGGCCCTGAAATCCATATTATTATGTCCGTTTTGTTGACGGCGTGACGGCGGCATTACATGTAACGGGGCGGCGGCGCGAAAAAAGCTTAAAAACCGCAATATATTTTCGATTAATAAAATTTAATCAGCCTCCAGGTTATCGAGCATCTGTTTGACGGTCAGCCCTGTATGTGGATCGCGGCGATCGGGGCCGACGGCGGCCAGCGGACGCAGCACGAAAGCCCGTTCGGCAATCCGGGGGTGGGGCACCGTCAGGCGCGGCGTGGAGAGCTGCAACTCGTCGTAATACAGAATATCTATATCCATCGTCCGCGAGGCATAGCCGCCGGACGTTTTCTGCGTGCGTCCCAGCGTGCGTTCGATGGCCTGCGTCGCGTCCAGCAACTCCTCCGGAGCGAGGGCCGTCTCGACCACAATGGCCTGATTGAGAAACTGTTCCTCCGCCTCGAAGCCCCACGGTACGGACTCCATGACCGGCGAGCAGGCCTTGATATGGCCTATCTCGCTCCCTATCAGCTCGGCAGCCCTTCGGATATTCTCCTCTCGGCAGCCCAGATTGCCCCCAGTCAGCAACACCGCGAGGCTCATCGGCGCACTATCATCTTGCTCACCGTCAGCGCAAAATGCGGGAAAACGATGCGCGGATTGCCGTTCTGCGCCACCTGCGCCACGGTGCGTTCGATCTCCGCCGCCAGCGCCTCGATGTTGCCGTTGTCGATAAAGGGCGAAAACTTGCGGCAAAAGTCGAGTTCGTGACCCCAAAGATAGCTGATCCGCCCCATTCCCGCGTTGAGCATATAGCTCTCTCGCACAAGGCGCAAGGCGTTGACCAGAAACTGTTTCTGCTCCTCGCGCCCCATTGTGGCCAGCGTGTCGGCCCATTCGAGGAGCTCCATGTGGCGGTCGTTATACGAGAGCCGCATGAGCTGCACGAACATGTCGAACATCGCGTCCGTGTCGCCCGTCTCGCCGAAGCCGACCATACGTCGAGCCTCGATCACATCCCCGCGGCTCAGTCTGGCGATCGTCTCGGCCTTTTGAACGTCGACGCCATGCCGTTCGACAAGGTCGCGCCGCACCTCCTCCGTCTCCACCGGCCCGAGGCCAAGCTCCTGAACGCGAGAGATGATCGTCGGCAGCAGCCGCGCCGGTTCCGCGCTTACCATGATGAAGAGCGTCTTCTCCCACGGCTCCTCCAAAATCTTGAGCAACGTATTGGCAGCCTGATCGTTCATCTGCTCCGGCAGCCACACAATCATAATTTTATACTCCGCCTCGAACGACTTGAACGACAGTTTACGTATGACCTCTTCCGCCTCGTTTCGGGTGATAAGTCCCTGCAGATTGCCCAGTTCGATGGCGTCATACCATCCCTCGCGGTCGAAGTACCCGCCGGTCGAGAGCATCTTCTCGCGCCACTGTGTCAGAAACCTGTCCGACGTCGGCTTCGTCGCGCCACCTTTCGAGGGCGCGTTCACCGGAAAGACAAAATGCACGTCAGGGTGCACAAGGGCCGCCGTCTTGACGCACGACGGGCATTCGCCACACGAATCCCCGTCGCGTCGCGCCGTGCAGTTAAGGTACTGGGCATAAGCCATCGCCAGCGGCATGGCCCCATAGCCCGACCGTCCCGAGAACAGTTGCCCGTGGCTCACCCGTCCCTCGTCAACGCTCCGCCGCAGCAACTCCTTGATCTCGCCGTGACCTATAACATCGGAAAATCTCATCTCTCTCTCTCTTTATTCTTTACCTGTCTGCTGTTTCAGGTCTGTTGCCTTTTTGTGTTGCTTTCAGGTTGCTCTTTGGTGGTTTCAGGTTGCACTTCGGGCCCCGTCCTTCT
Source organism: Rikenellaceae bacterium (assembly GCA_031256675.1). Lineage (GTDB taxonomy): Bacteria > Bacteroidota > Bacteroidia > Bacteroidales > Rikenellaceae > JAIRQC01. The sequence continues at coordinate 39,454 of JAIRQC010000126.1, forward strand.
CGCAAGGCTGAGTTTCGAGCAAGCCCGACCCTGCTCTTGCCTCGTTCGTCGATTCGCGCCGTAGCCGGGTTCTATGGTTCTCGGGCTGACGTCGGGCTGAAACACATTTCCTAATTTCTTGCGATCTGCCGTTTGACGGCGGCGAACCGGCAACTCGGGTTTAATTGGGTGTAAATAGCGCAACGTATTTACACACAGTGGCATCGACTGTAATTTTACGTTTTACGCACTACGAACAACTCGGCAGTAAAATTAGTGTTTTTGCTCCACAGCTGCAAATCTCGACACGGAAATCTTTCGGAAAAATCGCTCCGAAATTAAGATATGACGCTTATCAAGAGCAGGGAAACACTCAACATAAAAGCTAACCCCATGCCTACTTAAAGTTCTTACGATATGCCGCTATGGTACAGTTCATAGAACGCTTGGCAACTCCTTGCTGGTTGCCAAATGCCAAATGCCGAAAATGTCGTCGCGGTGCTTCGCCTCAGCTGCGTGCCCGACGGCGAATCATCCACATAGACCCGCACTCTGCGGGAGACAGGGCAGATAGTTGCCAAACAGTTCACAACTCTTAAAATCGAAACCACTCCTACAGACATACAACAGCCTATTTCTCACCGTACCGATAACGCAATCAGTCAGCATATGTTCGACTTCTGTTTGATGCTCGGCGGGAAAATCATCTCGAAGCACAAGACAAATAATATTCTCGGAGCTTGTCAACGCTAATTGGCGTATTCGGATTTGATGCTGTTTCGGTTCCTGTCGAAGCCCTTGCGACAGAATACAAGTTGATACTTCGGGAAAACCCCATGAAACACTCTCCCAACAGAGGCAAATCCGACGGGCTGAAGTAGCATTATCAGGCGCTAAAACACCTCTTTTGCTATTTTTGCCATTATGTCGCCGCGGCTCATGATGTAGAAATGCAGTATAGGGAGCCCTGCCTTTTTCAGTTCGCGGGCCTGAGCAACGGCCCACTCTATGCCGACTTCGACCACGGCGGCATTGTCGCGACAACGCTCCACCTCGGACACCAGCTCTTCTGGCAACTCGACGCTGAACACCTGAGGCAACAGCGTCAACTGGGCTTTGGTCGATAGCGGTTTTATGCCGGGGATGATCGGCACATCAATCCCCGCTTCGCGACAGCGGTCGATAAAACCGAGTATTTTGCCGCTGTCGAAACACATCTGAGTGACGACATAACTGGCCCCTGCGTCCACCTTCTGCCGCAGAAACGATATGTCGCCCTTCATGTTGGGAGCCTCGGAATGCTTCTCCGGATAGCCAGCCACGCCGACGCAGAACTCCGTGCTGCGACACCGTTCCACCTCGCCGTCGACCATCGCGCCACGGTTCATGGCCGCAATCTGCGCCACAAGTTCGTCGGCATGGGCGTGACCGCCAGCCGCGGGACGGAACTGGTTGTCGCCCCGAAGATTGTCGCCCCGCAACGCCAGCACGTTGTGCAGTCCGAGGAAATCCATGTCGATCAGCATATCCTCAACGTCATATCGCGACAACCCGCCGCATATCAGGTGAGGCACCGTCTCGATGCCGTATCGGGCCTTGATGGCAGCCGAAATACCAACCGTCCCCGGCCTGCGCCGCACCACGCGCCGCTCCAGCAACCCACTCGCATGTTCCACATACTTAACATTTTCGCGATGGAACGTCACGTCGATATAGGCAGGGTCGAATGGCGTTAACCGATCAATGGCGGCAAAGATACCCTCCGTCCCTTCGCCCTTGCGCGGCGGCAGGATCTCGACCGACAGCCGCGTGCGGCCCTCGGCCTGCGCGGCGTTGATTATATCTATGACTTTCATTGGCCCGTAAGTTTTTTGATCGCCGAAACGTCCATCCCGCGTTCCCCTGCATACCATTCCAGCTGTTCGTCGTCTATGTGCCCCACAGAGAAATAGCGGCTCTCGGCCCCTGCGAACATCAGTCCGCAGAGCGATTCGGCGGGGTCGATCATAAAGTTCTCGCCCAGCGTGGCCGATGTGGCACCTGTGGCTTCGAGCAGTTCGAACACCTCGCGTTTGAGCGAGTGGTCGGGGCAGGCGGGATAGCCGAACGCCATCCTGACGCCCTGATACTTGCCGGCCAACAGTCGCTCCATATCGTTAACGGGGTCGAGTGGTTTGCTCTCGTATCCCCACAGCGTGGTGCGCACCCGGGAGTGCACCGCCTCGGCGAAGGCCTCGGTCAGGCGGTCGGCCAGCAGCTTGCCCATTATGGCGTTGTAGCTGTCGCCGGCGGCATTGAACCGCTCGACGAGCTGTCGCAGCCCGACGCCGGCGGTAAGCATGAAAGCCCCCACATAGTCGCCCTCGTCGCAAACAAAGTCGGCCAGCGAAAGGTTTGTCGCGCGCCCCGGGGCCTGGTCGCGCAGCTGGGCCAGGCGGAACTCGCGCGTCCAGTTGTCGAGTATTATCGCGTCGCCATCCCTGCGCGCCGGATATATGCCCACTACGCCTTTGAGCGTCAGCAGTTTCTCGTCGGCTATGCGTTGCAGCAGCGCCTGCGCGTCGTCGAACAGTTTTCGGGCTTCGTCGTTCTGCAAAACGTCGAGATAGCGCCCCTTCATCTCCCATGCCGGAAAGAAAAAGTTCCAGTCGATGAAGCCGGCCGCCACCTCCACAGGATAATCGTGGAAGAAGAACAGCCCCTGACGAAGCGGACGGACAACCTCCGACGGCTGTTTGCGGTAGCCGTTGGCCCGCGCCTCGGTCAGTGTGAGGAGCCTGCGCTGTCCGTCGCGCTGTTCCCAGGCCTTGCGTACCTCCTGCTGCTCGCGGCGCACCTTCTTGATGTAACTTTCGCGCCCGGGCGAGGCGAGCGAGGCCAGAATAGCCACATTCTCCGATGCGTCGCGCGAGTGGACCACCACGCCGCGGTAGTGAGGGGCGATCTTCACGGCGGTGTGTATCCTGGAGGTGGTCGCCCCGCCGATGATCACCGGCACGTCGAGCCCGGCGCGCTCCAACTCCCTGACCGTGCGGATCATCTCCTCGAGCGACGGGGTTATCAGTCCGCTGAGCCCCACGGCGAAGATGTCGCCCTGCGCGGCGCGCTCGACGATCTTCTCGCTCGGGGTCATCACCCCCAGATCGACGACCCGATAGCCGTTGCAGGCCATCACCACCGACACGATGTTCTTGCCGATGTCGTGCACGTCGCCCTTGACCGTGGCCATCAGCACCTGCGGGGCCCCATCCGAAGCGTTTTCGGATGCGCCCATGTAAGGGGTCAGCGCGTCGACCGCACGCCGCATGACCCGCGCGCTCTTGACCACCTGCGGCAGGAACATCTTGCCTTCGCCGAACAGCTCGCCGACCCTGGTCATGGCCGGCATCAACAGCGTGTCTATCACCTTGATGGCCGATCCCAACACGTTATATGCCTCCAAAGCGTCCTCGCCGATATGGTCGGCCACGCCGCGCAGCATGGCATGGTCGATCCGCTCGGGCAGCGTGCCCCTGCGCGCCTCTTCCGTCGTGGGTGCGGCCTGCGTGTTCTGCACGCTGGCCGCAAATGCCGACAGCCTCTCGGCGGCATCCTCGCGTCGGGCAAGCACCGCGTCCTCGGCCAGCGCGAGCAGTTGCGGCTCGACGTCGGTGTACACCTGCAACAGGGCGGGATTGACGATGCCCATGTCCATTCCTGCGGCGATGGCGTGGTAGAGAAACGCCGAGTGCATAGCCTCGCGCACGGCGTTGTTGCCGCGGAAAGCGAACGAAAGGTTGCTAACCCCGCCGCTGACTTTGGCGTGGGGCAGGTTTTTCTTTATATATCTTATCGCCTCAATGAAATTGACGGCATAACGGTCGTGTTCGGCGATGCCTGTGGCGATGGCCAGCACGTTGGGGTCGAAGATTATATCCTCCGGAGGGAAGCCGGCATTCGTCAACAGACCGTAGGCGCGGGAGGCCACCTCGATCTTGCGATCGTAGGCGTCGGCCTGGCCCCGCTCGTCGAAGAGCATCACGACCGCCGCCGCGCCGTAATCGCGCAACAGCCGCGCCCGCCGCAGGAACTCCTCCTCGCCCTCCTTCAACGAAATGGAGTTCACAATGCTCTTGCCCTGAACGCATTTCAGCCCCGCCTCGATAACCTCCCACTTCGACGAGTCGATCATCATCGGCGCACGCGCCACCTCAGGCTCAGCCATCGCAAGGTTCAGGAAGCGGGACATGGCCTGCGCGCCATCTATCAGCCCGTCGTCCATGCACACGTCGACGATCTGCGCCCCGGCCTCGACCTGCTCGCGCGCCACGGCTACCGCCTCTTCGTAACGCCCCTCGCGGATCATCTTCGCAAATCGCGCCGATCCCGCCACGTTGCTCCGCTCGCCGACATTGACGAAATTGCTCTCCGGCGCAATCCTGAGCGGCTCCAGCCCGCAAAGCGTCGTAATGTGATCTTCGGTCGGCCTTTTGCGGGGTTTGTAGCGGCATGATATGGCCGCCACCGCCGCTATGTGTTCCGGCGTTGTGCCGCAGCACCCCCCGATGATATTCACCAGCCCGTCGCGCAGGTAGTTCTCAACGTCGGCGGCCATCATCGCAGGCGACTCGTCGTATTCGCCCGATATGTTGGGCAGTCCGGCGTTGGGATGGCACGACACGCGGCAGCGCGCCACGTCGGCTAGTCGCGAAAGATAGGGGTAGAGTTGCCGCGCCCCGAAACCGCAGTTGAGTCCCACGGCCAGCAGGTTGGCGTGGGCCACAGAGTAATAGAACGCCTCGACGGTCTGGCCCGACAGCGTGCGCCCCGAGCTGTCGGAAAGCGTGCCCGAAACGATCACAGGCAGGCCGCAGCCCGAACGTCCGATGGCAAGCAGGGCCGCCTTGGCGTTGAGCGTATCGAACACTGTTTCAACAATGAACAGGTCGGCGCCGCCCTCGACCATCCCCTCGATCTGCGGGGTGTAGGCCGCCACCAGTTCGTCGAACGTCACCTCGCGCGCGGCGGGATTGTCCACGTCGGCCGACATCGACGCGGTACGGCTCGTGGGGCCCAGCGACCCGGCCACGAAGCGCGGTTTTTCTTTGGTCGAGAAGCTGTCCGCCGCCGTGCGCGCCAGTTTCGTGGCCGCAAAGTTGATCCGGCGGGCGTAGTTTTCGAGCCCGTAATCGGCCAGCGAGACGGCGTTGGCATTGAAGGTGTCGGTGGAGATTATATCGGCCCCGGCAGCAAGGTAAGCCTCGTGTATGTTGCTGATAATCTGCGGGGAGGTAAGCACGAGGATGTCGTTGCAACCCCTGAGCGGGATTGGGTGGTCTGCGAACAGCTCCCCGCGAAAATCCCTCTCGGTCGGTCCGCTGCGCTGTACCATTGTCCCCAGCCCCCCGTCGAGGATCAGTATTCTGTCGTCCAACTCGTCGTATATCATATATCGTTTCTGAGAAATTGCAAAGATACGCAAAACTCTTTGAGAGTTTATTATTTTTTTGGAATAAAAAGGTTGGGCTGTTTTTGGGGCTGGGGCTTTGGGTTTGAGGCAGGGTCTGGCGTCGGGATGTTCGATGTTTTGTCTTGACGGTCGACGGCGATTTTTTTGTGGTTTTTTTGTGGTGGCAAGTTGTCCTGTTTTTTGGTGAAGGCTGGCGGGTGTTTTTGTGGGGGAAGGAGGCAGCAGTTGTGCCGAATTGTCGGGTTTGTGAATGGGTCGTGGTTGTGTGAAATTGTCAGATTTGCAAATGGGCAGCAAGTTGTACAAGATTCTAATACACAGTGCAGTCCTAAATAATCAAAAGTATCATGAAAGAAACTCGACTAATATGTTCATACCGACCACAAAGATAGGCTTTTCGTGGAATATTTCCGAATGACGGGCTGCAAATCCGTTTTTTCAGGCGCCGTTAATGTGTCTGTTTCCTGCAGCAGATTCATTATTGCTGCGCAAAACTCTTTAATGTCGTTTATATCCATAATTTACCAAGCCATCATAGGTCTTAAAACCATCAGTGTAAACCATATAACCCGTGTCGGCACGACCTTGAATAATGGGCAACAACTCACTGATATTGCAATGTTTTATACTTTATCTCCGCGTTTGAGCATACCGAAAACGGATGTTTTACCACGTGCTCCCCGTCCGCAAATTCCACATACCCGACGTGCGCCGAAATAACTCTTGTCGAGTTCTATCTCGCCGTTTTCAAACGGACTATCTATCCGTTTCGCAAATCTTGGCCATACGCTCACGCAGTTGTTTACTGTGCCACGATTCAAACTGCTAAATTATGCGAGCTTTTTTTGTCTCCAGAAATCCGACTCGCATAAAACAACTCGGACTATTTTTTGCCCGAATCAAACATATTTTTGTCCGAATAGGCAACTTTTTTCACTTTTTTTCACTTTTTTCTCAAAAAAAGCATTTTAATCGTAATCAATTAAAAATAAATATATTACAATAGTAGAATATATTTTATACAATGATTTGGGCAAAAGACAAATCGCCTCTACAGCTATCTATGGGGCATATTGACCGTTTTTGTGGTTTTTTGCCTGAAATCAAAAAAACGTTAGGATATTTGGAAATAAAAAAAAAAGTTTTTTCCTTTGTGCCAGAAAATGCTATTCAATTAATCAATTAGATACACGGTTTAAATGAAGTAATTTTTGAGTTCCTTAAAATATTGACGAAAAAATGGCCGCAGTTCTGTTTCCTGATATTGATTTGCTGCATTATTAATTTAGATGCAAAATGTCAATATTGTTAATTTGAGTAGTTTGGCGATTATTCACAATATTGAGTAATGGATGAGATAACTAAAAAAGTTGTCGATTGCATCCAAATTCGAAAATTAAGTAACGTTTTTGGACATATATAATGCGAATCGAGGTTCTTTTCCGGATTTAAGGTTTTAACCTGTCGGAGTTTCAACATAACGAACAGGTCGCCGCGGCTGGTACAGCAGCAGGGGCAACAACTCAATCAACAGGCAACAACACGAAGACAAACAGCAACGACAAGCGTCTACCGGCATAAAGGTAACATTAACGACAGATAGCACAAGCAGCGACCGGTAACGACGACACTAAGACAGGGAACGACACTAACGACAAGTAGCGACGACGCCAAGATCAGCTACGATAAATATAAGATCGGTAACGGTAACATTAACGACAGCTAACATTGACACGGAGACAGGCAATAACAACGAACTGCAACGCTAAGAACTGACCAAAGACCGGTGCAATAACAGACAGGCGACAGGCAGGCAACAACAGATAACACACAGACAGGCGAAACGAGCAATTAATGACCTGCAACAACAACGGGAACAAGAAGTATGGAACACCCTCGTTTTTTATCGCATAAAGGATGCCGGAGCTATTTGGCTGCGGACAAGTCGGACGTCGAGTATTTGCGTTTGATGAAGGGCGACGTGCTGGTGCGTGACATGGCCAAGGCGGGGATATTGTTACTGGTTAAGGGTCGGATGTCGGTGACCTACGAGAAGGCCGACGAGCAGACGCTTGGCGACAGACAGATGATCGTGATGCCGCTCGGAGTTGGGCGGATGACGCTCAGGGCGCAGCGGGATTGTGGGATTGTGCTGGTGAGGACAGACAGTTTGTCTCACCTGTGCGGATATAATTCGATGGAGTCGCTGAGCGGAGTGATGGACAAGCACCGCCCGAAACAGAGGCTGGAGGTTATCCCGCTCGACTTCAACCAGCGTATAGTGCAGTATATTAACAGTTTGGCGCCGGTTATCGAGGACGAGGTCTATTGCAAGGAGTTTATGGACTTAAAGGCGAGGGAGTTGCTCTTTATTTTGCGGACGTTCTACACTAAGGATGAGCTGGCCGGTTTTTTCCAGCCGCTGGTTAGCAACGACATGTCGTTTTCGAATTTTGTGTGGACAAACTATCGCAAGGTCAAGGGGGTGTCGGATTTTGCGGATTTGTATAATTGCAGTGTGTCGACGTTCAAGCAGAAGTTCAAGGATGTATTTGGTATGCCGGCGTTGAAGTGGATGAACGAGCAGCGGGCGCGGAACATATATTATGATCTGCGTTATTCGGAGAAGACGCTCACGCAGATTTCGGAGGAATACCATTTTGCGTCGGTCTCCTACCTGAGCACGTTTTGCAAGAACAATTTGTCTCAAACTACTAGGGAGATAAGGAGCCGGAAGATAAAAAAGAGTATTTTACCACAAATTCCGACCGATTTTTAATATATTTTGACCTTTATTGGATAATTATGTTGAAATTTATCAATAACTTTGCCGCGCCGATTAAATTCTTTACTCCACGACTGGTCGGGACACGAAGAATTGTTGTTGCCGGAGCGGAGAGGACGATGCGGGCTAAGACGCCTGCCGATGCTGCGAACTGCGACGACGAGCGTCCGCCTTAGCGCAGGGTGCGAAGTTCCGGACGGCGCGCCAAAGCGGCACGGTGGCGCAGCGACCACAGCAGGGCGACGCTGCCGGACAAAGTAACGAAACACGAAGCAATAAAAAAATAAGACAAACCAAAACCAACTTATAAAACCAAAACCATGAAACTGAACAAATTCTTCATTGCGGCTTTTGCAGCTGCAGCAGTTCTGAGCTCCTGCGGAGAGCAGGCGGTAGACGACGCGAACCCCGATGCCAATAAAGCTAAAGAGGGCATTCCAACTTACGCCAGCTTCAAATTTTTCGTAACAGGGGCGTCAAGGGCAGCCCTTAGCCCCGACAACGGCGAGGTTGCTGTCCCTGCTCTTTCTCGCGTCGACATTCTGATTTTCAAGAATACCGGAAGTTTCGTTTGTGAGAAAAAAATCTCTCTGACCGGCGCTCAGGCTGTCGTTGATCCTCAGCCCGTTCTTGTAACATCAGGAACCAAGAAGATCTTCATCATCTGCAATGCCCCAACTTCGGCACAGACCAAATTGACCTCTATCACTGAGAATCTTACGACCCTGAGCGAGTTTATGGCTACCACATCGGAGATCGATCTCATCCCTGCCTCCAACGACTTGTCTGTTTTGTCGTCGTATCATCCTAGCAACATGCCGCTTAGCAATGCTATTGATGAGGCGAGCACATTCATTCTCGAGCCCTCGGTTTCTGCGAACGAAGCCGAAACTGCTAATCCGAGCAACCAAAGCACCCACCCGAGCGGTAAAAACTCTTTTAATATCAAAGTCAAGAGAATGCTCGCCAAGGTGCAAGTGCTTCACAATACGGCTACCGTCGTAAGTGGTGGGCAGATCGTTGCAGTGGATGGAGCTGGCACTGCAGCAGAGCTCAGAAATCTTGCGTATACCGTTCGGAACGTCAGAAGAAGCGGCTATCTGTTGATGCAAAGGCGTGCGGGTACAGAAACTCCCGCATATGATCCCGCAATTGACGACCCGAAAAGTGTATTGGTACCGTATGATGCAGCTACTTCTGCTCTCATCCCCGGAACCATTACTCAGCAATATTCTGCATTGGCTCAATATTTCTTCTCACAGAGTTGCGATGCGACCGATGCCACCAAATCTTACGATTATCTCACTACTCTGCCCGGCGGTACTCTTCCTTTGACTAACCCCGTTCCGGGACCGTTCTATTATGTTACGGAAAATGTGAACCTTACTCCGCGCTGGGGCAACACGACTTTGGCTGTTGTCAGGGCTACGTATCTTCCCAAGGCAGGTAAATATGTTACAAGTTGTGGTTATGACATGGTCAACGATGCGTTTTCTCCTGTTACGGGAACTTCGGACATTACCACCGCCACTACTCTTTACAAAACACTGAAAGGAGGCCCCGGCCTTCCGGCAGGATCCCTTTTCACTAACGTAACTGAGGCTTATCGTGCAGGATTCAGTTTGCTGTATCCAGGTGAAAAATATGATAACCCAGGCAGTAGCGCCCTTTGGACTGCTTTTCAAGCTGCTGATGCTGCAGGTATAGCACTTAGGGCTCAGGTACTCGAAGAGTACAACCAAGGCACCTGCTACTATCAGGTATTCTTCGGACGCGGCAAGGTCGCTGACAACAGCCTGAAATACGGCGTGATCCGCAACGGCGCCTACACTGCCATGATCAACAAGTTCAACGGCATCGGTACGAGCACAGAGGATGGCAGCAACCCGCCCGTCACTCCGCTGACTCAGGAAACCTATGTGGACGTAACGATCATTATACAAGGTTGGGATTACGTCGAAGGCCAATACGAACTCTAATCAGTTCTGTTAAGTATGTAAATATAATTCGGGCGGGGAGCTGCCCCGCTCGAATTATATTAAAATCAATGTCAAACCAGTCAAAGAATACCGAAAGGCCATTAGCAAGGAGATTACCCTGCACGCTATAATAAATTTTCAACACCGCAGCGCAACCTGCCATGAATCGGATGAAAACAATGAAAACCATCAAAAAAATTCTGCTGTCCGCCGCCTTGGCTTTAATGCTGGATGGATGCACAAAGGACGATTTGTCGGTTTGTGGTGTGGATATTTTGTTCGAATACACCCATAACCCCCGCAACGTGGACGAATTCGGGCTCAAGGTCAGCAAGATCGACCTGTTCGTGTTCGACTCCGT
>JAIRQC010000058.1 GCA_031256675.1 Rikenellaceae bacterium
GACTTGCCCAACAGAGAGGTCTGCGACTCGTAGTAAACCTTGTCGAACTCGACCCCCAGCGCCTTGTAGGTCACGTCAAAACCATCGTAGACCCAGCCGTTCATCCGCTCCCACAGCGAGTAGACCGCCTCGTCGTGCGCCTCCCACAGCCGCAGCATCTCTTGCGCCTCGGCCATTATCGGGGCGGTGCGCGCGGCCTCCTCCTCCGGTACGCCGCGGGCCGTCAACTCTGCCACCTCGGCCTTGTAATGCCGGTCGAACTCGACGTAATATTTGCCCACGAGGTGGTCGCCCTTCATGCCGCTGCTTTCGGGGGTCTCGCCGCGGCCGTACTTCTGCCACGCTATCATGCTCTTGCAGATGTGGATGCCGCGGTCGTTGACCAGGTTGGCCTTTATCACGCGATGGCCCGCCGCTTCGAGGATCCGCGCCACCGAGTAGCCCAGCAGGTTGTTGCGGATATGGCCCAAGTGGAGCGGCTTGTTGGTGTTGGGCGACGAGTATTCGACCATTACGGTTTTGCCGGTCGGCTTCAGGCGTCCGTGATCGTCACCGATATCCATGAACCTATCCGTCCAGAAGGCCGCGCTTAAAGATATGTTGAGGAAGCCCTTGATAACATTATATCCGGCCACCTCCGGAACGTTGGTTTTGAGGTAGCTGCCTATGGCTTCCGCGCTCTGTTCGGGCCCCCTGCGCGTGAGCCGCAGCAGAGGAAAAACCACCAGCGTATAGTCGCCCTCGAACTCCTTGCGGGTCTTCTGCACCTGCACCGCCCCCGCCTCCGGCTCGCCGAACAGCGCGCGGACGCTGTCGGCGACAATATCCGTCACAAAACTTTCAATATTCATTTTTCTGCGGTTTATCGGGCAAATATACGTATTTTTGCGGCAAAACCGACAGCAAATGAAGATAGCGGGCCTCGATCTGGGCGAAAAGCCTCTGTTCCTCGCCCCAATGGAGGACGTCACCGACCCCTCGTTCCGCCACATGTGCCGGCGGGAGGGGGCCGACATGGTCTACACCGAGTTCGTCTCGTCGGACGGCCTCATCCGCGACGCGGCGAGCTCGCTGGCCAAGTTGCGCATCGACGAGAACGAGCGTCCGGTGGGGATTCAGATTTACGGCCATCTGATAGGGCCGATGGTCGAGGCGGCCCGCATAGCCGAGAGCGTCGCACCAGATGTGATCGACATCAATTTCGGCTGCCCGATGAAGAAGATCGCCGCGCGCGGGGCCGGCAGCGGCATGATGCGCGACGTGCCGCTGATGGTGGAGATGACCCGTCAGATTGTTCGCGCAGTGCGGGTTCCGGTCACCGTCAAGACCCGTCTGGGCTGGGACGAGGAGAGCAAAAACATTGAGGAGATAGCCTTGCGGTTGCAGGATGCGGGCGTCGACGCCCTCACCATTCACGGACGCACCCGCGCGCAAATGTATCGCGGGCAGGCCGACTGGACGCTCATCGGAGCGGTCAGGAACAACCCGTCGATCACGATCCCCATTATCGGCAACGGCGACGTCGACTCTGCGGTTGTGGCCGCCGAGGCTTTCGACCGCTGGGGCGTGGACGGGGTGATGATCGGTCGAGCCACCTATGGCCGTCCGTGGATATTCCGCGAGATACGTCACTTCCTTGACACCGGCGAGTTGTTGCCCCAGCCCTCCGTCGTCGAGCGGGTCGCCATAGCCCGCGAGCATCTGTTACGCTCGGTCGCGGTCAAGGGCGACAGGGTCGGCGTACTCGAAATGCGTCGCCACATGACCAACTATTTCAAAGGTCTGCCCGACTTCAAATCCACACGCCGTCAGCTCGTTACCCTCGACGACGTCCCCGCCCTGCTCAAAACTCTCGACTACATAGCCGACCATTGGCGCGACTGCGACATGAGCCAAGCCATCCCCGCGCCCCTGTCGCATGAGTTGTGATTTTTTTCGCTACGCACGGGGGGCGTTTTCTTTTTTGCTATTCGCGCTGTTTTTTTATAAATAAGGTTTCTGTATTGTGCTGGTTCGGGATGTTGATTGATAGCACTCTGGGGAATAGTGTGTGGATTTTGGTTTGTTCATGTGGTTGTAAGGCGGTTTGGGATGTTTGTTCTTGTGGTACAGTGATCTGCCCCCGTGGTTTTTTGTTCGTGTATCTGGTTACGAGACGGTTGGGAGAGAAGCGGGAGTAATTGTTCCATGTTGGCTGCCATGAGATGTGCTACCGAACCGTACTATTACGGAGATGGTTAACATTCCGGTGTGGTTGCATCCCGCATCAAACCCTCCGCCGGATGGACGTCCCCGCTGTTGCCCGAACCGAAGTACCCGCTCGTGCTCCTTGCTTCCGAGTGCAGAGATATGGACGTTTCGACAACAGGAAAACAAACAGGAACAAAAAACGGACACATAGTGGTCGATCTCGCATCGGACCGTATCGTTGCGTTCTTTACGAATAACTCTTTTCGAGGCAATTTTGTCGCAGAATTGGAGACTGTCAGAGGCAGGCCACCAAACAAAGAGAGTTATTTTTATGATTTTTGCAAGCATTTGGGCGAGGCAGAGAGCTTTATCTGTGTCAAGTTCATTTTGTTTCGCCCCGTTTACAATAACGGTAACGGCACGCAGATAAAAAGCCCTGCAATAACGGGAATGACACACAAACGGGAAGCCGCTCACAATGATGGGGACACGCAGACGGGGGCACACAGATGGGGAGCCTTTCGCTATGACAGGGGCGTGCAAACGAGGCTCACAGCCAAAGAGCCGCTTGCTATGACGGGGGTACACATACAAAAAGCCCTCGCTATGACGCGAGCCCCTGCAATGACGGCGTTCTTCCCCCACCCTCTTAATCGAACAGCGACGGCAGGCGTGAGGCTTCGTCGCCGTGGTTGTCGTCGCGACGTACCACGGCGGGGCCGGAGCGCGCCTCTTCGGTGGTCAGGTGCACCTTGCGCCGGATGTACGCCGGAGTGGCGACGATCTGTTCCAGCTTGTCGAAACGCTTGTCCTCGCCCAACGTTATGATCCTGCTGCCCTGACGCTGCACGGGCTGCCCTATGGTCGGCATTGGACGGGGCGGGACGACGGCTTCGGGCTTCCTGGCCGCTCCCGGGGTGAACGGTGTGGCCGGACGGCCCGCAGGGTGAACGCCGCCCAAACCTCCGGGAACGCCAGGCGCCCCCGATACGCCGTGGGCGCCGGGCGTAACCCCCAGGTTCGGACGCTTGCCTGTTTCGGGGGGCGGAGTGGCGAAGCCGGTGGCGATGAGGGTGGCCTCGACGTCCTGCCCGAGGGCCATGTTGCGCCCGTGGCCCCAGATGATGTTCGCGCCGTTGCCGGCCCGCTCCTGAATATACTCTATGATCTGGTTGGCCTCGTCGAGCAGTATCTCCTCCTCGCCGGATGTGATGTTGAGCAGGATGTTGGTCGCGCCGTCTATGTAGTTGTGGTTCAGCAGCGGTGAGTTGAGCGCCAGCTCGGCTGCCCGCATGGCGCGGCCATCGCCGCTGGCCCGTCCCGCTCCCATCAGTGCCACGCCGCTGCCGGTCATCACGGTGCGCACGTCGGCAAAGTCGACATTGATGATGCCGTTGCCGGTGATGATCTCCGCGATGCCTTTGGCCGCCGAGGCGAGTATGTCGTCCGCCTTGCCGAAGGCCTCGGTCAGAGGCAGCTGACCGTAGATCTCCTGTATGCTTTCGTTGTTGATCACCAGCAGCGAGTCGACATTCTGGCGGATCTCCTCCATACCTGCGCGGGCCTGCTCGGTGCGGTGTTTGCCCTCCGAGCGGAACGGCAGGGTGACGATGCCCACGGTGAGTATACCCAGCTCTTTGGCCGCCCTGGCGATGACCGGAGCCGCGCCGGTGCCCGTGCCGCCGCCCATACCGGCCGTGACGAAGACCATCCTGGTGCCCTCGCGCTTGAAGACCTCGACGATTTCGTCGAGGCTCTCCATTGCGGCGTCGCGGCCCCGTTCGGGGTTGTTGCCCGCCCCGAGCCCTCCGGTAAGGTTCTCGCCCAGCTTCACCTTGATAGGCACGGGGCTGCGGGAGAGCGCCTGACGGTCGGTGTTGCACACCATGAACGTAACGTCGGCAATCCCCAGTTCGAACATGTGGTTGACGGCGTTGCTGCCGCCTCCGCCCACCCCCGCAACCATGATGATTGACGGCGAAACACGCTCCAGATTGAAATTTATCAACTCTTCGCCCATATAAACGTATGTTTCGCGGATTCAGATATTAATTTGTCGCGTCATTGCGATGGTTTCGGCCCGAAGCAACCGTGTTCCCGATCGCTTCACCCGTTACAAGCCCGCAATGACGGTGAACCATTTATATTTCGTCTTCTATAACCTCGTCGAAGAACTTGCCGAACCAGCGTTTGAGGCCGGAGGGACGCTTGCGGCGACCACCCTCCGAATCGTCGTCATCGTCGCCCGCCGGATCGACCGGGTCGGGCTGGACAACGCCCCCTGCCCGTGCGGGAGGCTCAACATGGCGGGCCCCGCCGGCAGTCACGCCGCCCGTCCCGCCCACCGCGGGCCGCGGCCGTTCGACGAGCCTGAACGGGGCGGGGCCCGCCGAAGGCGTCGTCGCCTCAACCAGCAGCCCGACTACCGTTGCGAGGCTGTAATCGGCCGCCGTCTCCTTCGACTCCTCGTCGACCGTCGCGTCGGGCGAGGCCACGCGAACCTCCAGCCCTGTGTAGTTGTGAAAAAACTGATCTATGTTTTTCAGCCCCGCGCCGCCGCCGGTGACCACCAGCCCCATGCCGAGCCTGTTCTCGTAGCCCGAGCCGCGGATCTCCTCCATGACGTAGTCGGCAATGTCCTTCATGCGGGCCTCGATGATCGAGGCGAGGGTCTGGAACGGCACCTCCTTTGCGTCGTGCTGCGTGCGCCCCTGCACCTTGATCTTCTTTTCGCTGCTCTCGCTCTCGGGGGTGGCGCTGCCGTAGGTGACCTTCAACTTCTCTACATAGCGTTCGAGGATGCCGTAGGAGCGGATGTCCTTGTTGATAGCGTCGCTCCCCATCGGTATCACCCCGACGTAGCGCACCGTGCCGCCAAGCCATATGCACACGTCGGTGGTCTCGGCCCCGAGCTCCACCACCGCCGCCCCCTGTTCCCTCTCTTCGGGCAGCAGCACGGCTGCGGCTGCGGCCAGGGCGTTGACGAAGAGGCCCTTCTGGCGCAGCCCTACCCTCTCCATTGCTTTGGCCATGCGGTCGACATATTCGCTCTCGGCCAGCACGAAGTTGAACGTCCCTTCGAGCTTGTTGCCGAACTCGCCTACGGGGTTAACCACCTCGGGACGGTCGTTGACCATGTAGCCCTGCGCCGACATGTGCATGATCCTCATCCCTTCGGGGGCCGGAACGTTGCGCATGCTGTCCGTCAGGCGACGAACGTCCTCCTGAATGATCTCGCCGTTGCCCACGTAGACGTAATATGTGTCGCGCGCGCTGCGGATATGCCGCCCCGATATACCGGTGTAGACCTCGGATATTTTGACGCCCGTCTGACGGGCAAGCTCGTCGACGGCGGCAGTTATCGACTTGGAAACCAAGTCGATATTGTGTATTTCCCCGCTTATGACCCCTTCGGACGGACAACTGACGAACCCCTCGATATGGAGCTTGCCCTCGCTGTCTTTCGAGGCCGCCATCAGCGTCACCGAGCTGCTGCCCAGGTCCAACGCCACAAACAATTCATTTCCTTTCATAATCCATTTTTTGTACACACAACCTGCCCTTCGAACCTTATGTCTATCCTCCCGT
The DNA here is from genome assembly GCA_031256675.1 of Rikenellaceae bacterium. Classification (GTDB taxonomy): domain Bacteria; phylum Bacteroidota; class Bacteroidia; order Bacteroidales; family Rikenellaceae; genus JAIRQC01. The sequence goes on from JAIRQC010000058.1 coordinate 5,779, forward strand.
AACTTTCCCAGCCCTCGTAACGCAGGGCGCGGCGATAGAAGGCGAGCAGCTTGTCCATCTTTTTTTCCACATCATCCGGCGCGCCCACCGCTACGACATGTCGGCCCGAACGCGGAACTATCTCTATTTGAGGCTCGCGGCCACTGCCGACGACGCAGATCTGCACGATTTCGGAGCGCCAGAAGTCGTCGCCCTCAATGAATTTTACAAAATTAATCAGCTTGGAGGTAAATATATAATTTTCGGGCAACTTTTTTTCTTTTTGGACGAGCGGGGCCATTTCGCCGACGAAGTCGCGGGCGAACGGCGGAGTGAAAACGCCCGTTATCACCGGCACGTAGACCGTCTCGTGACTTTGGGGCGGAAGGACGAAATAGTCGTCGGTGATGTAGAAATTGTAGCCGTTGTCGAGGCTCACCCGCGCTATGGGCCGCCGCTGGGTCAACTTCACGACCAGTTCGCCGCGCAGGTTGGTGTAGACCCGCGCGCTGCTCACGAACAGGTGTTCCAGTACCGTTTGCCGCAACTCGGAGGTGTTGATCCGCCCCATATCCATCCCCGGCCTCACCGCCCCGGCCAGCCAGCCGCGCACCATTGCCGGCGTGACTATCTTCATCCGCGCGCTGTCCTCAATCACGACACGTATGTTGGCGAGCTTCATGCCCTCCTTTTCGCGGTTGCACATGCGCACGGCGGCGACGAGGTAGGCCCCGATAGCCACCCACGCCACAACGGACGCAACTGTCAGAAGGAGCTTTTTCATTGTCTCGCCCTCAATTTGTCGGCAATGGCCTCGCAATAGTTGTCAATGTCCCCCGCCCCGAAGGTTATCGCCACGTCGAGTTCCGTTGCGGCGAGGGTTTCGACCAGCCGTTCCTTTGGGACGATACGGCAGGGTATGCTCATCAGCCCGGCGATCATCTCCGTCGTTACGCCCTCGATAGGCTCCTCGCGGGCGGGGTATACGGGCAGCAGTATCGCCTCGTCGGCCAGCGAGAGGGCGCGGGCGAAATCGGGGTAGAAGTCCCTCGTACGGGTATAGAGGTGGGGCTGGAAAACGACCGTCAGCCGCCGCGCGGGGAACATGTCGCGAACCGAGGTAATGGCCGCCTCCAGCTCGCGCGGGTGGTGGGCGTAATCGTCCATGTAGACCAGCTTCGGGGTGTTCATGTAAAATTCGAACCGCCGCTTGACCCCCGCGAACCCTTTCAGGGCCAGCCGCAGCCCCTCTTCGTCGAACGGGCCGCCCGCTTGGCCATATCTCCACGCCGCCCACATCAGCGCCGTCGCCGCCACGGCATTCTCAACATTGATATGTCCGGGGACGCCCAGCGTACAGTCCCTTACGGCGCGATCGGGGCAGACTATGTCGAACATATAGTATCCCCCCTCGCGCAGCCGGATATTGGCGGCATAAAAGTCGCACGGCGTGTGGTATGAATAGCGGTATATTCTGGCTGTCGGGTTGTCGAGCGGCAGTTCGACGCCCAGCTTGACGATCGCCGCCCGCTTAACCTGCCGGACGAACTGCGCGAAAGCCTCCAGGAGGGATTCGTGCGTGCCGTAAATGTCGAGGTGGTCGGCGTCGGCGGAGGTGACGACGGCCACATCGGGGTGCAGGCGCAGGAACGAGCGGTCGAACTCGTCGGCCTCCACCGCCAGCCGTTCGCCGGGGCCGAGCACGAGGTTGCTGTCGAAATTCTTCGATATGCCGCCCAGAAACGCGCTGCCGCGGCTGCCCGCCCGATGGTCGAGCCATGCTGCGAGGGTGGTGGTGGTGGTCTTGCCGTGCGTTCCGGCCACCGCCATCACGAACCTGTCGCCGGCGATATGTCCCAGCGCCTGAGAACGTTTGACGATCTCGAAACCGTTCTCACGCAGCCACGCCCACTCGCGGTGGTCGGGCGGTATGGCGGGGGTGTATATGACCAGCGTCGAGGCAGGGTCGCGAAACCGCTCGCCGACGAGCGACGGGTCGTCGGCGTAGTGCACCTCCGCCCCCTCGCTTTCGAGCCGGCGCGTAAGGTCGCTCGGCGTACGATCGTAACCCGCCACATGCCGCCCCTCGTGCATAAAGTAGCGCGCCAGTGCGCTCATCCCTATGCCGCCGATACCGAGGAAATATATGTTCTGCTTCATTCTCAATTTTTTTGTCGATACCCGTTGCGAGGGCCCTGTTGTCTTCGTCACTGCGGGGGCTGCTGCGGGACGAAACTCCATCCGGCCCCCTTTCGGGGCCGAAAAGCTATTCCAGCACCCCTACTATCTCCCTGACCACCCTTTCGGCTGCGTCGGGTATGGCCATACCGCGAATATTCGCCGACAGCGCCGACAGCGCCGCCGCGTTGCCTATCGCCTCCATAGCCAGCGGCATGACCTTCTCGACAGCCTCGCCGTCGTCCACCATCAACGCCGCGCCGCGCTCGACGAGGGCCATAGCGTTGCGCCTCTGGTGATCCTCGGCTACGTTGGGCGAGGGGACGAAGATAACCGGTTTGCCCGCCAGCGCCAGCTCCGACGCCGTTCCGGCCCCCGAACGCGAAACTACCAGGTCGGCTGCGGCATAGGCATAGTCCATCCGGTCGATGAACGCCCCGTGCCATATCCCGACGCTGCTGCGCGAGGCCATGTAACCCTCGATCTCGTCGCGGTAGATGCGCCCGGTCTGCCATATTACCTGCATCCGCCCTTCGGAGGTGACCACGTCTGTCCAACGCTTCATCATGTTGTTGAATGTGCGGGCGCCCAGGCTGCCCCCAACGATCAGGAGCGTCGGCAGCTTGTCGCTCAACCCGAAGTAGCGCAGCGCATCGCCGCGGTCGACCTCGCGCCCGAAGCCGCCACGCAACGGATTGCCCGTCATAACGATCTTCGCGGCGGGGAAGAACCGTTCCATACCCTCGTAAGCGACGCACACCCGCCGCGCCCGCCGCCCGAGGATCTTGTTGGCGATCCCTGCGTAGGAGTTCTGCTCCTGAATGAGGGTCGGCACGCCCAGCATTTGCGCCGCCCACAGCGCCGGCGCGCTGGCGTAACCCCCGAAGCCCGCCACAACGTCGGCACGGAAGCGTTTTATGACCCGCGCGGCGCGCAACACGCTGCCGATCACCATGAACGGCAGCAGCAGGTTGCGCAGCGACAGCCGCCGTCGCAACCCTGCCACCGGAAGCCCGACTATCTCATAGCCCAACGCCGGTATCTTCTCCATCTCCATCTTGCCCTTTGCTCCGACGAAAAGTATCCGCACGTCGTTGCCCAGCCGTCGTTTCAACGCCTCGGCCACGGCCACCGCGGGATAGATGTGACCTCCTGTGCCGCCTCCGCTCAAAATTACCCTAAGTTGTGTCATCGTTCAAGTAATGATTCTTCTTTCGGTTTGTCTATCGTCTGTTCGTTCATCTGCCGGCTCACGCCCAGCATCATTCCCAACGCCATAGCCGTGAATATCACCGACGAACCGCCGAGGCTGACCAGCGGCAGCGTCTGGCCCGTGACCGGCGTCAGCCCCACCGACACCAGCATGTTCACAATGGCCTGCAAAACGATCATCAGCCCCAGCCCCAGCACCAGCAGCGACGGGAAGGCCGTGCCGCACCGTCGGAAGATGACCATTGAGCGGAAAAATATCCACAGGTAGAGCGCCAGCACAAACGTAGCCCCCACAATGCCGTACTCCTCGACGATAAATGCGTAGGCAAAATCGGAGTATGAGTGTGGCAGGTTGGCCCGCTGGGTACTCCGCCCCGGCCCTTTGCCGATGAGCCCGCCCGAAGCGATGGCGATCCTGGCCTGTTCCTTCTGGTAGTCCTCTCCCGGGTCGATCCTGCTTTCGCCAATGCTGACGAAACTCGTTATGCGGTTGGTCCACGTGGCGGAGCGGCCTATATTGAAGGCGTTCATCACCGCCACGGCCAGCGCCACGGCCAACGCCGCCGTCAACAGCAGCCGCCACAGTTCGCCCATCCTCACGCGACCTATAAAAAGCATTATGAAGCATGTAATGAACGCGATGGCCGACGTGGAAAAGTTCGAGAAGAAAATCGTCCCGCACGCCAGCACCACCGGCAGCAGCAGCGGAAGCGTCGTCTGCATGAATATCTCGCTGTTGGTCTGTTGTCTGCGGCGCGTCCTGCTGCGGCCTGCGCCAGCGCCAGTCACGAAGAGGCGCGGCAATATGGGTATTTTGTCGATGACGCCCTGTCTGACGGCCAGCTGTTGCGCCAGCACCATCACCAGCGTAACGCGCAGAAAATCCGACGGCTGGAATGTCAGTCCCACACCCGGTATCCTGATCCACCGTTGCGCGTCGTTGAGTTTCGCCCCGAAAAAGAAGGTCATGCACATGAACAGCAGCGCAAAGAGGAACAGCACCCATGCCAGCCGCATGTACACCTGATAGTTGACCCGATGCACCACATACATCACCCCGAAGCCCAGCAGCATGTAGCTCAACTGGTTGAAAAAGTAGTGCGACGTATCGCCCCCCATCTTGCGCCAGGCCATCGACGCCGTCGACGAGTAGACCACCAGCAGCGATGTCACCGCCAGAATGGCAATGATAATCCACAGTACCCTGTCGCCCCCGAAAAACCGTTCGGAGAAGCTCTTTTGTTCGGTATGTTGCTGTTCTGCCATTTCGTAATTCGTATTGGTCGTTCGTAATTTGTCGCAGGCTTCTGTTCCTGTCTCTTTTTCTGCTCTTGTTTTGGCCTCTGTTCCTGGTTCTGTTTCTGTTTTGCTCTCTGTTTCTATTTCTGTTCGGTCTCTGTTCCCGTTTCGGCTCGTGGCCGGCGGCGGATGTTCGCGAGCCTGAGGCGATCGGAGCAGCCATCCGCGTGGCGTGTCGGTTTCCGGTCATCTCTTTTCGGCCCGCGGTCGGCGGAGGGCGTTCGGCCCGCTCGTGGGCGTTTTTCGATCGCCTCTTTTCGGCTCGCATCCGGCGGCTGCTCTCTGCCGACTTTGCTTCGCAAAGCCGAAGTTCTTCTTCCGCTACGCGCGTGGCGTTTTGTGGGCCTCCGCCCACTGGGTGTAGCATTTTAACGTTTGCCAACGTGCGGGCTTCTTCTTTCACTTTTTGACCGGCCAAAAAGTGACAAAAAGCCGCGCCTGCGCGACAAAAGCTAAAATTGTCTGTGAGCGAGCTAAATTTCGGTTTGCCAAAATTTTTAACGCTCGCTCACCACGACAATTTCTTCACGCTTTTTCGCGCCTCGGCGGATCCTCGCCTCGAAGAGGCGATTCGCACCAAAGTCGCGAAAAGGTCGACGTAGCGCCGCGAAAATTAATAATCCCTTTTTCGCCGACCCCTAATCCACACCGTCGTCATCTTTTAACCCTTTTCGGCGGCTCGTATTTTTCTATTTCGACAGGCGGCGGCGGTATTAACCTGAACGGATAGTTATCGTCGTAAAGATTATCCTTGAAGTCCTTTTCGCACACCTGCATCCCCGAGCAGTTATCTGTGACGATCCACATAACGCCCTGAGGTGTATGGCTTTTGCAATTTAAGCGGCCGCATATATCATAAGAACGCACGTATGCCGTGTCGATCTGATCCTTGCGGTTGAAATAATGTTCGACGCCCGAAAATATCTCTATCTTTCTGTCCCTTACAACTGTATATGTCTGAGGTTGCTGATAGTAAGCCCGTGAGATTGTGAGCGATTCGTTGCCGGCAAACAGAAGGATTTTTAGGTTCCAATTATCGACCTCGTCTATATACAGTTCGAATACGGTGTTCTCCGCGCCATATTTCTGCACGAACGAGTCGAGTATCGGTGCAAGGTTCCCTTTGGGGATCAGCCTGTTGCCCTCCTCCCGTACCGGGGGGCTGTGGCACGCTGCGAAAGCCGTCGCCAGCGCCGCCGCAATCATCGGCATCTTTTTCATAGGCTCATAACCTTTTTCTTGAACTGCTCACCCCTGTCCTCGTAATTTCGGAACAGGTCGAAACTGGCGCAGGCGGGAGAGAGCAGCGCCGTGTCGCCCGGTCGGGCGGCACGGCGGCAGGCCTCCACAGCCTCGTCCAGCGAATGGGTGTCTATCACCTCGGGCACAACGCCGGTGAAGGCGCCAACAAGCTTCTCGTTGTCCGTCCCCATGCAGACGAGGGTGTGCACCTTTTCGCGGGCCAGATCGAGCAGTGGGCCGTAATCGTTGCCCTTGTCGGTGCCGCCGGCGATCCAGACCACGGGACGGGTCATGCTTTGCAGGGCGTACCACACCGAGTCGACATTGGTGGCCTTCGAATCGTTGATCCACTCCACGCCGCCGACCTCCGCGACAGGTTCGAGCCGGTGTTCCACACCCTGAAAATTCTCCAGCGCGCGGGCTATCGCCTCCCTGTCAACCCCTGCGGCGGCGGCGGCCATCGAGGCGGCAAGGGCGTTGCGCTTGTTGTGCAGCCCGCGTATCTTCATGTGCGGGAACGGTATGCAGAGCTCCTGCCCTGCGCTGAACGGCACGAGTTGCATCGGCAACTCGTGCCGCGGCAGGTTTTCGGCTATCACCGGATCGTCGCCGCTGTATATGAAGAAGTCCTCCGCCCGCTGGTTGCGGACTATGCGGAACTTGCTGTCTATGTAGTTCTGAAAATCATAGTCGTAGCGGTCGAGATGGTCGGGGGTGATGTTCGTCAGCACGGCTACGTCGGCACGGAAGTCGAACATGCCGTCGAGCTGAAAACTGCTGATCTCCAACACATACCAGTCATAATCCCCCGTGGCCACGGCATACGCGAAGCTCTGTCCGATATTGCCGCCGAGGGCAGTTTGACGTCCCGCCTCGCGCATGATGTTGTATATCAAAGTGGTGGTGGTGGTTTTGCCGTTGCTGCCGGTGATGCAGACGGTGCGTCCGCCGCGCAGGTACCGCCCCGCGAACTCTATCTCGGAGATCACCGCCACGCCGCGCTCCCTCAACGCGCGCACAACGGGGGCTTTGTCCGGAATGCCGGGCGACTTGATAGCCTCGTCCGCCGACAGTATCCTGTCGAGAGTGTGCCCTCCCTCCTCGAAGGCGATCCCCGCCTCCGCGAGTCGCCCGCGATAGGGTTCGGCCACCCGTCCGCTGTCCGACAGGAACACGTCGAAGCCCTCGCGCTGCGCCAGCACTGCCGAGCCCCAGCCGCTCTCGCCTCCGCCGAGTATGACAATCCGTTTTTTCATCGCACTTTGAGGGTTATGATGGTCACGGCGGCCAGCAGTATCTGTATGATCCAGAAGCGCAGCACGATCTTCGACTCGTGGAAACCGCGTTTCTGGTAGTGGTGGTGCAGCGGCGACATCAGGAATATCCGCCGCCCCTCGCCGTAGCGTCGTTTGGTGTATTTGAACCAGCCCACTTGCAACATCACCGATATGCCCTCGACGAAGAAGACCCCGCAGAGTA
>JAIRQC010000060.1 GCA_031256675.1 Rikenellaceae bacterium
CTGGTAGAGGAATTTCTGGTAGTCGACGATGCGGCATACCGGGGGTTCGGCCTTCGGGGAGATCTCGACCAGGTCGAGTTCCATCTCCTTGGCCATGGCGATAGCCTCACGCACCGGCAGGTCGCGGTACGAGCGAGGTTTGAGCCGGTACATCTCGCAGTGGTGCGGGCAGTTCATCGGTTTGAGCAGGAACTCCTCACCCTCATACGGCGTGTGGATCGGCTGGAACGAATCCTTTCCATACTTCGCATAGTGTCCCGATGTGACGTACAGGTCTTTCATGCCGATATGCGGAGTGATAACCTGTTCGTAGCCATGCTCTTTCTGCACCTTGCGCAGGAAGTTTTCCAGCCGCTCGCGCAGAGCGGCCCCTTTGGGCAGCCACAGCGGCAGCCCCTGTCCCACGCGCTGCGAGAAGGCAAAGAGTTCCAGCTCGCGCCCCAGCTTGCGGTGGTCGCGCTTTTTGGCCTCTTCCAGCATAAGCAGATACTCGTCGAGCATCGATTTCTTCGGGAAGGTAATGCCGTAGATCCGCGTGAGCATCTTGTTCTTCTCGCTGCCGCGCCAGTAGGCCCCGGCCACGGCGGTGAGCTTGATCGCCCTGACCATTCCGGTGTTCGGCAGGTGCGGCCCGCGGCACAGATCGGTGAAACAGCCGTTGGTATAGAACGTTATCGTACCGTCCTCCAACTCGCCGATCAGTTCGAGCTTATACTGGTCGCCCTTATCGGCGAACGTTTTGAGCGCCTCGGCCTTGCTCACCTCTTGGCGCGTCAGCGGCTCGCCGCCACGCGAAAGTTCTGTCATCCGCGCCTCGATAGCGGCCAGATCGCCCTCCGTGATCGGCGTCGGCGAGTCAACATCGTAATAGAATCCGTTCTCGATGCTCGGTCCGATACCGAATTTGATCCCCGGGTAGAGCCCCTCCAGGGCCTCCGCCATCAGGTGCGACGACGTATGCCAGAAAACACGTTTCCCCTCGTCGTCCTCCCATTTATAGAGTTTCAGCGTCGCGTCCGTCTCTATCGGTCGGCCCAGATCGACGGTCTGCCCATTCACCGACGCCGCCAAGACGCTCTCAGCCAGCCGTGGACTGATCCCCGCAGCTATCTCCAGCGCCGTCGTCCCCGCCGGATACTCCTTCACATTCCCGTCAGGGAAAGTTATCTTTATCATTTTGTCCATAATATATTTTTTTCTTGTTCTTTCTTGAAAGAACCAAAGAACTTTCCGGCGATACTGCGTATCGCATGATTTGGCAGGTGGTTTCTATATATTAGCGGTCAGGCTGCGCCTGCGCAGTTGACCCGTTAAAAGGCCGGCTTGTCCGAAAGCGAGCTTTCGAGCGCCAGCCTTCTTCAACGGGTCAAGTCGCATCACATTGTGATGCGACCCGCCAATATACACTAAATTAAGCCCCTGAGCAATCACATTGCACAGCCCGAAACGCTCTAACAGTAAAAGTTTTTTGCCCTGCTTTCTTTCAACCGACGCCAAGCCGAGAGCCATCGAGCTTGTTCGAAATGGCCGAGGCGCAAAGGAGGAAAACAAGCGCAGCGAAGTTAACAAAGCGCGGAAACTCAAACACAAAGGCGCGGAAACTCAAAGGTGCGGAGACGCAAACCTATCCCACCTCCGGGATCAAATCCCTTACCGACAGGTCTGCGCCGCCGCGTTCGCGTTCGAAGCGTCGCAGTGGGTTTTTCGTTATAGTTTTGTAGTTGTTTCGGGAGTTGAATATGTCGATGGCGGCGTAGATGGCGTTGCGCATCGACGACGGGTCGGCAATGCCATGTCCGGCAATATCGTATGCTACGCCGTGGTCGGGGCTGGTGCGTATGGCGGAGAGCCCGGCGGTGAAGTTGACCCCCTCTGGGGAGAGCGATTTGAACGGTATGAGCCCCTGATCGTGGTACATGGCCAGTATTGCGTCGTACTTGCGATAGCTGCCGGAGGCGAACAGGCCGTCGGCGGCGAATGGGCCGAAAGCTAGTATCTTTTCGCCGATGGCTTGCTCGACGGCGGGACGAATGGCATGCTGCTCTTCGTCGCCCATCAGTCCGCCGTCGCCCGCGTGTGGGTTGAGCGAGAGCACGGCTATGCGCGGCTCCACGATGGAGAAATCCGACGTCAGCGTCTTGCGCAGGGCCCGCAACCGTGATACGACGAGCTCTTTGGTGATCATGCCGCTGACTTTGGCCACCGGCACGTGGATCGTCGCCAGCCCCACCCTGAGCATATCGCTACACATGACCATCAGCGCCTCGCCGCCGAACTCCGCCGCCAGAAACTCCGTGTGGCCCGTGTAGCCGAACTCCGGCGACTGCACGTTTTCCTTGTTTATTGGCGCCGTCGCCAGCGCGTCGATCTGTCCGCTTTTCAACTCTGCGACGGCTGCCCTCAGCGACGCTACGGCCATCAGGCCTGCCTCCGCGGTCGACACGCCCGGCTCGACCTTTATGTTCTCGTCGCCGCAATTCACGACATTAATCCGCTTCGGACGCGCCTCGCGTGCCGACGGCACGACGACAAACGAAAAATCGCGGCTCTCTTCGATCCTGTTCTTATGGTAAGCCAGCGCTTTGGACGACCCGTACAGCACAGGAGTGAACATTTCGCTCATTCGCCCGTCCGACAGGCTCTTGATGACCACCTCGTAACCCACGCCGTTCATGTCGCCGCACGCAATGCCTACCCTTACCCTCTGCTCACCCATAAACACATCTTTTCAAGGTGCAAAGATAGGAAATTTAGTAAGAAATGAGAAATGAGAAGTTATTAGTGATAAATTAATGAGCAATTCCTCACTTCTCACTTCACCCGCACTTGCTGTGTCCGCAGGCCATGCAGGTCGGGCAGCCGTTCTGGTAGACGAGGGACGCTTCGCCGCACTGGGGACACTTTTGTTTGACCGTGACGCCGTCTTCGATGTACTGTTTCATGGCCCTGGCGACGCCGTTCTTCCATGTGCTGATGGTCTCGCTGTTGAGCTGGAGCGACTCGACAAGGGTCACCACGTCTACTATGGGCATCCCGATGCGCAACACGCCGGAGATGAGCTTGGCGTAGTTCCAGAACTCCTCGTCGAACAGCCGCGAGATGCCGCCGATGTTGATCGGGTAGCCGTACTTGTCGATGTAACGGAAGTCGTAACGCTTTGTGCCGTCGGCCTCGCGCACCTTGACTATCGTCCCGCGCCGTATCTTTTTGGGGATGAACATGGCGTCCTCTTCGATTTTTCCGGTGAAGATCTCGTAGGGACGGCCGTTGTATATGCCGACGAAGGCGATCCAGTCCTGCTCGCCGTTTTTGAAACGGACAATGTCGGCCTCCAGCTCTTCGGGACGGGTCATGGGGGGCCTGAAACCGGCGACAGCCTCCGCCGCGTCGCCCTTCTTCTCCTTTTCGATCAAAACCCCCGCCCGCGAACCGTCGCGGTAGACCGTCACCCCCTTGCAGCCGCACTGCCATGCGGTGAGGTAGACCTGCGCCACGAGCTCCTCGGAGGCGTCGTTCGGCAGGTTGACCGTCACGGAGATCGAATGGTCGACCCACTTCTGCACCGCCCCCTGCATCCGCACCTTCGACACCCAGTCGACGTCGCCGGCCGTGGCCTTCGAGTAGGGCGACCGCTCGACCAGACGGTCGAGCTCGTCGTCGGATATGTCTTTCAGTCCGGCGGTCGGATAGCCGTTGACCTCGAGCCACGTTACAAAGTGGTGGTGATAGACGTTGTACTCCTCCCACGAGTCGCCCACCTCGTCGACGAAGGTCACGCGAACATCCTTGTCGCTCGGGTTGACCTTGCGCCGCCGCTTGTATACCGGACGAAACACCGGCTCGATGCCCGATGTGGTCTGCGACATGAGGCTCGTCGTGCCGGTGGGGGCTATGGTGAGCATCGCCACGTTGCGCCGGCCATACTGCGCCATCTCTTCGTACAGCGCAGGGTCGGCTTCGCGGATGCGTGCGATCATCGGGTTATTAGCTTCGCGGGCAGTGTCGTACATCTTGAACGGCCCTCTCTCGCGGGCCATCGCCACCGACGTCCGGTAGGCCTCCAGCGCGAGCGTCTTCTGTATCTCAACCGCAAAGTCCACCGCCATGTCCGTGCCGTAGCGCAGCCCGAGCGCGGCGAGCATGTCACCCTCGGCGGTGATACCAAGCCCCGTGCGGCGGCCCATAAGGGCCTTTTCGCGAATCTTTTTCCACAGGTTGAGCTCGACGGTGCGAATGTCCTCGTCTTCGGGGTCGCCGCCGATCTTTTCGATTATGGCCTCGATTTTTTCGAGCTCGAGGTCGATGATGTCGTCCATCATCCGCATCGCCATCCCCACGTGCGTCCTGAACTTGTCGAAATTGAAGACTGCCTCGGTGGTGAACGGCCTGTCCACATAGCTGTACAGGTTCAGCGCCAGCAGTCGGCAGCTGTCGTAGGGGCACAGCGGTATCTCGCCGCAGGGGTTGGTCGACACGGTGGCAAAGCCCAGATCGGCATAGCAGTCGGGGATCGACTCGCGCAGAATGGTGTCCCAGAACAGTACCCCCGGCTCGGCGGACTTCCATGCGTTGTGGATGATTTTGTTCCAGAGCGTCGTTGCGTCTATCGTTTTCTCGTACATCGGCCTGTCGGAGTCGATCGGGAACTTCTGCACATATTTCCCGCCCCTGACCACGCACTGCATGAACTCGTCGTCGATCTTGATCGAGACGTTGGCCCCGGTCACCTTGCCGGTCTCTACTTTGGCGTCGATGAAATTCTCCGCGTCGGGGTGTTTGATCGACAGCGAGAGCATCAGCGCGCCGCGCCGACCGTCCTGGGCCACCTCGCGCGTCGAGTTGGAGTAGCGCTCCATGAACGGGACTATCCCCGTCGAGGTCAGCGCGCTGTTGAGCACCGGCGAGCCCGTGGGACGTATATGCGACAGGTCGTGCCCCACGCCGCCGCGCCGCTTCATAAGCTGCACCTGCTCCTCGTCGATGCGGATTATGCCGCCATAGGAGTCGGCAGGATTTTTATGCCCGATGACGAAGCAGTTCGACAGCGAGGCCACCTGCAAGTTGTTGCCTATGCCGGTCATCGGCCCCCCCTGGGGTATGGCGTACTTGAAATCCTTGAGCAGCGCATAGACCTCGTCGCTGCCCATCGGGTTGGGATATTTGGCCTCGATGCGGGCGATCTCCTCCGCTATCCGGCGGTGCATCTGTTCGGGCGAGCCCTCGTAAATGTGTCCGTGCGAATCTTTCAGCGCATACTTGCTCACCCATACCGTAGCGGCCAGCTCGTCGCCGTCGAAATACTCTTTGGCCCCCTCGACCGCCTCGGCATACTGATATTCCCGCAGTTTTTTCTGTTTTGGTTCAGACATGATTTCGTGAAATGAGATTTGGCTCCGGCAGTCGGCTGTCGCTTGACAGCCACCTCCGGATTGCGAAGCGCAAGTTACTCACTAATCACGAAACACGGGGGGAGTTGCATTTTATACTTAGTAACACTTTACTAACAATCACCGCGATATGACCACCGTCGCCCGACCTGCCTTGCCTCCGAGCGCGGGGGCTATCTTGGAGAGGCGCACCTCGACCGAGATCACCGTCGGGAATTTTGCCCGCACGGCGTCGGCTATCCTCAGCGCCGCGTTCTCGATGGTGCGCGACGGGAGCTCCATCTCACCTCTGACTATCTCGTACACGGTCTGATAGTTGACCGTCCCGTCGAGATCGTCGCGCAGGGCGGCGTCGCCCGTCTCGGCCTCGATCCTGAGGTCGACGACAAAGCGCATACCCACCCGCCGCTCCAGATCGTAGCAGCCGTGGTGGGCATAGAACTCCAGTTGTTCAAGAAGGATCGTAGTGCGCATTATTTGTATATGGTTAAATAGCCCTTGAAAACATAACATTTGCCGCGTTTGCCGCCCGTAATCTCGACCAGGATGTTCAACCGCGCCAGATCTTCTATCAATTTATATGCCGAAGCGGGGGTTTTCCCTGTAATTTCAGCAACGTCGAAAGCTGTTACGAATGGCTGCTTATAGAGGGAGACAGTTCTCGCGCTGTAAGCCTTGCCCCTGAGCGAATTGATTTTGTCTTCGCACTCGCGTTGCAATTTCAGTATTGCGTCGAAAGTTTCTGCGCCCTTTTGGGCCGCCTCGACAATTCCGACAAGAAAGAACCTGATCCACTGACGCAGATTGCTGTCCGTCCTGACCGAGGTCAGATTGTCGTAATAGAGCTTTCGGTTGCGCTCGAAGAAGTCGTAGATATAGAGCGCAGGCCGCTTCAACAGCCCCTTCTCGACAAGATAGATCGGTATAAGAAGCCTGTCCACACGTCCGTTGCCGTCGCAAAAGGGGTGTATCGTCTCGAACTGATAGTGAATTATGGCTATGCGAAGCAGTTCGGGCAGCGCAACGCGATCGTTATGGGCGAATTTCTCCATGTCGCCGACAAGCTCCGGCACCAAAGTATGGGCAGGAGGGATGAACGTCGCATCGCCGAGCGACGCCCCGCCTATCCAGTTGGCTGGTGCGGAACTCTCCCTGGAACCTGTGCTCGCCGCGCACCCCCTGCAACAGGGTTTTATGTATGGTTTTTATAAGCCGGCCCGAAAAAGGCAGCTCGTCCATCTTTTCCATCGCGAGCCACAACGCCCGAATATAGTTCTGTACCTCGTCCCAGTCGTCGCGTTTATCTTGCGGAATCTCGTCGCGGCTTCTGAGCGCCTCCTCCAGGTTTGTCTGAGTTCCCTCTATTTTGGCGCTCTGGGTCGCCTCCTTGATCACATGCATCCTGATAAAGAGGTCGATATTCGGAACATATTCCGAGAACATGTCCAGCTTCCCGATCGCCCTCTCGGCCTTGCCCAGCAGATTTATTATCTCAACGTCGTCCAGGGCCCATTGCCTGTCGATCGGTTCGGGGACGAAACAGGAGTAATAGCCCTGATGACAGCCATCCGGCAATAAAATCTTTCATGCCCCTTATTTTAGTTTTCTAAAACAAAGGTAAGGCTTATTTTAGAATTTTCAAAAAAACTAAAATAAGCCGCATTGCTATTTTAGTTTTTTGAAATTATTATCAAAACGGGGCCGGTTGCCGATCTCGTCAAAACAGATACTGCTCCGTTTTCACGTGTTTTATAAGGATCGCTATCTCGTTCCAGGCGTCCTGCCCGAAGGTGGTGCCGACAACCTCGATAACCTTGCCCGCCGCTATGGCCCCTATCGTGCCGCACTGCCTGATAGACAGCCCATTGCAGAGGCCGTACATGAACCCTGCGGCATAGAAATCGCCTGCCCCCGTGGTGTCGACCCTGCTGGCAGCGGACATGATGCCGACGTGAACGACAGGATCATACGTAAGTTTGATATACGTCCCGCGCGTGCCTATCTTCACCACCGCCATGCGACACTTCCCTGCGATGAGCTCCGCGGCTTTCAGCGGGTCGGACTCGCCCGTGAAAGCCGTCGCCTCGTCCTGATTGGCAAAGACAATATCCACATAGTCAGCCACGAGCGCATGCAGGAAGTCGATATTTTCGTTCACCACGTTGAAGCTCGACAGGTCGATGGCCACCTCCAGCCCGAACTGCTTGGCCTGTATGGCTATGTTGCGTATAAGGTCGTGGTTCTGCACGAGATAGCCCTCCAGATAGAGGTAATCGTACCCCGCGAAAAACTCACCCCTAATCTCTTCGGCGCTCATCTCCACCGCCGCGCCGAGGAACGTGGCCATCGTCCGCTCGCCGTCGGGCGAGATAAGCGAGATGCAACGCCCGGAATGCTCCTGCCCGCGCAGTATCGTCGGCCTAACACCAAGATTTTCAAGGGCTCTCTCGTAGAAATCGCCCGTGGTATCCGCCCCAACCTTGCCGATAAACCCCGTCGGAACGCCCAGCGAAGCCATCGCCCTGATCGTATTGCCCGCCGAACCGCCCAGCGACAACGCCCGCGGCAGGTCGGCCGTATGTTTCGAGATTGCCAGCTGCGTCTCGGCCTCCACCAGCGACATGCTCCCCCTCGGCAGCTCCATACGCCTCAGCAACTCGTCCGAAGGCAGGTTCACTAGGATGTCTGTCAACGCATTACCGATGCCAATAACCTTTTTCATATCACAAATCCGAATTGAAACAACAAATGTAGTTTTTTATATTGGCTTTCCCGCGCTTTTGGCGAAAAAAGCTACCTTTGTCGGGTAATTATTCAGCTATGGCGACAATTTTGTGTATCGAGACGGCGACAGGGCGGTGTTCGGCGGCGTTGGCGCGCGACGGGGCGGTCGTGGCGGTCAGGGAGAGCGACGGAGGGCGCGACCACGCCCGCGATCTGGCCGTGTATGTCGACGAACTGCTGAGAGATGCAGGCAAACTGTCGTCCGTGGCGGTAAGTATGGGGCCCGGATCCTATACGGGGCTCAGGATCGGCGTGTCGCTGGCCAAAGGATTGTGCTATGCGCTTGGCGTTCCTCTCATTGCGGTAGATTCGCTGCTGTCGCTGGCGGCGGTGGCGCTCGAAGATGGGGTGGGGGCGGCGTTCGAAGAGGGAGCGCTGCTATGCCCGATGATTGATGCGCGGCGGATGGAGGTCTACACCGCGGTGTTCGATAGTTCGCTGCGGAGGCTGACCCCTACGGCGGCGCATATTATTGACAGGGGCAGTTTTGCGGAGTTCGCCGCCACGGGCCGCCTGACCGTTTTCGGCGACGGGGCGGCCAAGTGCGCGGGGGTACTGCCCGCGTCGGTGCGCTATATGGAGGTCAAGGCCTCGGCCCGCGGGCTGGCTAAGGCTTCGCAGGAGGCGTTCGACGCCGGACGGTTCGAGGACGCGGCCTATTTCGAACCACTCTACCTCAAAGAGTTCGTAGCCATAGCCTCGAAGAAGAACCCGTTTCTGAACAGATAGCGTTGTTTTGCCGTGGGGCCGGCCGGTGAACGGCGGCCATGCGAAAACCTCCTGCACGGGGCTAAAAAAAAGAGGCTTCCGAAAAATGATTTTTCGGAAGCCTCTTTTTTGCCGGACAGTCGGGAAATGCACCCTGCATTTCCCGACTGTCGATTACCTGCCACCCCGCATTGCAGCTTCGCGGGCCACGATCTGGTCGTAGTTGGCTTTGGCGGTGGTGCTGCCGTAGTTGGTCATGGCAGCCTGGAAGAACTCTTTGGCCTTCTCGAAGTTGTTGAGCATCATGTAGCAGACGCCGATAGTGTTGTACGAGCGCACGTCGGTCGACACCTGGGCCAGCACGTGCAGCGCGCCGTTGTAGTCGCCGCGTTTAACCAGATCCTGGGCGCGGTTGATGGCGTCGGCCGTCGGGTCGAGCGGCGAGAGGCTCTCGTAGTAGACTTTCAGGTAGGTGGCGTTACGCAGGTCGGGGAAGAAGCGCGAGTACATGTAACGGTAGGGCTCGCCGCCACCTATCGACTTGAGTTTCTGCTCCTTGATTGCGCTGCTCGCGTTGTCCCATACCGGCACGTTGTCGATCAGTCGCAGGATCTCGTTGCGATAGCCGATGCTGGAGGCCGCAACCTGATCGCGCAGTCCGTCCCAGTCCTCGCCGCCGCCATAGATATGTATGGCGTTGGGGCTGATGCCGGTGTTGTTGATCACGAAGCTCTTCAATGCCGCCGCACGGTCGCGCGAGAGTTGGTCGTTGTAGTTGTATGTGCCTTCGGGCGAGGCGAAACCCGCTATGACGACCCCCGAGACCCGCGAGTTGCCGGAGTTTTCGATTGCGCGGATCGAGGCGATGAACTCGGCCAGCGTGCGGTCGTTGTTGCGGAACGGATGCTCGATAACCCTCTGGTTCTGGCGGAAATACACCACCAGCGCGTTGCGTTTGGCCTCTTTGCCCGGCATGTTGCCGTCCACTGCGCCGTAGCTGTATTCGAGGAACGGGAACCTTTCGGCCAGCGCCTCGGCAAGGCTGCCTGAGGAGGTCATCGGGGCGTACTTGGGCACGATGTATGGCATCCAGCCGGATATGCCGCTGTTGACCGGCGCCAGTGCGTATGTCGGCGTTGCGGTAGAGTATATCGACGCAGGGCCGGTGTAGCCCGAGCCGCCGACAGAGGGCGTGGTCGCCGGAGAGTAGCCGTAGGGCAGGGTCGGTACCACGTCGGTACGTCCGCTGAAGGTCTGTGCGTGGGCGTAAGGCGACTGGGTATAGTATGGCTGGCCGGCAGCCCCCTGCGGAGGATAGGCAGCCCCCTGCGGAGAATATGCAGTCTGCTGTGGAGGATAGGCGGTCAGGCCTGGGCCCTCAATGGGATAAACACCGGGGCCTGTGGCGGTGAGCGCACGCGGAGAATAGGTCGGAGCGCCGTTGATCCCCCTGGTATAGGCAGGGCCGAACTTCTGTGCCGCGCTGGCCGGGGTATAGGCATAGACCGGCCCCTTGTCGACAGTGACCCTGAAAGCGTTGGCCGGAGTGTATGCGTCGACGGGCTTCAGCGTGAACACCGGAGCATCCTTCGGCGTGGCGGCCGTCACCGGAACAAGCGCGTAGGAGGGGGTGGTGGAACCCGGAGCGTATGTCGGCATGAGCGTGTACTTCGGCTCGTTCGGCGGGGTGTTCGGGCCTGCGGGCTCGAGGGTATACTGGTTCGCGCCCTTCGGGGTGTTGGCGTCGACAGGTCGCGCCACCCCTTCCGGGGCCGAGGCATACTGTGCGTATTCCGGAGAAATGATGGTGAAGGTCTTGGCGTCCCGTGGCGTCGAAGCGTCGACGGGCTTCAGCGTGAAGCGCGGAGCGTCGGGCGGGGTCGATGCGTTTTCCGGGGTGAGCACGTATGAGGGTTCGCCGGAGGTAGAGCCCGGGGCGTAGACCGGAGTGAGGGTATACTTCTGCACTCCCGGGGGCGTGTCGGGGCCTGCCGGTTCGAGGGTGTATTTCTGCGCTCCGGGAGGGGTGTTGAGGTCGGTCGGCGAAACCATTATGTCGCCCTGCGGCACCAGACCTCCCCTCGAGGGCAGCGTCATCGTCCTGAAACCGCTGTCCACAACGCTTGCCGGTTCGGCGGCGAAGCCCTGCGCATAGCCGTGGATGGTGCCCAGTCTGGTCGGGGCGGGGGTGTAGGTATACTGTCGGGCGTCGGGCGGAGTGTTGGCATCGACGGGCTTCAATGTGAAGCGCGGCGCGCTGGCCGGCGTCGAGCCGTCGACGGGGATGAGCGCATAGGCCGGATCGTCTGCCGAGACGCCCTTCGTATGTACAGGGGCCAGTGTATATTGCAGCTCGCCGGGGCTGGTGTTAGGGCCTACCGGTTCGAGGGTGTATCTCTTGGCGCCTGCCGGAGTGTTGCCGTCGACGGGGGCTGCGAGGCCCGACGGGGCGGCGCTGTAAACGGCCTTGTCCGGATCAATAACGGTATAGCGCAGCGCGTCGGCAGGGGTCGAAGCATCGACCGGTTTCATCCTGTACTTCGGCGCGTCGGCAGGGGTCGATGCGTCGACCGGCGTGATGATATACGACGGCGCGCTCTTCTCTGCGCCAGGGGCGTAAACCGGCGTGAGAGTGAACAGCGGTTCGTTCGGATCCGCATCGGGGCCTGCCGGTTCGAGGGTGTACCTTGATGCGCCTGCCGGTGTTTTGGAATCCTCGGGCGACACGAGGTAGCTCGACGAGGGCACTACCCGACCTGCTCCCAGTATGCCCTTGCCCAGGTCCGAAGGCGCGGCAGTGGCGGCAGGCATGGCAGCCTCGCCCGGAGCATATCCGAATATCCTGCCCAACCCTTTGGGGGCGGTGGAATAGGTGAACTGCTTGACGTTTTTCGGGGTCAGCGCGTCGGCCTGTTTCAGCACGAACTGCGGAGCGTCGGGCGGAGTGGCCGTGGTGACCGGAGTGAGCGCGTATGCGGGCTCCTCCTCGCTCACACCTTTTGTATATACGGGCGCGAGGGTATAGCGCGGCACGTCGGCGGGAGTGGAGGCGTCGACGGGCGCAAGGGTATAGCGCGGCGCGCCTGCCGGGGTTGCGGAGGTGACGGGCGAGATCTGCGCGGAGGGGGCTGCATTGTAGACAGCCTCGTCGGGATCCACGACGGTGAACCGCGGCATACTTGCCGGAGTGGCGGCCGTAGCCTTGCTCAGCACATAGCGCGGCGCGTCGGGCGGGGTTTGCGGCCCTACGGGAGTGATGACATACGACGGCTGCGCCTCGGTTGCGCCGGGGGTGAAGACCGGCGTGAGCGTATAGCGCGGTTCGGACTTCGGCACGGTCGGGTCGTCGGGCATGAGCACGTAACGCTGCGCGTCGTCAGGCGTGTTGGCCGATTCGGGATCGATCAGCAGGCTCGATGCTGGCACCGTCAGGGCGTCCATCACCCGCGGGGGATAATATTCGCCGTTCGGGCCGAGCGGATTGGTCTGGCCAATGGGCGTATAGAGCGGGGCCTTCTCAAACTTGGGAGAGGCGCTTACCGGAGGGGCCGGAGCAGGCTCTATCTCCTGCGGCGGGGTCGGTTCGGTGGTGACGTCGAGTTCGGGGGATGTAACCCTGGCCGATGTGTCGATCCTGGCGGAGAGCTCCGCCGAGCCGAGGTTCTGAATGGTGCAGCAGCCCTTCGAGGTCTTTTCGAGCCTTACCGAGGCTTTGTCCATCCACGGGCTGTAGGGCACCGTGGCGACATAGTCTATCGTCTTGCCGTTGGGCACCACGATAGCGTCGTTGGGATACTCTACCGTACCCGACATTTCGCGCCGCTGGTTGGAGATGATGGCGCGCGTTCCCTCGACGACGATCGCCGTGAGCCGCTCGGCGTCGAGGCCGTTGTATAGCACCGGCGTGGCTGTCAGGGTGTAGTCGCTGCGGGTGGCCTTTTTGTCGACTATCGCCTTGAAGCTCACCTCCATGGTGTTGTTCTCTTTTCTGCGCACAACCAGGTCGTTCACCTGAATGTCTTCCGCCGCCACGACCGGCGCAGTCCAGCAGGCGAGCAGTGCGAGCGAAGCTATAATCAATTTTTTCATAGGGCACTTATTTTATAAGGTAAACAAGCGAGATGGATGCGGTCGTGGGGCCAAAGTAGAATCTGGTGAAGTCGCCTATCATCGATCCGCACCGGGGGCAGTTGTATTTCGTGTAGCCCATGTATATGCCGCCGATGCCGATGCTGCCCTCAAGCCCCCAGCGTTTCGAGAGCATGTAGTGGTAGCCGTATGCGACGCCGCCGCCGACGCCCCAGCCCTCGTAGCGGTATGCCTTTTCGAACAGCAGGGGTACGTTGTGCTGGCTCACGTTGTATTTTGATCCCAGCAGGTGCACGCCTATGAAATGGCCGTTGAACCGCTCGCAGAACCAGTAGCGGTATTCCGGCATTATTATCCAGTGCACCAGTTTTTTGTTATTTGTTTCGGAGCCGCTCAGGTTCCACGAATTATAGCCGCCCCACAACAGGAAAGTCGATTTGGGCGACAGCCCTACTTCGAATCCCAGATTAGGGGTAAGCGTCCCCCAATAGAGAAGGTTTGTCTTCACTGCCAAATCCTGCGCGCCCAGCCTCGAGCCCAGCAGGAGCAATGGAACGATTAAAACCAGTAATCTCTTCATATCCCCACAAATTTATAATTTCCCTGTTTTTCGGCCGCTCGCCGGACGCTGCCGCTGTTTTCCGGCGACCGTGCTGTTTTTCGGCCCTTCGCAACATGTTTTCAATGTCGCTTCCGGCGTTTTTCCGCCGTTTTTCGCCGTTCCGTAACGCTATGCCGCAACAACCGGAAGCGTGCAAAAAACGTTCCGGTCGAGCTATTGTAAGCCACATTACGATATTTACAATGCAAAACTACTTATAAAATAGGGCGATAGCTGCGTTTTTCGACAATTGTATCAACATTTTATTAACATAATCTTGTTTTTATGTGTAGAAACTATTCTAAAACGCCTTTTTTTGTGCGCATAAAGACGAGAAAATGCTCTATTCGGCTTTTGCCTTCTGCCGGCCGCATGTTTTCCGGCGTTTTTGAGATGGGCTTTCTGTTGACAGCTGTTAATAAACAGGTTAAACATACAGGATTATGAACAGAAATATCAACATGTCCGCCGTTCCCGAAAGGGGTGTTTCCGCCTCCCGCAGAGCTCTTGCCAGAGGCCTTGCAGGGGTTGCGTTTGAAAATAATTGCGCGAGGTTTTGCAGTTATCATATTTATGATTACATTTGCAGTCCACAAATTTTCACTCCACAAAACCTAAACCTGAGGTAAAAATGCCGAAAATGAAGTCCAATTCCGGGGCTAAAAAGCGTTTCACGCTCACCGGAACAGGAAAAGTGAAACGGAAACACGCTTTCCACAGTCACATCCTGACAAAGAAAACCACCAAACAGAAACGGAACCTCACCTATGCAGGGCTCGTTTCTCCGGCCGACGAGGCCAACGTAAAGCTACTGCTGGTGAAGTAGCCAAATGTAAAACCAAGAGCCGCTCAGCCCCAAAGAGACGGGGAGAACTCGCCCGCTGACCGCTCGTAAAACTCAAAAGCAATGCCCAGATCAGTCAACGCGGTAGCCTCGCGCGCCCGCAGAAAAAGAGTCCTGAAACTGGCCAAAGGAAACTTCGGCTCACGGGGAAATGTCTGGACGGTAGCCAAAAACACCGTCGAAAAAGGTCTTACCTACGCCTACCGCGATCGCAAGAACAAAAAACGCACATTCCGCGGCCTGTGGATCCAGCGTATCAACGCCGCTGCACGCCTCAACGGCCTCACATACTCCCAGCTCATGGGACGTCTGGCCGCCAAAGGGGTCGCGCTCAACCGCAAAGTACTTGCCGACCTGGCAATGAACAACCCAAAAGCGTTCGAAAAGGTCGTCAAAACGGTAGCAAAGTAGCAGAAATATTGTTCGGTTTCACCCGGGAAGGCTGTCAGTACATGGCGGCCTCTCTTTTTGCCGCCATGTACGCTGTTTCGTCACAATGAATGCGGCCGGCCTGACTTTTTTTGTCCCGAACGCGGCAGTTTTTTATGCCCTGAACACAGCAGTTTTTTATGCCCCGGGCGCAGCCTGATGGCCCGACATGTTGTGCGACAGACGCCCCGCTAGGCATGACGTAATAAAATTATGTTGCGGCGTTTGTTTTTTTACGACAAATTCCTTAGCTTTGGAGAGTTTTTCTGCCTCTGAGAGAAACAAACTAAAAACCGAACAGTTATGGTTAACAAGGTTATTTTGATCGGCAATGTCGGCGCAGACCCCGATGTGCGGTCTTTGGAGGGCGGGGTCAAGGTTGCGCGGATACGCCTTGCGACAACCGAGCGCTCCTACAACCGCCAGACACAGGAGACCAAAGAGTTCACCGAGTGGCACAGCGTTACGTTGTGGCGCAGTCTGGCCGACGTTGCCGACCGATTTGTGAAAAAGGGTAGCCAGATATATATCGAGGGTTCGATCCGCAGCCGCGAGTGGAGCGACGAGACGGGGGTCAAACGATATGCCGTCGAGATCGTTGCCAATGAGATGAAACTGCTCGGCCGCCGTCCGGACGGGGCGCAGACAGCTTCGGGCGCGTCGGTCCCTGCCCCTGCCCCTGCTCCAGTCTCCGCCCAGGCCTCGGCGCCGGCAGGAGGCCATTCGTATGCCGCCACGGCACAAACCCCTGCTCCTGCGCCGGCTGTCTCGTCCGCCCCGCAAGACGATCCGGACGATCTCCCATTCTAAGCCGGCAGTCAGGATGGAAGAGATATACAGCAGGGAGGAGGCGTTCGACCCGAAGGCGTTGGAGACGCTCATGGAGGCCTACGGCATGATACTCGGCGCGATAGGCGAGGACGTCGGGCGCGAGGGGCTTTTGAAAACCCCCGAACGGGTGGCCAAAGCGATGGCTTTCATGACGCAGGGTTACGCCGCCGACCCCCGCGAAATCCTCCTCTCGGCCAAGTTCAGGGAGAATTACAAACAGATGGTGCTGGTCAAGGAGATTGATTTCCACTCGCTCTGCGAGCATCACATGCTACCGTTTTACGGCAAGGCCCACGTGGCATACATCCCCAACGGCTACATCACGGGCCTGTCCAAGATCGCCCGGGTGGTGGACTGCTATGCCCGCCGGTTGCAGGTGCAGGAGCGCCTCACGGTACAGATCCGCGACTGCATTCAGCAGGCCCTCAATCCGTTGGGCGTGGCTGTCGTCATCGAGGCAAGCCACATGTGTATGCAGATCCGTGGCGTCCAGAAGCTGAACTCCGTCACGACGACCTCCGCATTCACGGGAATCTTTCTCTCGGAGTTCAAAACCCGCGAAGAGTTCATACACCTGATAGGCAGTAAATTAAAGTGATTTTTGCAGCGTCGCCACCCTACCCTCGCGGCGCAAAAAAAGAAAAACATGGGCAGTTACAGCGACGAGAAGCAGCGGCAGCTGGATATACGGTATATCAGGATGGCCCGAATCTGGGCCGAAAATTCCTATTGCGTTCGGCGCAAGGTGGGTGCGTTGCTGGTCAAGGACAAGATGATCATCTCGGACGGGTATAACGGCACGCCGTCGGGTTTCGAAAATGTTTGCGAGGACGGCGAGGGAAAGACAAAGCCGTATGTGCTTCATGCAGAGGCAAATGCAATAACAAAAGTGGCCAAGAGCGCCAACAGCAGCCTCGGGGCGACGCTTTACATCACCGCCTCGCCGTGTATCGAGTGCGCCAAGTTGATCATCCAGGCGGGGATCAGGCGGGTTGTCTATTGCGACAGCTACCACTCCACGGAGGGGCTCGAACTGCTGGCCCGCGTGGGGATCGAGGTGCTGCAGATCGACCATAGCGAGGTCGCAGGATAGCCGTTCAAGACCGCCTCAAAAGCCAGTCTCAACATCATTGCAAACGGCGACATTTATTTATTGTGTGCAAAGTGTCTTTATCATTGCGAGTGCAGCGAAGCAATCCGGCGCATTAACAGCTAATGGATTGTTTGCGCTTCGGCTGGTTTTCCCAAGTTGTCCCTCGGGGTTGCCTGCGGCTTCCTCGAAAGGCAACGTGACGTATGCTTCTTTTCTTCCGACAAACACATTTAAAATATGACAGACCATCCGGCTGCGCTTGCGCTGTGCTCATGGTGACATATATAATAATGTCGCATTGCTGTAAAACAATTGAATATTATTTTCAACCCACGATTCGCATGTATCATAATGCCGTTTGCGTCTGCAATTTAGGCAAACTATTACCAATTTATTATAAAGCATTTAACAAACAATCGTTTCGGATTACTTAATTCCGTATCTTTGCCAAAATATATTTTTAGTCATGAAGCGAGCTGTTCTTTTGCCGTTTTTGCTTTTTGCAGCCGTCGGCAGAGCGACGCAGTCGCCACTGTGTTATGACTTTGCCTGTTACGTACCATGCCACGCGAAGTAACCCTCACGCTGTCGCCCAAACAGGCCTCCGATAGCGGGATTTACCTGCCCGTTGCGGCCCGCATGGCGGGTGTGACCGTGTCGCAAATCGCCCTGGCACGGGTCGTACGCCGCTCGATCGACGCCCGCCGCTCGCCGAAGATCGTCCTGACGCTCGAGTTGTTCATCGACGACGAACCCGCCCCGCCGCCGTTGCAATTTGATTATCCCTACGTGTCCCACGCGACCGAGGTCGTGGTCGCAGGCTCCGGCCCGGCGGGACTGTTCGCCGCGCTGAGACTTGTCGAGCTGGGTTACAGGCCGATAGTACTGGAACGCGGACGCGAGGTTTCGGCACGCAAAAGGGACGTGGCGACCATCAACCACAACGGGCCGGTCGACCCCGACTCGAATTACGCCTTCGGCGAGGGAGGAGCGGGTACGTTTTCGGACGGCAAACTGTTCACCCGCTCCAAAAAACGCGGCGACTACCACCGCGCCCTCAGCCGCCTGGTCTTCCACGGCGCCGATCCTGAGATACTTGTCGACGCCCACCCGCATATCGGCACCGACCGCCTGCCGCAGATCATAACCGCTCTGCGCCGGACGATTATTGCCGCCGGAGGCATGGTGCTGTTCGGTCGCCGCGTCGACGATCTGCTTCTGGACGGAGGCCGCCTGCGCGGGGTCTGCTGCGGCGACGAACGCATCGAAGGGGCGGCGGTCGTCCTTGCTTCGGGCCACTCGGCAGGCGACATTTACGAGCTGCTGCACCGCCGCGGGGTGGCCCTCGAAGCCAAACCGTTTGCGATGGGGGTGCGCGTGGAACATCCGCAGGAGCTGATCGACAGCATTCAATATCATATGCCGGCGCGCGGCGAATACCTTCCGGCAGCCGCCTACCAGCTTGTGGCTCAGGTGGCAGGGCGCGGGGTCTACTCGTTCTGCATGTGCCCCGGGGGCTTTATCGTCCCGGCCATGACCTCCCCGCGCGAGAGCGTCGTCAACGGCATGTCCACATCGGGGCGCAACTCGGTTTTCGCCAATTCGGGCGTCGTTATCGAGGTGCGCCCGTCCGATTTTGCCCGCCTGACCGAGGCCCACGGGCCGTTGGCGGGGCTGGTTTTTCAGCGCGAGCTGGAACAGGCGGCGAAGGCCCGCGGCGGCGAGGGACAAATAGCTCCTGCCCAACGGCTTACCGACTTTGTGCGACGACGGCGGTCGACTTCGCTGCCCGCTACCTCCTATCGCCCGGGGTTGGCCCCGACGCAGTTCGAACGATGGCTGCCTCCGTTTATCGACCAGGCGCTGCGGGGCGGGTTCGCGGCGTTCGATCGTAAGATACGCGGCTTTTTGACCGATGAGGCACAGATAGTTGGCGTCGAATCGCGCACCTCGTCGCCCGTGCGCATCCCGCGTTCGGCCCAAACGCTTATGCACCCCGCGCTGCCCGGACTTTTTCCGGCGGGCGAAGGGGCTGGATATGCCGGTGGGATCATCTCGGCTGCCCTCGACGGCGAACGGGTTGCCGAAGCTGTGGTTAAATATCTTTCGCAAAATGAATAATATTATTTTAACTCCCACAGGCGGAGAGGAATACGTGATCGAGGGTGGCGATTTCGGTCGCGCGCTCGTCCGGTCGACCGCCCTCGAAACAGCGGGAAAATTCGAAGAGGCGTGCCGGATACGCTTCGAGGCGTTTCAGCAACTGATGGCCGTTGTGCCTGAGAATGAGGAATGTAACCTTTCGTGGGAGGATGGCCCGACGCGCGACGGGCTGACGCTGGTGAAATTTTCGGCCATTGACCATTTTCTGGTGGGCGACATGGAGATGGCGGCCGGAATGCTGGAGCTGCTGCTCGACCTCGACCCGGAAGATCATCTCGATGCAACCACCACGCTCGCATACTGTTACGTCGCGCTCGGCGAAGACGAACTGTTCGACGAGGCCGTTGCCGATCTCCCCGAACAGTCGGCTGACCGCGCCCTGCTGATGCTGTGGAGCGCATTTCGCCGCACAGGATCGCTGCCTCCCGACGGGCTGGAGTGGCTCGGGCGCGATTTCCCTGCGCTCCTGGCCGAATTTCGCGCCGACAACCACCCTGCCGACGAGCTCTATCTTGCCGACATAGAGGCTGCACATCCGTCGCAACAGGCCCGTGCTCGCGAACTGTGGCTCCGCACCGAGCACCTGTGGCGGCGGTTTCACGGCTTTGTCGAGGCGTTAAAGGCACGGTAATGTATCCCTGGGGCGACGAGCGGCGGTTCAACAGCTATTCGGGCCACTTTCGGCGGCTGTTCGGCTCCCGCGTTCAGAAAGTTGCGCTCAACGCGGGCTTTACCTGCCCCAACCGCGACGGCACGCTGGGCGTCGGCGGCTGCACGTTCTGCAACAACGACGCCTTCACTCCGTCGTATTGCAGCCCGACGAAAAGCATAACAGAACAGATCGACGAGGGGATCGAGTTCCACTCACGCCGCTATCGCCGCGCAGAGCGATTTCTGGCCTATTTCCAATCGTTTTCAAACACTTACGCTCCGGTAGAACGCCTGCGCGAACTTTACGAGGAGGCGCTCTCCCACCCTTCCGTCGCCGGGATCATCGTCGCCACGCGCCCCGACACGGTCGACGAGGCAAAGCTCGATTTGCTTGCACGGCTTGCCGCAACGCGCTATGTGGCAGTGGAATACGGCGTGGAATCGTGCTGCGACGCAACGCTGCGGGCCGTCAACCGTGGTCACGACTTCGCCTGCGCCCGTCGCGCCATAGAGTTCACGGCGGCAAAGGGTATTCGCATCGGGGCCCACTTTATCCTCGGGCTGCCTGGCGAAGACGAGCAGATGCTCCTCGACCGGTGCGCAATCATCAACAGCCTGCCGATCAACACTATAAAGTTTCATCAGCTGCAAATCATACGCGGCACGGCAATGGCCGACGAGTATCGGCGCGACCCGCAACGCTTTCGGCTGTGGGATCTCGCCGAGTATGTCGACCTGTTCGTCGAGATCGCCCGCCGTCTGCGCCCCGAGATCGTCATCGAACGTTTCGCCGGCGAAGCCCCGCCGCGTTTCCACGTCAACCACAGGTGGGGGCTGGTGCGCAACGAGACCCTGATGGCCATGTTCGAGCGCCGCCTCGCCGAACGGAACGCCTATCAGGGCGAGAACTATTTGTCGCTCCGCGACGAATAATCACCGACCGGAGCAGCTTGGTCGCCCGCGAGGCGGCGCAGTCACCGCGAGGCGGCAAGCGAGCAGCGAAGGAAGGTAACTGGGAAATGAGAAACGAGAATTGCTCTGAGCGGAGAATAATCACAGGCCTAAGCAGCCAGGTTGCTGATAGGCACTAAGGTCTTGGCTAAAAAACTTTTGGCCTTGCTCCGCAAGGTCGGCAGCCCTCCGCGAGGCACGGATGCGGAGGGCTGCCCGCTCTGCCTGTGGCGTTGCGAACATCCTCCGCCGTCTGCGAGCCGAAAATTGCATCGCAGTAACGCCGCAGGACTGGCAAGTTACTAACGACAAGTAAGAAATGAGTGGTGAAAATTATCCGGAGCGCAGCGAAGAATAACCACCGACCGGAGCAGCCAGGTCGCCAGCGCGGCGACGGACGGTCAGCGCAGTGAGGTAACTAATTGAAAATTGAAAATTAAAAATTATCTTTGCGCTGTAATGGTTGCGATATGAAAAAGATCGTTATAATTCCCACATACAACGAGCGGGAGAACATTGCGGCGATGATCGACAAGGTCTTCTCGCTGCCGGAGCCGTTCGACCTGCTGGTGATCGACGACGGGTCGCCCGACGGCACCGCCGGTATCGTCCGCGCGCATCAGGCCAACCACCCGAACAGCCTCCACCTGATAGAGCGCAGCGGCAAGCTGGGGCTCGGCACGGCCTATCTTGCAGGGTTCCGATGGGCGCTGGAACAGGGTTACGACTATGTTTTCGAGATGGACTGCGACTTTTCGCACAACCCGGACGATCTGCTGCGGCTCCACTCGGCGATGCGCGACGACGGGGCCGACTGCGCCGTCGGGTCGCGCTACGTGAGCGGCGTGAACGTGGTCAACTGGCCCATGAAACGGCTGATAATGTCCTACTTCGCCTCGCGTTACGTGCGCATCGCCACCGGAATGCCCGTACACGACGCTACGGCGGGCTTCATGGGCTATTCGCGCCGCGTGCTGGAGCGTATCGACCTCGACGCCATCCGCATGAAAGGCTACGGTTTCCAGATCGAGATGAAATACAACGCATGGAAGCTGGGGTTCAGGATCAGGGAGGTGTTGATCGTCTTCACCGAGCGTGTCGTCGGCAGCTCGAAGATGAGCAGCGGCATCTTCGGCGAAGCATTCTGGGGCGTGATGGCCCTCAGGCTGCGTAAGGTCCGCGGGCGATGATACTTATCGAGAACGGCCTGACGGTCAACGAGGGCGAAACGTTTGTGGGTTACCTGCTCGTCGACGGGCAGAGGATCCTTGATGTCGGGCGCGGCGAGTTTCGCGGCATGTGCGGCGGAGCCTTCGCAGGCGAGCGCATCGACGCGACAGGGATGCTTGTCATCCCCGGCGCGATTGACGACCATGTGCATTTCCGCGAGCCGGGGCTGGTTCACAAGGGGGACATTTTTCACGAATCGCGCGCGGCGGTGGCCGGCGGGGTGACCTCGTTCATGGAGATGCCCAACACCGTTCCGTCAACCGTTTCCGCCGCCGAGCTGGAGCGAAAATACGATCTTGCCGCCGAACATTCCCTGACCAACTACTCCTTCTATTTGGGCGCGACCAGCGACAACATTCGCGAGATCGCCCGGCTCGACCCGCGGCATGTGTGTGGCGTCAAGATCTTTATGGGTTCCTCGACGGGCGACATGCTCCTCGACGACAATCGGGCGCTATCGGCCGTTTTCGACCAGAGCCCCGTTCCGGTGGCCGCCCACTGCGAGGATGAGGGGCTGGTAAGAAGGGCCGCCGTTGCGGAGTATCGCGCGCGGTATGGCGACGAGGCGGCGGCGGAGCTGCACCCGCTGGTACGCAGCGCCGAGGCGTGCTACCGGTCGACGGCGCAGGCGGTGGAGCTGGCCGATCGCTATGGAGCCGACCTTCACGTGCTTCACATCAGTACGGCCCGCGAACTCGGTCTGTTCGAGGCGCGTCCGTTGCGCGAAAAACGCATCACCGCCGAGGCCTGCGTGCATCACCTGTGGTTTTCGGACGAGGATTACGCGCGGCTGGGCAATCTGATCAAGATAAATCCCTCTGTCAAAAGTATTTACGACCGTGAGGCCCTGCGCGGCGGGCTGGCGGACGGCCGTATCGACGTCGTGGCCACCGACCACGCGCCGCACACTCTCGAAGAGAAGCTTCGTCCCTACTGGAACGCCCCCCCCGGCGCGCCGATGGTGCAGCACTCGCTCGCGGCGATGCTCTCCATGTTTCCGGCGGAAATGGCCGTCGAGAAGATGTGCCACGCCCCCGCTGTGCGTTTCGGCCTGAGCGACAGGGGTTTCCTGCGGCAGGGTATGTATGCCGACATTGCGATTGTCGACCCTTCGTCGCCGTGGACAGTTTCGCGCGAGGATATACTATACAAGTGCGGCTGGTCGCCTCTCGAAGGGGTTACGCTAAGCCACAGGGTTGTCTGCACGCTCGTTAACGGGCGCATCGTCAACCGTGGCGGAGTGATCGACGAGAATTTCCGGGGAGCGAGGCTGGAGTTTTCGAGATAAGTGTTTGTACTCGTCATTGCAAAAGCCCTTGTCCGAAGCAACAGATAACAAGCCGAGGCAGAGGCTTACCAACTATGCCGGAGTAGCGCGAGGAAGCCGAAGAAACCCCGAAGGGTAATTTGAAGGAATCGGACGAAGCGCAGGTAATCCATCATTACGAGGGCTTTTGTCCAAAGCAATCAGGTGAGGTATAGCCTATTTCTCCGGATTGCTTCGTTCCGCGCGCAATGACTAGGCGCTCGCAATGACGGAAAAGACATGGTTCGCGAAGACAGAAAGGGTTTGCAATGACAGCATAATGGCTGGCTGGCCGCTCTTCGCAAACTTTCAATCACAATAAGGAGAAAATTGAGGTATGTTTTTTCAATAAAAAATTTACTGGCTTCAATAAATAACATCATTAACTTTAACGCAAAAAATCAAAAACATTAAAAAGATTTTTCTTGCCCCGGCGGGCGCAATTGTCGCCGCCGCCGGTGTGTATTTCGGAGTAACAACATCCGCTAAGTCCGACCCGATGGCCGACCTGCTGATGGCAAACGTAGAGGCGCTGGCACAGGATGAAAATGGGATTGGCGGAACTTTAATTGATCCTTGCTGCCAGTGGGAAAGAAATGGCTATTATGCGGGATTGAGATGTAGCGAGACTCATTCTATCTGTGTTAATACGACCCGACATAATGGCGGCTACAAGAG
The DNA here is from genome assembly GCA_031256675.1 of Rikenellaceae bacterium. Lineage (GTDB taxonomy): Bacteria > Bacteroidota > Bacteroidia > Bacteroidales > Rikenellaceae > JAIRQC01. The sequence goes on from JAIRQC010000060.1 coordinate 23,746, forward strand.
TACGTGCCGGTATTACTAATCTCAGAGCGACCACTCTATGAATAAAGTAATCGCATTTTTGTTTGTCGTATTCACAGCGGTGGCATGTCGGGATAAACATGTAATCACCGACATGTCCACTCCTGAGGAGATAACTGCAATCGCGTCGGCCAGGATCGACGACTATTGCGTGTCCGACTGTTTTGTCGCGGATTCTATATTGGCGCTGGTCAATGGATGCGGCAAGGAGTGGTTCTCGCTTTACAGCCTCAAAACGCTCTCGCACATATCGGATTTCGGCGTTAAGGGGGCCAACCCCGGCGAGCTGCTTCGTCCGCAGATATTCAAAGATACGGATCATGATTCGGGTGTGGTGACAATTTATGACGTCGACAAATTAAAATCCTATTCGTTGAACCTGCATGACATTGTTTCCGGCGAGAATCAGTTCTCGTTGTTAATGAAAACTCCCGAAACCGTTGCTGAACACGTTAGACCTCTCTTATGCCGGCGCCAATATCATTGCAGGATTTGAGGCGTCCATGAATGACTCTGTTCCCATGCTGTTCGTTTATGATGCAAAAACCGAGGTTAAGAGACCGATAAACTTTGATTATAAATACAGCTTTCGTCATTACAATATGCGCTTGTCTGCCTATTCGAATATGATTTATGCCAACAAAGACAATGGGGTGATCGTTGTGGCATTCGTATGTTTGGACATGATAAACTTTTATGACAGGGCTGGCGTTCAGATCAAGAGCGTCAGGTTCAGTAAGGTTGTCTCTCCAAAGGAGTCCGACAATCATTCCATGGTCAGCTTCGACGCCAGATTATTTAGTGGTTTCGTTTACGGAACAAAAAATTATCTGTATGTTCAGCGTCCTGAGGCTTCGATGACGGATATAAGACAGGGCAGGGTGAAAGAGGTAAAGATATTAAAGTTCGACTGGAGTGGCAATCTACTGACTGTCTATAAAATCAACTCATACATAAAAGAGTTTTGTGTAAACGAAAATACGGATCGACTTTATACGGTCATTAAAACCGATGACCCGGAATTTGCCAAGATAGTGGTTTTCGATTTAAGTACGCATGATGACGCCTCGCCGAACTCTATGAGAAATAATACTATTTCAATGTATAATTTAAGGATTTGATAAAAATATTTTTATGGTTTTTTCAATATCAGAGTAATAAATGTTAGGTGAGCCATGTTTTTAGCGGATATTACGCTCTTTTCATAGTCTTTGGCCGGTTTGCGGAGATTCTTGAACCACGCAAATGCTTGTTCGACCGCCCAACGTTCGGGCAAAGGTTCAAAGTGTTTCGAGGAATCGCTCCGAAGCAATATCTATATTCCAATCATATTCATATCGTTATTTCACATTTTCAATAAGGTTGCCGCTATAACCGCCGTCGGCATAAATCACCCGCATCCGATCAAGCCACCTCTCAAACCCTCCGACTACATCTTGCTATTGTGTCCGTTGGCCACGTGAACTCTGAGAGCCAAAAGCAAACCCTGCTACGTAACTATCACGATATGTCGTTGCAGCCGTTAAAACCGCAAGTTTTGCCACCTGTTTTCGTTGTCCTGACACTCTGTGAATCAATGACGCCGACGCTTCTGAAAGGGGGTAACATACGCCACTCACTGCCTATCTTTAACAGATATAAAATGACATCTAAAATTCCGTTCAATGATCTTAGTCTTTTGCGTTTGTCGCAAATTATCGCTAATATTGTCCTGTATTGACCATCAGGCAGATTGGTTGAATAGTAGTTAAATTACCTTTATATGTTTGGCAACCATAAATATATGACAAAAAATACGACCAAACAACTGACAGCCACTACTTCATTGCAAATACCCTTAAACAAACTCAGAGATAGTTGCAATCACAAGTTCCATACGTTATTAATACCCACAATAGTAACCCACTACATATATTGATGTCGGCTCGAAGTTGATTATCATCTCTCTGTTGTAGTCGAAACGATCAGTATAAAAAGATTGCTTCCCGTTTGTCGCGAACTCGCGTTTACTGTGACGGTGATGTAAGATCGGACTTTTGGCGCAACCCACGTCAACGTCCACTTCCCTGACTTTACAGCTTTTCGCCGAAGGCCAGGTCGCCAGCGTCGCCGATGCCGGGCACGATGTACGAACGCACCGTAAGTTCCTGATCGACGGCGCCGCACCAGATGTGGGTGCTCTGCTTGGGCATGTGTTTGCGGGTGTACTCGACTCCCTCCTCGCTGGCGACGATAGCCGCGACGTGCGTGCGCCTGGGCTTGCCGTTGTGTTCGACCAGAGCGTTGTAGGTCAGCACCAGCGACGCACCGGTGGCGAGCATCGGGTCGACCAGTATCAGCGTCTTGTCCGTCAGGTCGCAGCACGAGATGTACTCCACCTTCACCGTGAACGTGCCGTCCTTGCCGTACTTCCTGTACGCCGACACAAAGCCGTTCTCCGCCCTGTCGAAGTAGTTCAGGAAGCCCTGATGGAACGGGATCCCCGCCCTGAGGATCGACACGACCACCACCTCGTCTGTCGGCAACGCCACCTCCGCCTCGCCCAGCGGCGTCTCGACGGTCGTGTCGGCATAGTCGAGCGTCTTGCTCAACTCGTAGGCCATCACCTCCCCTACTCGCTCCAGATTGCGCCGAAACCGCATCCGGTCGCGCTGTACCGCAGCATCGCGCAACTCTGCAATAAAGCTGTTAAGCAGCGTCTTCTCCCTGTTAAGTATCGTGATCATAATTTTTAATATAAGAAATTGTTGAACGGGTATCTGCCTTCGTGTATCTCGCGCACCATTGTGTAGAGCTGGCTGCGGAGTGCGTCGATATTTGTGCGCAGGGCGGCGGAGATGAATATCGCGGGAGAGGAGGAGCCGCGGGCCATCCAGCTGCGACGGAGCTCGTCGAGCGAGATGTTCTCGCGGGTGGCGGGGGTGAGGTCGTCGGCATCCTTGCGGATGTATGTATAGGCGTCTATCTTGTTGAAGACCATGAAGACGGGCTTGTCTGCGGCCCCGATCTCGGCGAGGGTTTGCCTTACGACCTCTATCTGCTCTTCGAAGCCCGGATGCGATATGTCGACCACGTGCAGGAGCAGATCGGCCTCGCGCACCTCGTCGAGGGTCGACTTGAACGACTCGACCAGCTGATGCGGCAGCTTGCGGATGAACCCGACGGTATCGGCCAGCAGGAATGGCAGGTTGTCGAGCACGACCTTGCGGACGGTGGTGTCAAGCGTGGCGAAGAGTTTGTTCTCGGCAAATACGTCACTCTTACTCAGCAGGTTCATGATCGTCGACTTGCCGACATTGGTGTAGCCCACCAGCCCCACGCGCACCATGCCGCCGCGGTTGCCGCGCTGGGTGGCCATCTGGCGGTCGATGCGCGTGAGCTCCTCTTTGAGCAGGGTTATGCGGTGGCGGATGACGCGGCGGTCGGTCTCGATCTCGCGCTCGCCCGCCCCGCCGCGGGTACCGGTGCCGCCGCGCTGCCGTTCGAGGTGCGTCCATAGGCCGGTCAGCCGCGGCAGCATGTACTGATAGTTGGCCAGCTCGACCTGCGTCTTGGCGTATGCCGTGGTCGCCCGCTGCAAAAATATATCGAGGATGAGTTTGGTGCGGTCGATGATCCTCACCGGCAGCTCCTTACCGATATTGCGCGTCTGCGACGGGCTCAGTTCGTCGTCGAAGATGACCACGCCCGCCTCCATTTCGCGGGCCATAGCCGCTATCTCCTCCAACTTGCCGGGCCCGACGTAGATCTTCGGGTTGGGCGAGTCCATCTTCTGCGTCACCCGTCCGACAGTGACGATACCGGCCGTCTCGGCCAGAAATTCCAGCTCGTCCAGCCACTCCGCAACCAGATCCTCCTCCTGCCGGTTACGGATAACCGCCACAAGCAATGCGCGCTCAGCCATCATATTGTTTTCCATATATTTTTTTGCATCGGCGGGTCATTTCTTTGCCAGCCCGAACTCTATCGGCTGTATGTATCTCATCTTTATCGGTTCCCCGTTCCGTTTGGCGGGCTCCCAAGGTGGAGATAGCCTTACCACGCGGAGGGCTTCGGCGCTCAGGGCGGGGTCGGCGGAGAAGATGGCTTCGTGGCCGGTGAGCGTGCCGTCGACCTCGATTATGAAGGCTACGACGACCACGCCGGCAATCCTCTTAACGGCTGCCGCCGAGGGATATGCGAGCCTGCCGAGCGTCCACTTGCGGAAGGTCTCGGAGGGATCGCCGCCCATGAACCGTGGTATCTCGTCGACCACCACCGCCTCTGTCGACGAGGCCTCTCCCTGCTGCCCTTCGTCCGTGGTTTTCAACGCCTGCTCGACCACCGCCAGCGGACGCAGGTCTGCCTCTGCGAGCGACAGGCCGGCTGCAATATCCTCCTCTTCGCGCGCCGCAGCGTTGTCTTCCACGATTTTGAGCTCGTCCGACGAACCCTCTACCGGCGGCAGCGCAACCTCCTGCATGGCTATCGGCTTGACGTTCAGCTGCTCCTGCCATGGCGCGTCGACGATCTGCTCGCCGGCGAGCATCGCCTGCCAGTCGACGACCTCCACCGGCCGCCGCTCGTAATTCCAGTTGAAAGCCGCGACGATAATCCCAAGCGCCACCACGAGCCCCGCCTCGAAAAACACCACCCGCCACGGCCCGAGATCGACCCCGGGATTCTTTTTCGGTTCCATCGTCACAACAAAAAGCGCTGCATATCACACAAAAATACGCAAAAAATTTTTTCCGTCATAATTTTTTTTGTATATTTGCCGAACCATTCGGGGGATTAGCTCAGTTGGCTAGAGCGCTTGCATGGCATGCAAGAGGTCACGAGTTCGACTCTCGTATTCTCCACCGAGGCCCTGACAAGGGGCCTTTTTTATTTGTGGCGCATGGATAGAAAATGGTTGTATGGGCTGACTTTGAGACAGTTGAGCGAGACGGTCGCCTCGCTTGGACTGCCTGCGTTCACCGCCCGGCAAATCGCTTCGTGGATATATAATAAAGGTGTGGCGCAGATCGAGGCCATGACCGACATTTCGCTCAGGGGGCGCGAGCTGTTAGGGCGCGACCACTGCGTCGGGCGGACAGCCCCCTCGGCGGTCGAAACCTCTGTCGACGGCACAAAAAAATACCTTTTCCGCACGTCGGGCGGCAACCATATAGAAACGGCGTACATCACCGACGGCGATCGCGCAACGCTTTGCGTGTCATCGCAATGCGGCTGCCGCATGGGGTGCCGCTTCTGCATGACGGCACGCGGCGGGTTCGGCGGCAATCTCTCTGCCGGCGAGATACTCAACCAGATACGCTCGATACCCGAAAGCGACGCCCTGACCAACGTCGTATACATGGGCATGGGCGAACCGCTCGACAATCTCGACGCTGTGCTTGCCTCGCTCGAGGTTCTCACCTCCGACTGGGGTTACGGCTGGAGCCCGACACGCATAACTGTCTCCACCATAGGCGTTCTGCCTGTCTTGAATCGGTTGCTCGACGACAGCCGCGCCCACGTCGCCGTCAGTCTGCACAACCCTTTCCCCGACCAGCGGGCCTCTGTCATGCCGGTAGAAAAGGTCTGGCCCGTTGCCGAGGTCGTGAGGCTGTTGCGGCGGTACGATTTCTCACACCAGCGGCGCATCAGCTTCGAATACATTATGTTCGAGGGATTTAACGACTCTCCCGCCCACATCAGAGAGCTCGCCCGACTGCTCGACGGCCTCAAATGCCGCATCAATCTGATCCGTTTCCACGCCATTCCCGATTCGCCATTCGTTTCGCCCTCGCCGGAGCGCATGGTCGCCTTTCGCGACGCGCTCACGGCCAAAGGGATAATCACCACCATTCGCGCCTCGTGCGGCGAAGATATTCGCGCGGCCTGCGGGCTGCTCTCCATCAGGCAGGCTGTCGGTTATGGGCTGTCGGCGCCGAACAGGCCCTAATATCCGAGTATTCTCATCATCGATCGGTAGCTCTGTTCCTTTGCGAACAGGCGTGTGTAGTATTCGTTGTCGCCCTTTTCGCGGTCGATTATGATGTGTTTGGGCGATGGGGTGAGGCAGTGCTGAATGCCGCCGAAGCCGCCGAGGGACTCCTGGTAGGCGCCGGTGTGGAAGAAGCCGATGTACTGAGGGTCGCCGTTGAGCTTGGGGAGGAAGATGGCGTTGGCGTGGGTTTCGCTGCTGTAATAATCTTCGCTGTCGCAGGTGAGGCCGCCGAGGAAAACGCGCTGGTACTCCTTGTCCCAGTTGTTGATGGCCAGTTGGATGTAACGCTGATTGATGCCCCACGTGTCGGGCAGCGTGGTCATGAACGAACTGTCGATCATGTACCAGCACTCGCGGTCGTTCTGCTGCTTCTGGTTGATGATCGAAAAGAGGGCCGCGCCGCTCTCGCCGACGGTGAACGATCCGAACTCGGTGAAGATGTGAGGCTCGGTGATCTCCATCTGCACGCAGAAGTTTTTGATCTGGGCGACGATCTCCTCGGTCATGTACTCGTAGTCGTAGTCGAAGGCCAGCGAGTTCTTGATCGGGAACCCGCCGCCGATGTTGAGCGAATCGAGCTCCGGACAGACCTTTTTCAACTCGTAATAGATGCCGAGGCACTTGTTTAGCTCGTTCCAGTAGTAGGCGGTGTCCTTGATGCCGGTGTTGATGAAAAAGTGGAGCATTTTGAGCTCGAACCGCTTGTTTCCCTTGATCTTGGCCTTGTAGAAGTCGACTATGTCGTTGTAGCGGATGCCGAGGCGCGAGGTGTAGAAGTCGAACTTGGGCTCCTCCTCGGCGGCGATGCGCAGGCCGAGCTTGCACCGTTTGTTCATACCGTCGAACAGGTCGAGCTCCTCCTTGTTGTCGAGCACGGGTATGGTGTTGACGAAGCCGCTGTTGACCAGGTTGACGATGTTCTCGACGTAGGCCGGACGCTTGAAACCGTTGCAGACAATGTAACAGTCCCTGTCTATCAACCCGCTGTCGTACAGTGCATTGATTATGTGAATGTCGTATGCCGACGAGGTTTCGAGGTGGATGTCGTTTTTGAGCGCCTCTTCGAGCACGAACGAGAAGTGGGAGCTCTTGGTGCAGTAGCAGTAGTTGTAACTGCTTTTGTAGTCGACCTTTGCCATCGCGACGTTGAACATTCGCTTGGCGCGGTTGATCTGCGAGGAAATTTTGGGCAGGTAAGTCACTTTGAGCGGCGTGCCGTACTGTTTGATGATGTCCATCAGCGGCACGTCGTGAAAGTTGAGCTCGTTGTCGATCACAGTAAACTCATCCTGCGGAAACTCGAAGGTCTGCTCGATCAGGTCGATGTACTTGTTTTTCATTCTATTTTATTGTTGCAATCCGTCTGTTCTACTTCTGCGATTTTCGTCGAAAGTAGCTCGTTTGGATTCGGCAGGTTTTTTCGGAGTGCAAAGTATGCAAATCTTTTTCGTATAATCAAATTTTTAGTCGGTTGCGTGCATTTTTTTTATAATTTTGCGCGGAAGATCTCTTCGGCATGGAAAATCACAGTATTGTAGGTCGGACGCTGGTCGGTTCGCTGGAGAGCCACCGCAGGGTCGTGCTGCCAGGTTTTGGGGCCTTTATCCGCAAGCATGAGGGGGGCGAGGTGGCCTTTGTAGAGTTCGTGAGGACAGACGACGGCGTTATACGTTCGCGGCTCGTCGAACAGACCGGTTTTGCTGACAGCGCGGCTGCGCTGGCTATCGAAAATTATGTCGAACGGCTGCGCAGGGAGCTTGCCGAGCATGGCTTTTCGCTCATCCCTGGGCTCGGCAGGCTGATCGCCGAGACAGGAGGGGGTTGCCGGTTCGAATATGAGCCCGCCGAGGGTAAGGGAACCTCTGCGCCCGCCAAAGCCCTCCCCGTTCAGCCCAAATCGCCGCCCGCGCCTGGTGTTTCGGGCTTGGCCAAGCCGACGCCTGTGTCCGGAACCAAGCCGACGATTGTGCAGGGAGCGGCTAAACCAATACCTTTATCCGGCTCGACCCCGTCGACGATTGTGCAGGGATTGGCCAAACCTGTGCCTGAATCTGTTTCGGGTGCACATTACGGGAAACCGAACGAGCCGGAGGTGGTGCTCGAAATGCGGCGGGACCGCAGGCGGCGCCGTGGCGACGCTTTTCTGATAATAGCCGTCATCGCCGCCCTGATCGCCATCGGGGCCATGATATACGGAATACTCAACAACGCCCCGCACAGGATGCCACTACTTAATTAAGGGCTTGTTAAAAAATTATATATACCTGCAAATACCATCAAAATCGCCCTGCCATAATATATAACCTGCTTAAAATCAATAAACGAGTTATTTGGCGTCAATGCAGGCATTCGTTAAAATTTATTTATTGAAAATCTTATATTTTTTAGCTTCGCCTTACCTCAATGTTGGATCGCAAAGGGACGCTCGTCGTTCTTTTCCTCGTCGTTCGGCAGGGTTTCCATGCAGGATTGGCCCGCACGCGCTTTCGTTGATTCGCGCCCAGACCATTTTCGAGCAGGCTCAATGATGCTCGGCTTGTCTGTCGTAACTTGCTGCGCTTTCCGTTGCATAGAATGCCGTTATGCGCATCGTCAGGGGCGAAAAATGAGCTGTAATCTTGTTTGCCAATAAAAAAACACAGCTGTTCAAAGATGACGATTTACGAATTTTTTCGAAACGACCGCTTTGCCGCCCTTGCAGGGGTGGAGTTGAGTGATGTGCGCCCGGGTTACGCCCGCGCGACGATGACCGTCACCCCCGACCATCTCAACGCAGGCGGGACGGTACAGGGCGGGGCGATATTTACGCTGGCCGATCTGGCGTTCGCCGCCGCCGTCAATGCATACGGCAACCTCGCTGTCTCGATCCAGAGCAGCATATATTTCCATCGGGGATTGTCCTCGGGCGTGCTTGCGGCCGAGGCGAAGGCGATCAAAGTCGGCGCCAGCATAGCTTCATTCGAGGCTACGGTCACCGACGAAGCTGGCGAAACGGTGGCGACATTCGTAGCGTCGGCTTACAGAAAAGATGTGACGCTGCCGTTCGCCAAGCCTTAGGATCATCATCAAAACCGGCCTCCCCGATAGGATAGACCTCGGCTGCGACAAAAGTGAACGTCGCTTTCGTCCGGACGAAAAGGACCGAAAAAAGAGTTCTCAATCGACCAGGTGATTGTCACTGAACAGCAGACGACAGCAAACCTCATAAGGATTGCTGTCGTCTTGCGTTTCGGAACATGATCAAAATCCTGCTGCGCGCATATCTGCAAGTGCCAGAATGTAGTCGCGTTCGGTGGCGAGCAGATCGTCGACGGCGACTATCTCGAGGAGGGATGCCGCACGACTCTTTCCATTACGGTAGATATGAAACGGCATAATACCCGACATGTCATGATTGAACCGCCGGATGCAGTTATGCATAGAAAAACGATTGGCACAGCTACTATAAAACGCACTATGAATATTTCAAGGATCGCCGTGCGATCTTTTACGAAAGCCTGCCGGAGAGATGTCATGTGTTCATCGTCAAACTGCTGCCACGCTTCAGCGGAAGCTGCGCACTCAATCCAGCCAATGTCGAGATGATGTATTTTTCCTGTGGCGAACACTAACAACTTTGTCCGCCGCGTAAATATATGACAAAGAAACGAATAACAAATTATCTGGACGGCGTCCAGACTGATACTCTTTTCTTGTCGTTTCCCGTGACGGCAGCTATTTCAGGATATACAACTCGTTGGTCGGCGCGTTGATATTGACGCCTTTGTCCAGCGAACGGTCGACAGAGAAGAGTATCTAAACAATGCCCTGCGATCGAGACTGCTTTCGCCGAAAACGTTTGCTGTCCGGCGCGAAAGTTCTCATCATAGAAAAGAATAACCGTTTGACGCGGCGAGCCAGTCTTACCAGTTACGGACGCATTAGATACTGTCCGTGTTATCATTTTCTTCAACACTTTGTTCTTTGTTAAACGGCACGAACCACGATGCAAGAAAGGCGGGTATGGTGGCGATGGCTACAAATATGAAGAAATTGCGGTATCCAATCCAGTCGCTCAGGTAGCCGCTCGCCATACCAGGCAACGATACTCCGAGGTTGGCCAGGCTCGATGCGAAGGCATAATGCGCCATCCTGTGGGCGCCAGGAGCGACCTGCTGCATAATGAAGATCATCAGCCCTACGAAACCGAATCCGTAACCGAAATATTCGAACACCACAGCCGAGCCGATCGTCCAGAACGACATCGGCTGAAAAACGGACAGCAAAAGATAGACCAGAAACGGGATATTGAAACAGCAGCAGAGCGTAAAGAGTGTCCGTCGCAGTCCCCGTGCCGAGACGAAGTGCCCTGCGAGGATCGACCCCAGAATGAACGCTCCGGTTCCGAACGTGCCGACGATGAGGCCTATATCTTCCGTCGAGAGTCCTAATCCCCCGTCGGCAACCGGCGAATTGAGGAACAGGGGCACGATCTTAATGGCGAACCCCTCGGCCAGACGATAGAACAGTATGAACAGCAGGTACCAGCCGATGTGTCTCTTTTGAAAGAATGTAGTGAAGACGTTGCCCACTGCGCGCAGCCCATCGTTGAAGTTGTTTATTCGGCTCGCGGCTTCGCCTCCTGACGGCAACATTCTGGCATGGTAAAGGCTCAGCAACAGCATCAATCCTGCCGTGATGGCCATGATCGCCATCCAAGCCTGAGCCGGAGATACCGTATTTTTTAACATTCCTGCCAGATAGACCAGTCCGCCTGCGGCCAGCAGTTTTCCTGTGTTGTAGAAGGCTCCCTGCCATCCCGCATAACGAGCCTGGGCTTTAAGGTCGAGTTCGGTGATGTAGATGCCATCGGTGGCTATGTCGTGTGTGGAGCCACTGAAAGCGATTACAGCCATCAGCGCGACGGCCCACGGAAAGAAACCTGGCAGCGGCAACGACAAGGCGATCAGTGCAAAGCAGACGCCGGTAATCATCTGGGTGGTTACGACGAAAAACTTCTTCGTCCGGAACATCTCCATGAAAGGGCTCCACAGCGGTTTGAGCGACCACGGTAGGATGATGAGCGAAGTCCAAAAAGCGATCTGCGCGTCGGTGATCTGCATGTCGCGCAACATGAGTGCCGAAGCCTGATTGAGCATTACGAATGGCAGCCCCATTGCCATGTAAACCGTCGGCACCCATAGCAGGGGGGTAATTTTTGCATTTTTATCTTTCATGGCGAGCAGTCTGTTCATATTCTTTTATTGCAGTGGCGAGCATCTCCCACCATCCATTGTTGATTATATGTACTATGTCGAAGATCATCAATCCGTCCGACCGTTCGAGGTTCATTTTCACCGCGCGCGCAAATCTCGACGCATCTCCCTTGTAATCTTCGACATACAGTCCGCCCAGAAAAGGGCGTCCGCACAGCAGTTCGCGCGAGTAGTTGCATGCCCCCTCGACACAGAGGTGGTCGCCGTAAGAGGCCTTGCTGTCTGTTTCGTTGCGGTGACCTCCCGTCGAGGCACGATACTCTTTGACGGTAATATTGCGATAATAGTTGCCGTTGGTATAAACGTCGAGCAGTTCGGCATAACCGTAGTTTTTGTACTCCGGCGTAGCCCAATCAAAATGGCGCGACGGATCGTAATCGCGACTGGCCCAGTTCACTCCCGCCTCGTAGTATGACGGATACCATGCCCCTGTGTAGGCGCCGAATCGAATCGAAGGATTGGCCTTTTTCACCTCGGCGCGGGCGCGCTCGAAGAAGCGGTATATGACCGAAGCGCGCCATTCTATCCATTTTTTGAACCACGGCCCCTCGATGCGCACGTAGCCGCCGTTGCCGTCTGCCGCCCATTCGTAAATATCTTCGGGGAAACGTTCCAACTGCCTGCCGATATATTTCTCGAACTGCGTGCGGGAGAAGTCGGAGAAGTCGGACTGTATGTTGTCGTAGCGTGCGCGGTCAAGGATTAGGCCGTCGAATGCGAATTTGACGGCCACCTCCCTGAAAAGATCGATTTCGTGCTGCTGCACCTCCGGCAGGGCTGGATTGGCAAAGAGTACTAATTTATCCTTAATATCGAGTTGCCTGACAAGTCCTTGTTCCGGAACGTAATTTACTGCCTGCCATTCGGGATGGGACGAGTAGAGAATGCCGCGTTTCAGGAGGCCTGTCCCCTCGGCGAAAGTATTTAGCGAGGCATAGATCTCCAAGCCCTGTTCGTGAGCGCGGGCGATGAATGTATTCACGTAATCGAAATCGGGCCGACGCGCCACCCCTTTCCATTCCGTGAGCTGCGAAGTATGTTCGCTCGGATAGACTACCTCACCGGAGGTACCTTTCACATCCAGCACAAGGGCCGTAATGCCCGCCTGCCTACACCTGTTCACATAATAGCGAATCGAATCTGAGCAGGATAACCGCTCCCAGTTGGCCGAAAGGTCGATCCACATCCATTTGGGTTTGGCACTTTTTGTCTCCGCATGCATACAGCCTGCGCCGAAGAGCAGGATGGCGGTCATAACGACAAGTATTCTTTTCATCTTATTTCATATTTACCTTCTATCGTAACTTCATGGTCGAACGGGGCGAGCAGCGCGTCGATCAGTACGGCACACTCTCCCCTGTTCAATTCGCGCCCTGACCGCACGTCGGCCATATCGAGCGAGGCGCATGTCAACCCTTCGCTTCTCTGCCTGACGGAGCTGTTGCACAAGGAGAGCAACGCCACGAGTTTATTCCACGTAACGTTGCCAGGCACGTTGGAAACAGCTTCAGGATAAAGTTCTCTCAGCCCTTCGGCCAGCAATGCGCATGGGAACGGCTTGTCAGCATCGAACCAGGTTTGGTTTTCCCAGCCCGCATTGGCCCCGCGTCCCTTGATTATGCCTGTTGCGCCGATGCGCTGCATGGCTTTGAAATGGGGATGAGAAGGTTCTACGTCGAGATACGGCAGCAGGTAGCCGCCCCGTTCCAGTATCTCGCGTTGCACCTCGCGCACGCACGTTCTGCTCACCGGCCTGTCATGTTGCACGGAGAGTGCAGCCATGATTCCCGCCGCTTGGCCGAGTTGCAGGACGACAGGTTGCAGCCTGGTGGAGCCGTTTACCAAATTGGTAACCGAGATCGACTTTTCGGCCACGATCAACCCTTCGCAATTTATAGGAAGCATAACCCCCATCGGCACGCCATAGGAAGGTACCGGATGAAAATAAAGATCGGGAAGTTCGCTCCACTTCGGATAACGCATATGGTGCTGGTCGACTGGATAGTCGCCCACGGCGATGCAGGTACGGTAAAGCGGTTGTGGCTGGCAATACGGGTCGGTTATGTGGCCCAGCGTCATGCGCACTGCTCCGTGGATGCGGCGCGACTCGCGATGGTAGGGGATAAAGGGTAGCATGTCGTCCGTAGGGAATTCATCGTCCGCAAGGCCGTATGTCGAAAAGCCGAGTTCGGTCTGCATGAAGTAAAGAAAGCCAAGCGAGTGCATCTTGGCCTTTTCTGCGAGAGCCTCCCTTTCGAAGGGTGAGACATTCGTCATATCGGCGTAAAAATCATTACCTTCGATGGGCCAGTTGATCATGTACCTGCCGCCAGGCAGCCTGCCATACGTGATCATCTTCTCTCTACTCCACAAACGCCCCTTCTCTTTCGGCGCGATGCATGACGGACTGTCGCAACAGCACAGATATAGCGAACGGTCGTAACCTTCGGGCCTATCAATAGTCATGTTTATGCCGTAATCGCGCAGTATCATCACGTATGTAAGATCTTGAATTACGGCGTTAGCCTGTTCGGAAGCTATCTCCTCGCCAGTCGCGTAGCGCGAATCCATTCCAACATCGCAGGCCACGCCCAAGGCTGCGGCCACGTCGCCGAGTTCCGTCGCGTCGATCAGCACTTTGGCCCAAACCGTTATCTCTGCGCCGTCCCGACGGAGCATAACGCGCCACTTTCCGTCTTCCCATTCTGCGTTTTTGAAAGTTGTGCGGCGCCATACGGTGAGTTGCGGGCAGGCGGCGGCGATATTGTCAAATATCGCCGCTCCTACCGACGGCTCGAACATAACGTTACTCACCCAGCCGGTTTTAAGCGCTTCCGTGCCTCCGTAACGTGACTCGAGCGAGTCGCGAAACTCGGCCCAGAAGCCGCCGCGCAACTTGTAACAGCCGTCGGTCGCGCTTACGCCCGCCGAAGTGAGCATCCCTCCGAGCCATTCGAACTCTTCGGCGATCAGGGTTTTTGCTCCCATGCGTGCAGACTGTATGCCTGCCGCCGCTCCGCTTGTGCCGCCGCCCACGACTATCACGTCGTAGCGCTCCTCAGTCCGTGTGCAGGCCAACGCACAAAGACAGCAAAGCGCGATTAACAGCCTTTTCACAGCGATGGAGATTGAACGATCTGCTCGAGCGTCTGCCAGCACTGGAACAGTCCTCGCGGAATATGGAAACATCCTTTCCATTTGCCGCCTTTCAGGCTGAGCAGCGGTTCTCCTCTTCGGTCGAGATAGCCGAACCACTCGCCGTGGAACTCGTCGCGAAAGTGTGTCCATGTGTAGTTGTGTACCTTTTCGAACCATTGCAGGCATCTCTTCGAACCAGTTAGTCGATAGCCTTTGAGCAGTGTGATGAGCGTCTCGATATGCACCCACCACAGTTTTTGATCCCACTCCAACTGTTGCGGGGGACGACCGAGGCGGTCCATGAAGTAAAATATCCCACCGAACTTTTCGTCCCAGCCATACTGCACTGTGTTCAGAGCGATCGCAACGGCCTTGTCAATCAGTTCGGGCCGCGAAAGCCTCACGCCGAGATCCATGATGAACCACATCGCCTCCAGAGCGTGTCCCGGGTTTAGCAGTCGTCCTTCGAAAGTGTCGGCAAGCCTGCCGTCAAGAGTGACGTTCTCCACTATCAATCCCAGTTCCGGACGGTAGAAGACCTCCATCACCTCGTGCAGGCACTCTTCGATCGTTCTGTCGAATAGCGCCATGTCTATCATAGGTTCGATCTCCAAAGCGAGGTTCGAGAGTATCATCGGCAGCGAGAAGCCCTTCATGGGGCGGGTTTCGGGGACAGATTTCTCCCACTGCCCTTTCGGGGCGGCCTGTTTTTCGAGAATACGCTCGAAAGTCTGCCTTGCTATCTGTCCGTACTCCGCATTCCCTGTCGCAATGCTTGCCTGTGCAAAGGCCATCGTTGCAAAAGTGTATGAGAAAATGTTGTACGGCTGTACGAGAGGCAGTCCCTCGCGCGTTACGGAGAAATACCAATTCAGATTGCCGTCATGACAATATTTACGGAGAAATTCGGCCCCGTCCACGGCACATTCCAACCACTCGTCCCTTATGTCGAGCCGGTTGCACAGCATGGAAAACATCCACACCTGACGCGCCTGCAACCAGACGAACTTGTCGGTGTCGAACACGCTGCCGTCGCGCTCCAGACAGGTCAGGTACCCTCCATATTCCCTATCGCGCGAGTGATTCAGCCAAAACGGAAGCACATTTTCCAGCAGTTCGCTTTTATATTGCTCTGCAAGATGCACAAAATCCATATTATTTCAATTTAAGATATTCAATATAACGATCGTACAGATGTCCCGCCTGACGGTAAGCGGACTGAGGGGACATGAAGTGCGAGAACTCGAAAGTAATGGCGTTTTCGATTCCTGCCTCGGCGGCCAACGACATCTTGAGTCGCAGTTTTTCCCACTTGATCGGCAGGAACTTGATTGGCATGTCCCTGTCGAAAGTCTCGGTATTCGTCCAGCATTCCAGTCCGTACCTGTCGGCCAGCCGTTTGTTCACCCTCAGAAAATCGGCCAGCTCGTCGTAATCTACATGGCCATCCTGAAACGCCACTATGTCCACCGCACCGCTGATACCTGCAAAAATAGCATCCCACTCCTTCTCGTGACTATCGAGCGTCACCGAATCCTCTCTCGCGGTAGAAGCGTCGTATTGGCTAAGGTTCTTGCGTCCGTCGATATAGGGCGAGATCATGGTGGGCAGGCCGCCCGAAGCCTCCTTGCAGTGACGCCCAAGTTCTGCGTACAGTTCAACGATCTGCCCCGTGCGGCGACTGCATTCCTGAGAAATGTACCAGCCTCCGAACGAACGGTAATGGCCGTAGCGTCTCCATGCCTCGTCGACGACCAGTTTGTTTATCTCGACCTCGGCGACATAATCTCCCATGTCCCAGTATTTTCCCGAGTCGTAGAGCCCGAACCAAAACATCATGCCCCACTTGTCGCTCAGGCGCAGGAACATGTCAACCAGATCCACCGGCGGCACGTAACATCCTTCGCGAGCAGTGAGAACCTCGCATGGAAATGTTTGCCAGCGTCGATAACCGCACCGGATAAGTATCACGTTCTCTATGTCCGCCGCGCGCATGTAGCCGAAATCGCGATCCCACTCCTCTTCGCCCCAGTTCTGGTGGGGAATGTCGTGGCTTATCTCGTCAAGAAAAGTACCTTTGATCATCATGTTCTCCAAAATATTTTTTTATTTGTAAATAAAATTGCAACGATAGCCACAATTGCCGTAACGATTGCCCCGCGCAACACTCCAAACCACGGTCCCATAGCGGCAAGGTCGACAAGCAGAGGGGCCGCCCCGACGAGCGTAAGCAGAGGCATGATAATGTAGCCCGCCGCCGTGTAGGCCATCATCGGATTTTGCCCGCACCTGACGGTTGTCCTCATTTTCAGGCCGAATATGTCGATCATTACCGAAGCGACAACTATCGTAAACGAGGCCAATCCGGATGTTATAAAAAAGTAGCCGATCGTGGCAGGATCCTTTTTGATCCCGCCCTCGAACGGCTCAAACGCCAGACCGAGCAGAAGCCAGAAAAAGCCCCACGTCAGCAGCCGGTAAAACAGTCTGCCATCCGCCGAACGGGCTCGACGGGCAATGAGCAGAGCCGTCGCACCAAGGAACAGTGTGCCAATAACATTAATAGTCGTGTGGCGAGTAAATAGCCCCCACATGTTGAGAATTATGACCGTCAAGGCCAGCAGTGTGATCGTGAAGACTTTGCTGCGATCGTCCGATTTGTCGTCCTCCCGCCCGTCGCACATCCTGCGCCGGACGAGATCGCCGACGATGCTACCAGGCAGAACAATGCAGAGGTATTTCAGAAATTCTGCCCTGTAAAGCCATGGAACGGGAGAGAAATTCCATACCGCCGCCGTCCACGACCCTTCGACCGAAGAGGATATTTTCAACGCGACAATTATGGCCACGACGGCGAGCCGTGCCGACAGGCAGTCGCGAGTGAACCACCATGCGAGCGTGCCGAACAATACCATGTTGGCAAGAACAAGTATGATTATGTCGCTGCGCCGAATACTTACATTCATTCCATGCACATAATGTCCGAACAACAGCACGGCTACAATTCCCGCTACCCCGCAGATGTTTAGCAAATTGTTTGCCCGCCGTCCGAGCGACGGCAGGCGGACGAACATGCAGAAAAACACTCCCCATACGCAGAGCGATACGACCGACTTAACGCATGGGCTCCATTGCTCAGGCAGCGCGTGAGAGCGAGTATTGGCCAACGCAACGGCGAACAGCACCAGTAACGCCCACCGCTTTACGCTTTGTGTGGCGATCTGCTTCAATCCTGCGCCGTGCTCGATCCTGCCACGCAGGGACAGAGGAAAAGCTGCGCCCATAGAAAAAAGGAAGAACGGGAAGACCAGATCGACCCATGTAATGCCCGCAACCGTCGGGTCGAATTTGAAACCAGGCGGCGGCGTCTGTGCATGAAACATCCATGCAGGCAACTCAGCGCTCCATATCATCTGTCCCGAAAGCACCATGCCGAGAATGGCAAGGCCACGCAAGATGTCTATCGAATATGCTCTCTCTTTCATTGCATCGCCAATCTTATACCTTCTTTGGCGTACTGCCATTTAGCCCCACCGTTCTGTTTGAGATGGATCATGTCGAAGAGGAAATATCCACCGCAAGCATCCATGCAGGCCTTGACCGAATTGACGATCGACTGATTCTGCTGCGCCTCTGTGAAACCAGTCGGAACGCTCCAATTGCCGACGTCCGGGCCTCCGACCAGAATGGGAACGACGCCCGCCGTGTATTGCATTGCTTTGGCACAAAATCCCTGCATGGTCCATTCGGTCGTGCCGTACACCTTATCGGCAGCGGCGTATGCCCCGATGAGCATCTGGTCCATCTGGTCGGCGTAGCCGAATGTCCTGTAATTGTCCGTAACCCAGTCTGTGACGCTCTTCGTATCGAACGACGGGGCGGCCCAGTTAACCCCCACGCCGTAGTAGGAGGAGTACCAGCCTCCGACGTATACTCCGAATTTTATATCCGGATTCTGCGCCTTGACCACTGCGCGGGCCTTGACCATGAAGTCGTGGATAACTTTGGCACGGAACTCGAACCATTTAGCCATCAGCGCCGGACGCTGCCCCGCTACCGGCAGCGAACCCGTTCCCGCAGGCAATGCGTCGCCCGGCCAGTCAGTCAGGGTATAACCGATATAGGCCTCGAATTTTTGACGTGTCGTTGTCGAAAAGTCGCTTTTCATCTCATCGAACCGCCCGCGGTCGAGGATTATGCCATCCACGTTGTATTTGGCCAGATCGGAGAGCAGTCCACAGAGATAATCCTGCACCTCGTCGTGCGCCGGATTGAAGAATTTGACGCCGCTGCCCATGTCAAGCGTATTTAATATTCCGTCCGAGGTGTTGAGATATGTGGCCCATTCGCGTTTGGTGTTGTCGCGAAACAAAACTCCCGTCGAGCCGAGTGCATTGGTATTGCCGCCGACCATGGTGTTGAACGCCGCATGTATTCTCAGTCCGAGCGAATGGCCTGTGTCGATGAAGGCTTGCAAATAGTCCCACGTTGCCGTGCGAGTGATTTTTACGAAGCCCTGCCCTGTTACCCACGCCCCCAGCCACTCGACTTGCGGGCAGAGTGGTGTGTCGAACAGCACATCGCCGTTGGTCGGACGCACGTCGACCACAATATCCGTAAAACCTGCATCTTTGGCCAGCGTCAGGTCGCGTTCGATACAGGCTTTGCTGTCTGCGAAGTCTGGGAAGTTGGCCGCCGCATCCACCCAGAGATAGCGCGGCTTCACCGTTGAATCGGGCTCATCGGGCTTCTCTTCATGCCACTCCCATTCGGGTGTAGCATGCTTTTCACCGCAGGAAACTGCTGTCAACCCTGCGGTGAGAGCAATCGCACAGATCTCGAAACGAAAAAACTTCTTATTCATTATTGCCGGTTGTTGCGCAGGTACGCCCTTGAACGGGCGTACCTGCCAGTGGCGTTAATTGCTGTCGTCTACGCAGTCCATCTGGTAGCAGACAACATAACCGTTCGAGAACATGAAATAGACATAGAGGAAGAACCCGTCGTCGGAGGCCTTGAACAGGATGTCGCCAGTTCCATTGCCGTTTCCGGCGGCGTAGTAACTTGCTGTTTTGAGGATGCTGACATTGTTCGGCAAACCGGCGAATCCGCTTGGCAAACCGATCTCCGTTACCCATGCGCAATTGGCATCCGGCCCGTTGTAACCGTTTCCGGCGGTAGTATAGCCGATGAACTTCGAATTGTTGAACTCGATGTAGTCGATGGGATTGAATGTGCAGGCGGCTCCTACATTCGGATTGGACAGGCTGGCTTTCACCTTGTTGGTGGCCCCGTCGACCCAGAAGACACAGTTGGGTTGGGACTGAGAGCCCTGTCCTGCCACGAAATAGTCGGCTGAGAGTGATATGGACGATGTGCTTACAGCGTCGGCCGATTGGGTCCATGCCGCGCTGCCAGAGGGCATGTCGGTCACACTGACTATTGTGGGCGTTTCGCTTTGCAACGTTCCGCCTGTCACCTGCCAGCGCGCTATCGAATAATTGCCGCCACTGTAAACGGGGGCCATAATGACAGCGTCGCTTTCAAGCGAGCCGGTGATTGATATTTTGCGCCCTATAGCCGTCGAACCGCTCGCGCTCCAGTCGATGTAGGGCGTTGTCGATATGGAAGATACAGGAGGCAGGCTCTTATCTATAAACCAGACCTTGAACGTTCCGTCGTTGGACGCCAGATTGCACAGCAGCATGTTGCCGTCGTAATCGTTGGTTATAAAGAAATTGCGCAGATTGCCCTTTATTGCCGACGGAAGGTCAAGCGTCCCTGCCGACGTGCCCGTCCAGCGGTTGAGCTTGACCGGATCGGCGGCGCGGGTATTGACCAACAAGTAGTCGCCCGATATGGCGAAACTGGTAGTATTGGCGCTGGCGTTGCCTGCCGCAGCCCCCTGAGCCGCCCACAACAACTTGCCGCTACCGACCCTCAATCCGACCGGCAATTTGAGCGGGGCACGTTTCAGAACGGTATAGACGGCTTGTGTCACGCCGTCGTGGGCGGTAATGGTGAAAGTTTGATCGCTGTTCTCGTAGTTGCGTGCCGTAGCAGGGTCGGGCGATACGGCGGCATGCGGCGAGACGGTCATTGACAGTACGGAGGCGGACATGTCTTCGACAGAATAGAAAGTTATGGTCTTCGCCTCATTGTCTACCATCCCAGTCACCGAGGCGGGAGCGGTCATGGCGCACGAAGAGACGATGCAGTCTGTCAACTTGTCGATCGAGGCCGAGATTGTGTATATTTTTTTAGTGCCGTCGTTGTTGGTGACCGTTATCGTGTGGCTTTTTCCTTCGCTGAGATCCCATGTGCCCAGCGCCGGTTCGATATAGCAGTTGGCATCGATGTTGCCCGTGACCCTCATGTTTTTCAACATTTCGTCGCTCAGCACGTTGTCGCTGTTACGGGGATAGAACCACGGTATTGACACTACGACGTCGGTGGTCGAGCTACCTATCTCGGCTGTGAAAACGGCCTGCGGGTCGGCGGCGAGTTGCCCCTCGGCAAAACGGACGGATATAGAGTTCAACCCCTGTTTAACCTCGGTCGGGGCTATCGGTTCCGGTTGTCGACAGCCTGCGACGACGGACGCGAAGGCAATTGCTATTGCAAATATTCTGTTTTTCATGGCAGTTTACTTGTTTGCGGGTTATAGCCATTCGGAAAACTGACTGACAGCCTTGTTGTTGTCAAGCTCCGTCACCGGCAGTGGAATACGGTAAAGTTTCTGATCGAAGATACGGTCGCGTAGATCGCAATCTACATATTCATAGCGGAACGCTCCGCCGCTCTCCTGCGTGATCTTGAAACCGTGCACGCGGATGCCCGTATAGGCCGTATGGGCAAGTTCCCAGCGGCGCATGTCCCAATATAGCTGTCCCTCAAAAGCGAGTTCGATCTTGCGTTCGGTGCGGATCGCCTCCGTCAGCGCCGTGCCGCTCTTGTCTGTATAGGGCAACGACACACGGGCGCGGACTGCCCTCACATCGGCATTGGCTTGCGTGGCGTTATTGAGTCTGTCGCACGCCTCGGCACGGTTCAGGTAGACCTCCGGCAGGCGAATGGCGATCCACGGTTGGGTGCATTTCAGGCCATCACCGAGGTTATGGGCAGGGTCAAGCAGTTTGCATATGAAATATCCTGTACAGGTCGATCCCGTAGGGAACGAGGCGTCGAGAACAAAAGGCGCCCAGCCCTCGTTCCCTCCCTGATATGTCTGAATCGTGCGGCCTTTCCAGCTTGCGCCGTTGTATAACACCGTCGCGCCGAAGCGGGGTTCCAGCAGACTGTATGGCGGATTTGCCATTGAACCTCCCGCTGCGTGCCACTGGTTCCAGTCGGGACGTCCCGTTCCGTCGGCTTTCTCATACAGCTCCACCAACTCCTGTGTCGGCGAGCCATAGCCAAGCGCGCGGGCGTCGTCGCCTTTTGGGGCGAATGAGAAGTCGAAACTGTGGTTTGGGCCGGTGGTTGCGGTGACGTATGCGTACCACAGCACCGATTCGCTGCTCGTTGTGGAGAAAATATTACGGTAGTCGGCGGCCGTGGTTACAGGCGCAATCAGGGCGTAGCCTGCATGTGCTGCACCGAGTTCGATCACCGAGTCGGCGGCGACTTTGGCCACTTCCCACCGTTTGGCGTAGAGCATGGCGCGCGAAAGCAGCGCGTAGGCGGCACCCTTGGTCACGCGCCCCGCATCTGCGGCATTGTATTTCCACGGAAGATTGGCCGCTGCAGCTTTCAGATCGTTCTCTACCATGTTCCAACCGCTATCTTCATCGCTGAGCGGAGAATTGCTCTGATACTTGGCCATATCCTCGTCGTAGAGGATAACATTTTTGTGACGTTTGATAAGTTCAAAATAGAGCATTCCCCTGAAAAACAATGCTTCCGACCGCAGGCGTGCATTTATGGCGGCATCCAGCGCCGAATACTCCTTCTGCGTGTAGAGGAATTCGTTCACCTGAGCGATACGTTTGTAGATATTCGTCCACAATCCCAACTGATAGGAGGCGTTGTCGGCATTCACCCCGTTGTACAATGCAAGGTTGTTGGGTTGGCCCGCATTGGGAAGCACCTGCATCGAGTTGAACTTCATTACGTCGGTCAGGCCGTCGGTCAAACCAATGTTCGTGCCCGCGTTGCCGTACTGCCCGAAGTAGTCGAGGGTCGTGTAGAGACTGTTGGCATACTGGGTGGCGGCGGCGAGGTCTTTCCATGCGGCTTTGGCGCTCGGTTTGTCGTGGGGCATGGTATCGAGAAAGTCCTTGCATCCGGTGAGAGCCAACATAATGACGGCAATGGCTGTCGGATATATCCTTGATGTTTTCATCGCTTTCCTAAATTATAAGGTTATGGTCAATCCGCCCATTATTACCCTCTGTTGCGGATAGTAGCCCTGAGTTACGCCCGGACGTTCGGGATCGACGCCTTTCGGCAGTCCCGACACTGTGAACAGGTTGCTGCCTTCGACGTAGATGCGCACGCTGCCAACACCAATTTTTGTCATCCACTCTTTTGGGAACGTGTAGCCCAGTTGAGCCGATTTCAGGCGGATATACTTACCGTCGCGCGCCCAGAACGTAGAGGCGTAGCCGTTGTAGTTCGAACCGTCGGGCGTGGCGATCGACAGGCGCGGGAATTCGCCTCCTGTATTGTCAGTTCTCCACGAGCCTTCGACCAGATAGCGCGGGGCATTGGCGCTGCCCTTGAACGGACGGGTGAATACCGAGGTGTCATCGTTGCCGTTGGCGTATGTACCGGTCAAATATACGTCGAATATGGCCGCGCCGGTAAAGGTCAGGTCGACGTCGAAGCCCTTCCAGCTCGCCCACACTCCGAAGCCGCCCATCAGTTTGGGCATCGTCGGACGTCCTGCCACTGCGCGGTCGGCCTCACTGATAATGCCGTCGCCATTGAGGTCTTTGTACTTGACGTCGCCCGGACGCGGGGTCTTGCCTGCGAAATATGGCGAATGTTGCACATCGTACTCGTCGCGGAACAGGCCGTCGGCGATCATGATGCGGCGCGTATTGACCGCCTTGCCCGTATTCTGCTGATAAGCATAGGTGTTGGGGGAGTCGGCGTATTGCAGCCAGCGGTTGTAAGCGTAGCTCATGTTGAAGCGCGCCCCGTAGGAAAACTCCTTGCCGATGGTGTTACGATGGCTGAGCGTTGTTTCGAAGCCCTTGATGTCGCGCTTGTTGGCGTTCATGTATGTCGGATAGTATCCGCCCATTGAGGGCGGGTAGCCTGCGGCGGCGGAGATAATGTCGTAATTGTAGTTGTAGAATGCATCGAACTCGACCCCCAACAAGCCCTTCCACAGAGTGGCGTCGAAGCCGATATTGTAGCTGTCGGTGGTGTTCCACGTAAGTTCCATGTTGGGCTCCGTTCCGACCTGGAGGCCTGTCTGGGACGTGCCATCCGTAACCAGAGGATTGGCGGTACTGTTCAGCAAAGCGAGATAGGCATACGATACCGGCACGTAGTCGTTGGCCGTCCGCCCTGCCGAAGCCCTGATTTTAAGGTTATCCATCACGCTTTTAGCCTTTTCGAAGAAACTCGCTTCGGAAATCCTCCATCCCAGCGAAACAGCCGGAGCGAAGAGCCAGCGCTTGCCCTTGACATTGCCGCTGAAACTGTCCGAACCGTCATAGCGTCCGCTGAATTCCAGCAGATAGCGCGACATGTAGCTGTAATTGCCTCTCCACACAAGGCTTGCCTTGCGGCGCAGCGAACTGTTGCCTCCCACGACTGAACGGTCGATAGCCCCTGAAGCGACGTCCAACTCCACCAGGTCGGGGGTCATGAAGCCCTCTTGCCCAGCCCTGATGTTGCTGCGGTTGCGTGACTGCGTTTCCAGCAATGCCATAGCCGAGTAATCGTGTTTGCCCATGCTGCCGATATAGTTGAGGCTGGTTTGCGACACGGTGAAACTTTCCTTCGAGGCGCTCTCCGTATCCCTAATTACGGTGTTGCCACGCACATCAACGGTTTCACTGAAAGTGCCGAGGCGCAGGTTTTCAAGCATCACCCGATAGGGTGTGCTGACCGACTTGCCGAAAGTTGTCGAGAGGTCGTAAGAGCCGACGAACTTCGCGCTCAGTCCCTTGACCCACGGCACATCCCATTTCAGCGAAAGGTTCGACTGCACGGAGTAAGTCTGGTTGACGCTGTGCCCTGACTGTTCGACGGCGGCGATGGGACTGTATCTTTGTCCGCTCGACAGACCTACACTTGCGACAGGCAATCCGTTGAACGTTTTCGGCAAATATGGGTGGGCATAAATTGCCTGTTCGGCGATGCTCATCCACGGCATGTCAGAGGCGGCAATGCTGGTGTCGGAGGCGCCTCCCGCGCTGAAGCCGGGAGAGGTGCGCCTGCCTGCCTGTCCTGCCACGCCCAGCGAGAAGGTCAGATTCTTGCCCAGCCTGGTTTCGAGGTTTGTACGCAGGTTATAGCGGTCGTAGTTGAAATTTTTGATGTTGCCCGTCTGATCCATGTAGCCCAGCGATGCGAAATAGCTGCTGTTGTCGCTGCCGCCTGCGACGGAGACGCTGTGTTGCTGGTTGCGTCCGACGCCGAACGTTTCGCCTATCCAGTCCGTATTGCCCCAACCGTCCGAGTCGTCGTTGTTGAGCATCTTGTCGACCATCGCTTTGGTGAACGGATACTGTGCGGCCGTGGGGATGTTGCCCAGATACTGTTGGTCGAGTTCCCATGCCTTGTTATACCAGTAGGCATAGCCCGGCCCGTCGAGAAACTCGGGAAAACTGGCATTGACGGAAACACCGCAGGCACCCCTGTAATTGATTTTCGGGGCCGATTTGGCCCCCTTCTTGGTGGTGATGATCACCACGCCGTTCGCCCCGCCCAAACCGTAGATCGAGGTTGCCGAAGCATCTTTGAGTATCGAGACGGTCTCGATCTCGCTTGGGTCAATGTCGTTGATTGGGCGATAGATACCATCGACAATGTAGACGGGTGTGGAGGTCGAACCGCGAATACTGAGCGTGGCCTGATCGGCGCCGGGCTGTCCGCTCATCTGCGAAGAACTGAGGCCGGTTATACGTCCGCCAAGCACGCTGGAGATGTTCGATGAGGGACTTTTGAGCAGTTCGGCTCCGCTGATCTGTGAGATAGAAGCCGTCAGCGACGATCTCTTCTGTGTTCCGTATCCCACCACGACCACCTCCTCCACCTCGGCTTCATTCTCTTTGAGCACCACGTCGATGGTAGCCTGTCCCGTGTATGTAGCTTCATGGGAGGGCAGACCGATAAACGAAAAAACGAGTGCGTCGCCCAACTGTACAGCGATGGAATATTCGCCGTTCTGAGAGGTTGTCGCGCCGCCGCCGCCTTTCACGGTGACGGCTGCTCCGGCAAGCGGAACTCCAGCCCCGTCGGTTACTTTGCCGCGCAGGGTGTTTTGGGCCAATGCGCCCACCGTGCCCGCAAGAAACATCGACAGTGCGAGCATTCCAGCCCGCAACATCGACATTCTCCTCCGGATTTTTGCAGAGTTGTAAATTTTCATGGCAAACAGGGTTATTCGTTAAAATTAATCATATTGTATAGACGTTGCGCGCAAATATTACACGGCATGGTTTCAGATATTTATAGTTATTTAATCGGGTTCTTGATCGCCTCGGCCACGATCTTCCACCAACCGCGCGAGACAATGTGCGAAATGTCGAAAACCATCACTCCGTCGCAGGCTGACATAACCATGCGTATCGCCAGGGAAAACTCTTCGGGATGGTTGGCGTACTGCTCTACGTAGATGCTGCCGATAAGCGGCGCGGCACCGCGGGTCAACTCCCGTGCATGTTTTGCCCCCCCCTCGACCGTATACCAGTCGTCCTCGGCTTCCGACATTGCCGCTTCTGTGCGTTTTGCGACCGCCGCGCGACGACGTTTGCCGTCGTCCGTCGTAATGTCTGTGTAGTACAGTCCTGTCATATAAATGTCGAACAGTTCGGCACAGCCCCATTTTCGGTATTCCGACGTGGCCCAGTCGTAATCGCGCGACGGGTCGTAATCGCGGCTGGCCCAGTTCACTCCGACCTCGTAATAGGTCGGGTACCATGCTCCCGTATAGGTTCCGAATTCTACCTCCGGAGCGGCCTGCCTTATCGTCCGGCGCGCCTCTTCGAAAAAAGTATATATAACCCCGGCGCGCCACTCGACCCACTTCTTGAAAAGCGGCCCGCGCCGCCATCTCATTTTGTCGCTATCTTCCTCCCAATAGAGTATATCTTCGGGAAAATTACCGACCGTGATTCCTGCGTAACGTTCGAACTCGCGGCGAGAGAGGTCGGAGAAGTCGCCGGTTATGCCATCGTAACGCACGCGATCGAGGATGATGCCGTCGAGATGCGGGTAGCGTCCGGCAAATTCGGCAAGCACGTCCAACTGGTAGCGACGCACCTCCGGATCGGCAGGGTTGAGCATCCCGTTGTAAGTTGTTTTGATCTTCTCGATCGGCGTCATCACGCCATTATTATATATGAGCGACTGCCACTGCGGATATTGTTTATAAATAATGCCTCGCCCAAAGAAGTTGTGACCACCACAGAAAATGTTGAGCGATGCGCTGATCCGCATACCTATGCGGTGACACTCATTTATCATGATGGCCGTCAGGTCATAATCCTGATCGCGGTACCATCCTTCCCATTCTCCCATGAATGGAGCTATGCGGCTGTGCCAGCATACCTCGCCCATGATCGACTTCACATCAAGCACAACGTCGGTAAATCCTGTATCTTTGGCCAGTTGCAGGTAATGACGCACCGAGTCGGGCGAGGAGAGCCGCCGGTAATTGGCCTCACAATCAAACCAGAGGCAGGCCTGTTTCTGATTTACCGCAGAATCACGCGCTGCGAACGATGCACCGCAGAACGACAGAAACATTATGACAGGCAGGGCATTTCGCATAGCGGTATTCGGTTGATGGATATTCGACAGCAAATATAGAAAAATATTTTCTATTGCGCGACTTGAAAATAAAATAATTTATTTCTACGGAACGCATGAGATCACCACTGCCGTAGGAACCTTGCGTTCGACTATTGTCACGCCGCTACCCGTATCGCTCGGGCGGTTAAGGACGCTCCCTTCGCATCCGACAATGGTCGATGAGCCTCCACCGTCGAGATTGATCGCATCGACAACACCTTTCGAGATGAGTTTACTGGCAAGCTCGTCGAGTGTAAAGCCCGACGAACCGTTCATGTTGCGCCCGTCGCAGACTATCAGCACAATCTTGTCATCAGATGTCGCTCCAATCGCCGTGCGCGGCTGGCGCGATGTTCCGGCGATGCCGCCGCCGTCGAAAACCTCTTTCCAGTAGCTCTCTACAGCTACGTTTATTCCGCCCCGCACCAGCGACGGGCCGCCTCCGACAGCTTCGCGCGGACTCCACAGTGCAGCTCCGACGGTCGCCACGGTGGGCGGCGAGGCCATGAAGGTTTTGGTGCGTTCGTCGTTATCCAGTGGCGATAGGAAACCGTATGGTTTGCTGCCGTCGGAGGTCATGCAATATATCCACTGTGCCTCGAAAGCCCCCGAAGCCATTTGTCCGAAAGCGGAACGCACAGGATAGACCGTCAC
The DNA here is from genome assembly GCA_031256675.1 of Rikenellaceae bacterium. Taxonomy (GTDB): domain Bacteria; phylum Bacteroidota; class Bacteroidia; order Bacteroidales; family Rikenellaceae; genus JAIRQC01. The sequence goes on from JAIRQC010000060.1 coordinate 51,760, forward strand.
ATTGTTGTCGGATGCATCCTTGCGCGTAAGAGACAGTATATTGATGGCTTTTAGAACGTTGCTCGTTATGAGCAGGCTTTGCGAAGCGCCGCCGGAGAAGTAGCCGCCGTTGACCGTTATGAACGGCATGCCTTTGCCCTCCGAAGCAAACTCGGCATGAATCGCCGAGGGCTCTTTTGCCGGAGAGACATATACGGCGTTGAATCTCAGTTTGGGATTGGCGTGCAGATCGGCCACGGCGACATAGCCTTTGCAAACGCTTCCATTTCCCAGATCGTCCTCGAACGGCGTTACCGTGAGCCCGTCGGGATAGCCGGTCGGTTCAGGTTGAGGTTGAGGTTGCTCTGCGTCAGGGTCAGGGAATTCGTAATGCGGCTTTTCCCCGTTGCCGCATGAAGCGATGAGAAGAAGCAGCGTTACTGCTGCCAGAAATGTTGTAAAGGAATGCTGTTTCATAGTCGACAAGTTTTTTGTGCGATTTTATTTTGTACTATTGCCAGCAAAGATAATTATTTTTATAATAAACAACGTTGATTGCGAAAAATATATTTATGAATATAGAAAAACTATAATGAGGGTTTATTTGTTGCAGCAAATTTTCGTATCTTTGACACAAATATATCTCCACCATGAACAACTCATTCCTGCAACAGGCCAGCGAAGGTAACAGGAGCGCGCTCCTGAAAAAAGAGATCATTCGTCAATGTATCACGGGTGGCTATTATACGATTCCGGAACTGAGTCGCGAAATGAATATCAGCGTGCCCACCGTAACCAAACTCATCGGAGAATTGAAAGACGAGGGGTTTGTCTACGACTTCGGCAAGCATGGAGCCAACGGCGGGCGCAAACCAAGCATTTACGGGCTCAATCCCGATGCGGGCTATTTCGTCGGCGTCGACCTGAAAAATGACCGTATGGATATGGGGGTGATCGATTTCAAGGGAAATTTTACCGAATATCAGACTTTCCGCAACTTCTTGCTCGAGAATTCGCAACAGTCTTTCGACGAACTATGCTCCATAATCAACTCCTTTCTGGATGGTCTGCCTGTTTCGCGACAAAAGATACTCGCCGTGGGGATTAATCTTTCGGGGCGCGTGAATTCCGAAAGCGGATACAGTTACAGTTTTTATTTCGTCGAGGAGAAGCCCATCGCCATGTTGCTCGAAGAGAAGCTCGGCTGCAACGTGTACATAGAAAACGATTCTCGCGCCATGGCTTACGGCGAATATATGATGGGTGCGGCACATAACGAACGCGATATGCTCTTTGTCAATGCAAGTTGGGGATTGGGTATCGGAATCGTGATCGACGGCAGGCTGTGTTATGGCAAATCGGGCTTTTCGGGTGAATTCGGCCATTTCCCGTTTTTCGAGAACGAGATTATCTGTCGTTGCGGCAAACGGGGGTGCCTGGAAACCGGAGTTTCGGGTTCGGCCGTCCATCGCATGTTTCTCGAAAAACTTGGCGAGGGTCGCGCTTCGATGCTGTCTGGCAGATACAAAAAAGGCGAACCGATCACTCTGGACGACATCATGCTGGCCGTAACGAAAGAGGATGTACTGGCCATAGAGATTACCGAAGAGGTTGGCAATCTTATGGGACGAGCCATATCAGGACTGGTCAACCTGTTCAACCCCGAGCTTATAGTCATTGGCGGCACGCTGGCCACGGCGCGCGACTACCTGATGCTGCCCATCAAGAGCGCCATAAATAAACACTCTCTGCTGCTCGTGAGCAAAGACACCACAATCAAATTCTCGAAACTGGGCGAAAAGGCCGGCGTGGCAGGAGCCTGTATGCTTTCGCGCGGCAAGCTGCTCAGGCTGCTTTAAGTTTCGATATGGCATTAGATTTTTTGCTGAATTATTGTGTTGGCTTTGGTTTATTGTCAAATTTTATATAATTTTGATTATGGTACGCACGGTTCGAAATATTATCCGGTTCTATGTCGACGGGTTCCGCGGGATGAGCCGCGTGGGGCGCACTCTGTGGATCATTATTATCGTCAAACTGTTCATAATGTTCGCCGTGTTGAAAGTTTTCTTTTTTCCCGACTTCATGGCCGGCAAAAACCCCGAGGAACGCAGCCACCACGTGATGCAGGAACTGATAGCCAGATAAATGTGGCTGCACCGGGCGGAGCACGCTGTCGCGTGTTTCTGGCAGGCGAAACCTACGGCAGACGTCTTTTTTAGGGCTGCAGTCGTCGATCGCCGCTCTCCTGACCGCAGGGGAGGCGATAAGCATGGCCGTTCGAACGCACAGAGATAAAATATTTGTCACACGGATACTTTTTGTTTCGCAAAATTCGCAAGGCTCACGCTAAACAAAAACGACAGATGCTTCAACCGCGCTGAACATTACATTCGGCTCGCATGGTTCTTTTTCGATGATCTCTTTGCCGCAGCCGGCGAGCATTGCGACGTTCCATGTGACGGGGCGACGACAAAATGTTGCATGCAACGGGGCGGCACAAAAGCAGCCGTAGAACATGGCTATGTTGCATATAACGTGGCAACGACAAAAAGTATTGCGACGTTCCATGTGACGGAGCAACGACAAAATGTTGCATGCAACGGGGCGGCACAAAAGCAGCCGTAGAGCATGGCTATGTTACATGTAGCAGGGCAACGATAAAAAGCATTGCGACATCCCTAACAGATCAGCACAAAACGTGGCGACGACAGAAAAAAACGCAGAAAGGAGCATGGGGATAAAGTGCGGAAAAGACATGGGGATAAGACGCAGGAAAGAACATGATGATAAGGGGCGAAAAGGACATGGAGCGAATTTTAGACAAACCCTGACTACTGGTCAAACTTTATTATATTAATATTATGGATTATTTACAAACCGTCGACTGGTCGCGTGCGCAGTTTGCCATGACGGCCATTTACCACTGGCTTTTCGTGCCGCTCACGCTGGGACTGGGCTTCATCATCGCCATCATGGAGACCCTCTACTATCGCACGCGCGACGAGTTCTGGAAGCGTACCACAAAATTCTGGATGCGGCTCTTCGGCATCAACTTCGCCATCGGCGTTGCTTCGGGCCTCATTCTCGAATTTGAGTTCGGCACCAACTGGTCGAACTATTCCCACTTCGTTGGCGACATTTTCGGCGCCCCGCTGGCCGTGGAGGGTATCATGGCCTTTTTCATGGAGAGCACCTTCATCGCCGTGATGTTCTTCGGCTGGAACAAGGTGAGCCGCGGCTTCCACCTCGCCTCGACATGGCTGACCGCTATCGGGGCCAACCTGTCGGCGGTGTGGATACTGGTGGCCAACTCGTGGATGCAGCACCCGGTGGGCTGT
>JAIRQC010000109.1 GCA_031256675.1 Rikenellaceae bacterium
GTCATTGTATCCACGCCCCACGAGGCAAAGTCGTAAGTCGTGACGCTCAATTCGAGCGTCAGCGTGGGGGCGGGAGGCGACGTCTTCTTGCAGCTTGCCGAGAGCGCAACTGCCGTGCACAGCACGAGTAAATTTGCAGGTTTCATAGCCGTATGAGGTTTAGTTTTCACAAAGGCAGTATGCGCAATCCAAATATTTACACAATAATTAATATTTTTCAAGAAAACAAGCCCGCCGTGCAAAAATTTTTTGCACGGCGGGCTTGCCGCTCCCCGGCGAGGCCTTTACTGCGGTATAAAGATATAGTCTATCGTCCCCCGCTGCGGGTCAGGGGCGGAGTTGTCGGTATTGAAGCGCGAGCGGCGGGCAGCGTCGAGGGCCATCTCGGTCATGCAGCCGTCGGACGAGGATACGCTGCGGTCGACCGAAGCCGCGACAACGCGGCCGTTGCGGTCGACCTCGATATTCACCACCACCTCGCCCCCGCCCTGACAGCGGTAGGCCGGAATGTGAAACCTGACCGATGTGCGCAACGGGTCGGTCAGCGAGAAACTCCCCGTGACGCGCCCTTTGAGCTTCACGTCACCCTCGGCGGAGCTGCTGCCTGCGGGACCGCCGCTCCCTGCCGCACTCCCCGAAGCGCCGGAGTAGCCCTCCTCGTTGGGGCCGCCGGAGCCCTGCCCCGAACCGTAGGCGCGCCCCGCATTTTCGGCCAACCCGCGCTCGTAGGCGTCGCGGTTGGCCCGCACCCGCTCCGCCACCTCCTGCGCCTCGCGGTAGAGCTCGTTGGCGTCGATTCCCTTTGAATCCCTGAGGTTGCGGTTCTCGGCTGCCGCGGCGTTGGAGACGCGGTTGCGCACGTCGGAGTAGTCGTCGCTGCCGCCCTGCCTCGCCACGGCGGCCTGCTCCTGCGGCGCGGGCTGTTGCGGGGGGGTGGTTGCGGGCTCGAAAAGTACGATGGCCGCGGCCTTGCGCTGGCCGATCATGATCCGCGTGCCGACGAAAAGTATGGACAGCGACAGGACGATGACAACCGTCAGCAACAGCGCCGCACGGTGGTCGAAAGCCCACTCGCCTGCGTCGCCGTGCCGTCTCTGAAAGGGAAATGCCACCTCGGAGGGGGCTTTTTTTGCGATGTCGTCCATTTATGCGTTGCAAAATTACTGAAAATACGGAAAAAATTAATAATTTTGCCGCAATTATTATTTTGGCATTTGTCGCGAGGCACACCCTGTCCCTGGCCGAAAGTGCGTTACGCGCGATAAACGGCAATGAACGGCAGAAATATGGAGGGAAATGACACTTGTGTCACGCAGCCGGCGGAGGGACGCTTCGCCGGAGACCGCCCCCGAAGCCGCAGGCAAATGGACAGAGGCGACAGGCAGCGGCCCTGCGCCCAAAGGCTGCCGTTTGCAAAAAGGCCTCTGCGAGGCCTGAAAAACGACTTGGCGTCATGAATAACAGCATAAGGACGCCACTGATTTTCGACGTCCGGCCTGCATAAATAAAAATATTGAAAGTTGCCTAACAAATCTTAAATGTCATGATCCGCGAACGCCAAAAGACGCTCAGAACACCTATAAGTTTCAAAGGCAAGGGGCTCCATTCGGGGCTCGACGTTACGATGAACATCTCGCCGGCCGAGGCCGACCACGGAATAGTCTTCCGCCGCATCGACCTCGACGGCAAACCAACCGTTCCGGCCCTGTCGGACTTCGTCACCGACACCTCGCGCAGCACCACCATCGAGCGCGGCGCGGCAAGGGTGAGCACCATCGAACACCTGATGGCCAGCCTGTGGTACATGGGGGTCGACAATGCGCTGATCGACCTCGACGGCCCCGAAGTCCCGATCATGGACGGTTCGGCGCGCGTATATGCCGATACCGTCGCCGAGGCGGGGCTCGTCGAACAGGAGGCCGAGCTGCACTTTTACGACGTGACGGAGAAGATATGCTTTTCGATACCGGAGAAAGGGGTCGAACTGTCCGTCTACCCCGACGACGAACTGTCGGCGTCGGTGCATATCGACTACGATTCGCATGTGATTGGCAATCAATATGCCACATACCGTCAGGGCGACGATTTCGCATCGTCCATCGCCCCGTGTCGGACATTTGTCTTCCTGCACGAACTCGAGCCGCTGTTCAACCTCAACATGATCCGTGGCGGCGATCTGGACAACGCCATCGTGGTGGTAGAGAAAAAAATATCGGAACAGGAGATTTCGCGCCTGGCCAGGGTGCTCAACAAACCCGACGTGAAGGTGGCGCAAAACGGCTACCTGAACAACATCGAACTGCGGTTCCACAACGAGCCCGCCCGTCACAAACTGCTCGACCTGCTGGGCGACCTTGCATTGCTCGGCGTCCGCCTCCGCGGGCGGGTTATGGCCACCCGTCCCGGCCATCTGGCCAACACCAGCCTCGCAAAGAGCATCAAGAAGACCATGCGCCGCGAGGGGATCAAACCCACGGTGCGCTACAACCCTGCCGACCAGCCGGTCTACGACATAAACCAGATCAGGCGACTGCTGCCCCACCGTCCGCCGTTCCTGCTGGTGGACAAGGTCATAGCCATTACCGAGGACAGTGTTGCAGGGGTCAAGAACGTCACCATGAACGAGCCGTTCTTCGTGGGCCACTTCCCCGACGAGCCCGTAATGCCGGGGGTGCTGCTCGTGGAGGCGATGGCGCAGTGCGGCGGCATCCTCGCGCTGCACAATATCCCCGATGCGAGCAACTATTCGACCTACTTCATGAAGATCGACGGTGTGAAGTTCAAACGCAAGGTGGTGCCTGGCGACACGATCCTCTTCGAGTTGCGGCTCACCGAGCCCATCCGCCGCGGCATAGTGATCATGGAGGCCCGCGCATTCGTGGCCGGACAACTGGCCGTCGAGGCGCAACTTATGGCGCAAATCACTAAAAACGAGTAATCAATGGGAAATATCAACAATCTGGCATACGTCCATCCCGATGCGAAACTGGGCGAGGGCGTCACGGTCGAACCTTTCGCATACATTGCCGGCGACGTCGTTATCGGCGACGGCAGCTGGATCGGGCCGGGGGCGGTGATCCTCGACGGGGCGCGCATGGGCCGCAACTGCAAGATACACACCTCGGCAGTGATAGCCGGTCTGCCGCAGGATCTGAAATTTCGCGGCGAGTACAGCGCCGTCGAGATGGGCGACAATAACACCGTGCGCGAGAGCGCAACCATCAACCGCGGCACCGCGGCGCGAGGTAAGACGGTCGTCGGCTCGAACAATCTGATAATGGCCTACGCCCATATCGGGCACGACTGCTTGGTGGGGAGCAACTGCGTGATAGTGAACGGCGTGTCGCTGGCCGGAGAGGTCGAGCTGGGCGACTGGGCCATCATCGGCGGCCACTCGGCGGTGCATCAGTTCTGCCGTATCGGGGCCCACGCGATGCTCAGCGGCGGTTCGCTCGTCAGCAAGGATGTGCCGCCGTATGTCAAGGCCGCCCACTTTCCGCTGTCGTTCGTCGGGGCCAACTTTATCGGGCTGCGCCGCAGGGGTTTCACATCGGAGAAGATAGCCGAGATACAGGAGATATTCCGCATACTGTTCCAGAGCGGTTACGGTTACGGGCGCGCCTGCGAGATGATCGAAAGCCAGATGGCGCCGAGCGAGGAGCGCGAACTGATCCTCGGCTTCGTCCGCGAGTCGAAACGCGGCATACTCAAACCCTATAACGCGGCAAAGGAGGGGGATGAGATAGAATAGGGCCATTTTTATGGACATACTTGTCAAACACCCTGCGGACATTGCCGAGCAGTTCTCGGCGCTCGACGAAAAGGAACGCAACCTGGCCTTCATGCTCCTGCCGGGCAGGGACAAGGGCGAAGTGTTCCCCTATTTCGACCTCGCCACGCAGGAGGAGCTGGCCCGCAGCCTGGGAGACAAGGAGCTGGCCGAGACGCTCAACAACCTTGAGCCCGACGACCGCACCGCGCTGTTCGAGGATTTCCCCGACGACCTGATCAAATATTGCGTCAACCTGCTCGAGAAAAAGCAGCGGGAGATAGCCCTCAACCTCATAGGCTACCGTCCCGACAGCGTGGCGCGCCTCATGACGCCGCTCTACATCCAGGTGCGGCCCGAGTGGAGCGTCGAACGGGCGTTGCAGCACATCAAACGCTACGGCAAAAAGGCCGAAACGCTCAACTTTATCTACGTCGTCGACCGCAACAACCGCCTGATCGACGACCTGCGCATCGGGCAATTGCTGCTGGCCGACAACTCGCAGCTGATCATTGACCTGATGGACAGCAACTTCATCTCCATCGTCACGACCACCCCGATAGAACAGTCGCTCGAGATCTTCGACAAGTACGACCGCGCGGCGCTGCCCATCGTCTCGGAAAACGGCACGCTGGTGGGCATCGTCACCATCGACGACATTCTCGACCAAATCAAGGAGCGCGACACGGAGGACATCCAGAAGTTCGGCGGCGTGCAGGAACTCGACATGTCCTACACCCGTACCCCGCTGACGCAGCTGGTCAAGAAGCGCGCCGGCTGGCTTGTTGTCCTGTTCCTGAGCGAGATGCTGACCGCCTCGGCGATGGGCTATTTCGACGCGGAGATCGAACGGGCGGTGGTGCTCGCGCTGTTCGTGCCGCTGATCATTTCGAGCGGCGGCAATTCCGGTTCGCAGGCCGCCTCGCTCATTATCCGTTCGCTGGCCCTCGGGGAGTTGAAACTGCGCGACTGGTGGTATGTGATGCGCAAGGAGGCGCTCTCGGGGCTGATGCTGGGCGCGATACTCGGCGCGATAGGTTTTGTGCGCATCCTTGTCTGGCAACAGACGGGACTGTTCGATTACGGTCCCTATTGGGAGTGGGTGGGGATCAGCGTCGCGACGTCGCTGGTGCTGATAGTGCTGTGGGGCACGCTCTCCGGTTCGCTCATCCCGCTGCTGCTCAAACGTTGCGGCCTCGACCCTGCCACGGCCTCCGCCCCGTTCGTGGCCACGCTGGTCGACGTGACGGGGCTGCTGATCTACTTCACGATCGCCGCAATGTTCTTAACGGGCAAAATATTGTAATTGTTTTTGGTAGTTGGAATGTTTTTCTTATATTTGCATCGGATTTAGGTGTGCAGGGGACGGTAGTCCCCTGTTTTATTAGGGGCCGCACCGGTTTTATTTGAACTATATGGTTGATACGGAGCGTATTAGGACGTTTGTCGAGCAACGACTGGCCGGGGGCGAGCTGTTCCTTGTCGATGTGCGGCTGCTGTCGGGCGGCGAGACGGAGGTGACCATCGACGGCGATCGCGGCGCAAGTCTTGACGCCTGCATCGAGCTCAGCCGCGCGATAGAGGCGGCGTTCGAGGGCGAAACGGACGACATGTGGCTGACCGTCGCCTCGGCAGGCATAGGTCAGCCGTTGAAGTTGCTGCGCCAATACCGCAAGCTAGCAGGCCGCACCGTGGAGGTCGTACTCCGCTCCGGCGTCAAGATCGTCGCAACGCTTGTCGAGGCCGACGAAAGTTCGGTAGTGTTGCGTTACACCCGCAGCGAGACGGTAGAGACGCCGGCGGGCAAAAGGAAAAAAACAAAGGTCGAGGTCGAACAGCGGTACAGCCTCGACGAGATAAAATCCACACGCGAACAGCTGGATTTCAGTTGATCTCCGGCAGGGAAAGAGTATTGTAAGAATAAACCATAAATAAAATGGATAATCTGAATTTGATCAGCGCCTTTGCAGAGTTCAAGGAGTTGAAGAACATCGACAAGAATACGATGATCGGGGTTTTGGAGGAGACGTTCCGCCACCTGCTGGCCAAGACCTACGAGACGGACGAGAATTTCGATGTTACGATAAACCCAAATACTGGCGACCTCGAGATCTGGCGCAACCGGACGATCGTCGAGGACGGGGCGGTGGAGAATCCGAATACGGAGATCTCGCTCAGCGACGCACGCAAGCTGGACGAGACCTACGAAATAGGCGAAGAGGTGGCCGACGAACTGAAACTGGCCAGCTTTGGCCGCCGTTCGGTGCTCTCGCTCAGGCAGAACCTCGCTTCGCGGATCATGGATCTGGAGAAGGCGGCGCTGTACGAGAAATATCGCGAAAAGGTGGGCGAGATCATCACCGGCGAGGTCTATCAGATGTGGAAAAAGGAGATACTGGTGCTGGACGACGACGAGAATGAGCTGGTGCTGCCCAAGTCGGAGCAGATCCCGAACGACTTTTTCCGCAAGGGCGACGCCATCCGCGCTATCGTGTCGAAGGTGGAGATGAAGAACAACTCGCCGCAGATTGTGCTCTCGCGCACGGCGCCGGAGTTCCTCGAAAGGCTGTTCGAACTCGAAGTCCCGGAGATTTTCGACGGACTGATCACCGTGCGCAAGATAGTCCGCATACCGGGCGAGAGGGCCAAAGTGGCTGTGGAGTCCTACGACGACCGCATCGACCCCGTAGGGGCCTGCGTGGGCATGAAAGGGTCGCGCATATACTCGATCGTCAAGGAGTTGCGCAACGAGAACATCGACGTCATCAACTGGACTTCCAACGCGCAGCTGCTTATCCAGCGCGCGCTCAACCCTGCCAAAGTCGCCTCGATCAGCCTCGACGACGAGAAGAAGACCGCCGCCGTCTACCTCAAACCGAACGAGGTGTCGCTGGCTATCGGCAAGGGCGGGCTCAACATCCGGCTGGCAAGCATGTTGACCGGCTACAACATAGACGTTTACCGCGAAGTGGAGGAGGAAGACGTGGCGCTGGACGACTTCTCGGACGAGATCGACCAGTGGATCATCGACGCCCTGAAAGCCATAGGCTGCGACACGGCCAAAAGCGTGCTCGACATGCCGCAGGAGGAGCTCGTCGCCCGTACCGACCTCGAAGAGGAGACCATCAAAGAGGTGCTCTCGATACTCCGCTCGGAGTTCGATTAATGCACACGGCGCGAACCGGCGCGCGAACCGACCAGGTAGCAAAGGCAGGGCCATGCCTGCATGAGTTCTCTGCCGTGCGGCGGGGAGAACCGGACAGCATGGCGAGGACATAGTCCGCCTGCAGACCATGCCCGGGCAGCGCAAGGAAGCCGCTGGCAACATCGGGGCGGGAACCGAGGTGAGCCGCAACGGCAACTTGGAGGGAGCAGGACTGGGACGAAGCAGAAGCAACGCCGAGAGGGAGCAGAACGAAGCGCAGGCGGCCCTGCAATGTAAACCGTCATTGCGAGGGTTCCGGCCCGAAGGGATGCGAGGCAAAGCTGTCAGGCGGATCGCTTTGCCGTTCCGGCCCGCAGACGGACAGGAGTGTTTAACATTGTACAAGTAAAAAAACGAAATATGGCAAACGAAAGAAGAATCAGGCTCCAGCAGGCAGCAAGGGAGTTCAGGGTGGGACTGGCGACGATGGCCGAGTTTCTCGCCAGAAAGGGCGTAAAGATAGACGGTTCGCCCAGCGCCATCATCGAGCCGGACGTCTATGCCATTCTCGAAAAGGAATTCGGCGCCACCCGACCGGGAGGCGACGCACGGCAGATACGCGAAAGGCTCGCCGTCAAGGACTCTGTGTCCATACAGGACAGGGCCGCGCAGAAAGAGGAGGAGAGCTTCGGCCAGGAGGTGGTGGTCAAGAGCAGCGTGATCACGGCAAAAGACCACGTGTCGATCAGCCAGCCCAAGATCCTCGGCAAGATCGACCTCTCGGGGAAACCTGCCGCCCCCGCGCCTGCCCCCCAACCGGTCGCCCCCGCAGCTCCCAAGCCTGCGGAGGCACAGAAGCCTGCGCCGGCGGCTAAACCGACCCCCGCCCCTGCGCCCGCCCCGAAGGCTGCGCCCAAACCGGCAGTCGCGCCCAAGCCCGCCCCCGCCCCTGCGCCGAAAGTTCCGCAGAAGCCTCTCCCCGCGCCGAAACCGAAACAGGAGCCGGTGGTGGTGCAGACCCAGACCTACGACGACCGTGTGGCGGCGGACAACAGCAACGTGTTCCGCCCGGGCGAAGACGTGAAGCTCGACGGCCCGAAAGTGCTTGGCAAGGTGGATGTAACGACGCTCGAAGCCAGCGGCAGACATCGCGGCAAACGCAAAAGGATAACCAACGACAAGGTCGACATATCGCGCCAGCCGGCGCCCGCAAAACAGGGCGGCGGCAAGGGCGGTCAACGTCCGGGCGGCGGCGGAGCTCAGGGACAGCGCCCCGGCGGCGGCCCGCAGGGGCAGCGTCCGGGTGGAGCCCCGTCGGGTGGCAAGAAACGCAAGGGGGGCAAGCCCTCTTCAAAACCCGTCGTGCGCACCGAGGTAAGCGACGAGGATGTACAGAAACAGATAAAGGATACGCTGGCACGCCTGACCTCGAAAGGGTCGAAGAGCAAGAGCGCCAAGTATCGCCGCGACAAGCGCGACGCCGTTTCGGCCCGCATGAGCGAGGCGATCGAAAGGGCCGAATACGAAAAGAGCACCTTGCAGGTGACGGAGTTCGTGACGGTCAGCGAGTTGGCCTCGATGATGGACGCGGCAGTGACCGACGTTATCACCGCCTGCATGAACCTCGGACTTATGGTGTCGATCAACCAGCGTCTTGACGCCGAGGCACTGGTCGTCGTGGCCGAGGAGTTCGGCTACAAGGTGGAGTTCGTCTCGGTCGACATTCAGGAAGCCATTGAGGATCAGGATGAAGACAAACCCGAGGATCTCGTGTCGCGTCCGCCGATCGTTACGGTCATGGGCCATGTCGACCACGGCAAGACCTCGCTGCTCGACCGGATCCGCAACACCAACGTCATCGAAGGCGAGGCGGGCGGCATCACACAGCACATCGGGGCGTACAGCGTTGTGCTTGAGGACGGGCGCAAGATCACATTCCTCGATACGCCCGGTCACGAGGCATTTACGGCCATGCGCGCCCGCGGAGCAAACGTAACGGACGTAGCCATAATCATCGTGGCGGCCGACGACAACGTCATGCCGCAGACCGTCGAGGCGATCAACCACGCTACGGCGGCCGGTGTGCCGATGGTCTTTGCCATCAACAAGATAGACAAGCCTGGGGCCAACCCTGAAGCCATAAAGGAGCAGCTGGCAGGCATGAACCTGCTGGTCGAGGACTGGGGCGGCAAGTATCAGTCGCAGGAGATCTCGGCCAAGCAGGGGCTCAACGTCGACAAGATACTCGAAAAGGTGCTGCTCGAAGCCGAATTTCTCGACCTGAAAGCCAACCCGAACCGCAAGGCCAGCGGAACGGTCATCGAGTCGACGCTCGACAAGGGCCGCGGCTATGTCACTACGTTGCTGGTACATAACGGTACGCTGCGCGTGGGCGACGTGATGGTGTCGGGCATCTTCTCGGGCCGCGTGAAGGCGATGTTCAACGAGCGCGGGCACAAGGTCGACGAGGCTCCGCCCGCAACGCCGGTGCTGGTGCTCGGTCTGAACGGCGCGCCTCAGGCAGGCGACACATTCAACGTCATGGAGGACGACCGCAGCGCCCGCGAGATCGCCAACAAGCGCGAGCAGTTGCAGCGAATGCAGGGACTGCGCACCCAGAAACATATCACGCTCGACGAGATAGGCCGCCGTATAGCCATCGGCAACTTCAAGGAGCTCAACATCATAGTCAAGGGCGACGTGGACGGTTCAATCGAGGCGATGACCGACTCGCTGATAAAACTTTCGAAAGAGGAGGTTCAGGTCAACGTCATTCACAAGGCCGTGGGCCCCATCTCGGAGTCGGACGTGTTGCTGGCCGTGGCGTCGAACGCCGTGATCATCGGGTTCCAAGTGCGCCCGTCGTCCAGCGCCCGCAGGCTCGCCGAGAAAGAGGAGATCGAAATCCGTTTGTACTCAATTATCTACGACGCAATCAACGACATCAAGGACGCAATCGACGGCATGTTGGCCCCGGAGACCAAAGAGGAGATAGTCTGTTCGGTGGAGGTGCTCGAAGTGTTCAAGATCACCAAAGTCGGCACGGTGGCTGGCTGTATAGTCCGCGAGGGCAAGCTCACGCGCAACACCCCGATCCGCGTCATCCGCGACGGCATCGTGGCTTACACCGGTCGCCTCGGCTCGCTCAAACGGTTCAAGGACGACGTGAAGGAGGTCACCGTAGGCATGGAGTGCGGCCTTAACATCGACAACTACAACGACATAAAGGTCGGCGACGTCATCGAAGGATACGAACAGGTCGAAGTGAAAAGGAAGTAGGGTTGGTGTATAACTATTGAAAGTGAATTGCGCATTATTTTTGTGTAATCTTAGATTGTTTTAGTACCTTTGAGAAATTAAAAGTATTGATCCTGTTACAGGAACAGTTTAAGTACTATTTAGACCATCAGGCTGAATTGGTACAAAAATACAACAGAAAATTCCTTAACTAATCTTGAAGGTAAAACGATTATGTCATTTCGAGTGCTATCAATACAAAAAATCGATTTTGTAGATGGGCTCAAGAGAAGCGCGCCATTTGTTAAAGATAAAATTCCAGGGAGAAACGATCCTTGTCATTGTGGGAGCGGCAAGAAATATAAAAATTGTCACGGGGAAAAAAGTTGATTCTTTAAGAGAGGATCCATATGGATCCTCTCTTTTTATTTGATTTACAGCCCTGTTATCTTTTTGATTTCGTTGAGTTTGTTTAGGGCTTCGAGTGGGGTGAGGGCGTTGACGTCGAGGCCGCGGATCTCGTCGCGGATCTGTTTCAACACGGGATCGTCAAGCTGGAACATGCTCAACTGGACGCCGGGTATCGACTCCGACTGACGCTTTCGCCCGCCGGAGACGATGGCCGGACGCACAGCCGGAACAGCAGCAGGGACGGCAAACGGGGCGGCGGACGGCACGCCATCTGGTGCAGCAGTCGTCGCAATCGCGTCACCCTCAACCCCTTCCACCCGCGATCGCGTCGCCTCCAAAGAGGCCAGAATGCGTTCGGCGCTCTCGACAACGCGGGCGGGCATTCCGGCCATGCGCGCGACGTGAATACCGAACGAGTGCTCCGTCCCGCCGCGTTCGAGCCGACGCATGAAGATGATGTTGCGGTCGACCTCGCGCACCGAAACGTTGTAGTTCCGCACGCGCGGGAACAACTCCTCCATCTGGTTAAGCTCGTGATAGTGAGTGGCAAACATGGTTTTGGCACGCCCTGTTCCGTGAATGTATTCGACCATTGCCCACGCAATTGAGATGCCGTCGTAGGTGCTCGTGCCGCGCCCGATCTCATCCAGAAGCAGCAGACTGCGGTCGGAAAGGTTGTTGAGGATCGAGGCCGATTCGAGCATCTCGACCATGAACGTCGACTCGCCCTGCGAGATGTTGTCGCTCGCTCCGACGCGGGTGAATATCTTGTCTATCACGCCGATACGGGCCGCCGAAGCCGGCACGAAACTCCCCATCTGCGCCATGAGCACGATCAGCGCGGTCTGACGCAGCAGGGCCGACTTGCCCGACATGTTGGGGCCGGTGATCATCATAATCTGCTGATGCTCATCGTCCAGCGACAGGTCGTTGGGCACGTAGGCCTCGCCGACGGCCATCAGCGTTTCGATCACCGGATGACGTCCGGCGGTGATTTCCAGCGCTTTGCTCGTGTCTATCGTCGGACGGCAGTAGCCGCGCTCGGCGGCGGCGGCGGCGAAACCCAGCAGGCAGTCGATCGTCGCCACCGCCGCCCCGTCGTCCTGAATGGCCCGCAGGTGGGGGGCGAGCCACGCAAGCAACTCACTGTAAATGCGTTGCTCGATGGCGATCATCCGCTCCTCGGCCCCGAAGATCTTCTCCTCGTACTCTTTGAGCTCGGCGGTAATGTAACGCTCGGCCGTGGTTAGGGTTTGCTTGCGGATCCAGCTGTCGGGAACCTTATCCTTATGAGTATTACGCACTTCGATGTAATATCCGAAGACGTTGTTGTAGCTCACTTTGAGCGACGGGATGCCCGTGGCAATGCTCTCGCGCTCCTGAATGGAGGCCACGACCTCCTTGCCGTGGTGGGCGATGCGGCGCAGGTCGTCGAGTTCCGTGTCGACCCCTTCAGCAATCACGCCACCCTTAACCATCTGATTTGAAGGGTCGGGCGAGATCTCGCGTTCGATCTTGCGGCGCACCTCCTCCAGCGGGTCGAGCCTCTTTGCGAGCAGTTCCAGCGGGGTGTGGCCCGAGGAGTTCATGGCCCGTTTGAGCCGTTCGATGGCCAGCAGCGACATTTTGAGCTGCACCAGTTCGCGCGGGGCGATGCGCTGCGCCGCGATGCGCGAGGCCAGGCGTTCCAAGTCGCCGATCTGCTCTACCGCCTCGCGAAGCATTCCGGCTGTCGCAGCATCGTCGCGAAGCCGTTCGACCGTGTCGAGCCGCTGTTCGATGGCCGATATGTCTTTGAGCGGCAGCGCGATCCAGCGGCGCAGCAGTCGGCCTCCCATCGGGGTCGAGGTGCGGTCAATCGTTGCCACGAAGCTGCCGCGCGGCCCTGTCGAGCCGAAAAGTTCGAGATTGCGGGCGGTAAACTTGTCGATCCACACATACTCGTCGCGGTCGATGCGCGAGATGGAGCTGATGTGCGCCAGATCGCGGTGTTCGGTAAATTCGAGGTAGTAAAGTATCGCTCCGGCGGCCGAGATCGCCGATGGCATCTCATCGACGCCGAACCCCTTGAGCGAGCGGGCGTCGAACTGACGGCACAGTTTTTCGCGGTTGATATCCTCCGAGAACACCCATTCGTCGAGGCGGTAGGAGTAGTGTTTCGCGCCGAACTTCTCACGGAACCGATCCTCGTAACCACGCTGATAGAGAACCTCTTTCGGCGCAAGGTTGCCCAACAGCTTGTCTATGTAGTCGTCGCGGCCCTCGGCGGCGAAAAACTCGCCGGTCGATATGTCCAGGAATGCCACGCCGGTCTTATCGCGTCCGAAAAATACAGCGGCCAGGAAGGTGTTCTCCTTGTGTGTCAGTATGTTGTCGTTCAACGCAACGCCAGGCGTCACCAGCTCCGTAACGCCACGTTTGACGATCCCCTTTACCGTCTTCGGGTCTTCGAGCTGTTCGCAAACCGCCACCCGTTCGCCGGCCCTCACCAGTTTCGGCAGGTAGGTATCCACCGCATGGTACGGAAATCCGGCCAGTTCCACAAATTCCGCCGCCCCGTTGGCCCTTCGCGTGAGCGTTATGCCCAGTATCGCGCTCGCCCTGATCGCATCCTCGCCGAAAGTCTCATAAAAATCCCCCACCCGAAAGAGCAAAATGGCGTCAGGATGGCGGGCCTTGATCGCATAATATTGCTTCATGAGCGGCGTTTCGACATAGCGTTTATCTGCGGCCATAGGTTTTTTCTATATAAATGTCATGCATGGCGAAGCGTGGCGCAGCAGAGGCATTTGTCGCGTTTCTCTTAAAATCATCAGATATTTCCATAAAATCTTTTTTGCCAACAGTCATCAGCGAGATTTTAACAGGGTGTTAATTTCGAATACATCTTACGATCATTAAAAATAGATATTGTTTTCAATATATTTTCCAGTGTTATTTTTTTAAGAAAAATGATGTTCCCCTCATAAAAAAAGCAATCGTCAATCATCTCTTCAGGCATGTCCTGTTCAAATCTCTTTATTGTGTAGAAAGACACAACATATTTTAATTGGTCCGGAGATTTTATTGCAACATTCAGTAAACATCCTTTATTTTCAACTTCAAATTGATATAAACTATCTTTTATATAATAATCCATATCAATTAATTGGTCTATAACCTCTTCCACTTTATTTACATTTAATTCCGGACGATTCTGTTTTTATGTTCAATCTCGGTGGCGGTTCTTTTTGATGGCAAAAATTTTTGCCGTCAAAAAGAACCGCAAAATATCGCCAGACGCGGCAAAGCGGATCCTGCGGAGGAGCTCCGATTATGCAAATTTACAAAAAATTATTTGTCAATAAACCTGTCGTCGAAATTTACGAGATATAGGCGTTCGGTGGCGCGGGTTATGGCGGTGTAGAGCCAGCGCAACAGGTCGATGGTCATCGGTTCGTCGCCGAAGAGCATCCTATCGACGAACACCGCGCTCCACTGCCCGCCCTGCGCCTTGTGGCACGTGACGGCATAGGCGAACTTGATCTGCACGGCGTTGAAATACTCGTTCTCGTGCACCGCCTTGTAACGTTTGGCCTTGCTGCGGATGTTGGCATAGTCTTCGGCAACGTTGAAAAAGAGTTTACTGCCCTGCTCGCGGCTCAGCGAGGGAGCGTCGGAGGCGAGGGCGTCGAGCAGCACCTTGCAGTCGATCTCCGTGTCGTCGTAGTCGGCAAAACGCAGCGTGGCCTCGGCGAAACGGAATCCGTAGAGCTCCTCGAAACGGCGGATACGGCGCAGGAAGGCAACGTCGCCGTTGGCCATAAAGTCGATTGGGCAGTTCTCGATACGCTCGGTGTAGTGGTAGTTGTTGCGCACGACCATCAGCATGTCGCCCGAACCGATCTCCTCCTCCGCGCCGAGCACGCGGCGGCGGACGCCCTCGTTGAAGCGTCCGGCGCGGCGGTTCGAACGGGTGATGACGATGGTCTCGTCCTTGCCGTAGCGCGAGTAGCAGCTTTCGATCTCCTCCATGAACTCGCCGCCGTCGATGGCCCGCACGTCGGGATAACCAACGTCGAGCAGCGGCGGCTGGGCGATGCCCGCCTCGATCATGCAGCGCACGAGCGTGGCGTTGAACAGTATGCCCGACTGCGGCCCGTGGCGCACCACGTCGTCGAGCGAGCCGTAGACCACATCGCCGTAACGCCCCATCGTCTTCGGGTCGAGGGCCGGGCTGCGGTCGTAACCCACCGGCGGCAGCTGGGCGTCGTCGCCGACCAGTATCAGCCTGCATCGCTGGCCGTTGCGCACGAAGCTCACCAGATCGTCGAGCAGCGACCCCGATCCGAAAGGCGACCCCGGCTCGGCGACGTTGGTGAGCATCGAAGCCTCGTCGACGATGAAACATGCATCCTTCTCGCGGTTGAAGTCGAGCACGAACTCGCCCGAAAGCGAAGCGAGGCTTTTCTGCCGGTAGATCTTTTTATGGATGGTATGCGACGGTTCCGAGGCGTAACGTCCCATGACTTTTGCCGCGCGTCCGGTTGGGGCCATCAGAACGGGCTTGACCTTTAATGTTTTGAGCGTCGCGACGAGGGCGGCGATGATGGTCGTTTTGCCAGTTCCGGCATAGCCGTTGAGGATAAAAATGGGATTGGGGTCGGGGTCGGCAAGGTAGTCGGCAAGCTGCTCGATGATCTTCCTCTGCCCGTCGGTTGGTTCGAACTTGAAATTTGTGCAGATTTGAGACAAAATATGATCGCGGACCATCGGGGTAGAGGATTTTGTGCAGGGCAAATATACGAAAACTTTCTCTTTTTTCGTCGTGGTCGTTTGTTTCTGATTGGTTTACGGCTATAATATTTTGATTTACAGTTTGTTGTTTGACAATAATGGGGGGGTGAGGTTGGGGTACGGCGCTGGATTGTAGCGGCATGGTTGCGTTACGCAACCGTTGATTGCAGCACTGTCGCAATATTAATCGTCTCCGGTTGTCCGATCGTCCGGGTTTGGTCGTCCGGCGGGCAGGCGGGCCGATGGATGGGCGGGCAAGGCGCGGTTGAAACTGCCACGTCGCTGTTTTTCGACAACAAATACAGGCTGTTTCATGGAATTACCGACGGGGCAGGAGGCAAACGGGCTGTCGATTGTTATCGTCGAACAGTATCACGAAGTAGAACTGTATATCACGATAGCCGATGCAGGCAATATCGTCAACTTTGCCGTAAAGTACAGACCGCACGATATAGCTCCCCCTGCAACTCTTCATCCATCGTAACTATTTTATCTTCCAGCTCTATAATTAGGACGCTGTTTCTGTTTCTTCGTTCCGACCTACGTTAGCTCCTGTTTAATCAGTATCAGCTTCAACCGATTGTTGATCGTGTCGTTTATCTGGGCGCCGAAAGCGCATTTAAATATCAGACCGAAATAATAAATGTGTCTGGCCGTCATTTGACCGTCATACACCTGTTGGACAAATATTCTGACAATTGCCTCATTTGGGGTCTGAATATAAATGAGTAACATGGAGCTGATTTCGTTGATACATACTGGCAACGGCGACAGCAACGGTTCCCCGCCGCCACATCCGAACGTCCGGAATGGCAACAAGGAACAAGTATCCGAGTGAATTGAGCATAGCAGTCATAATAAGAATGAAATAATCCATTACTGACGCAAACATACTGATTTCCGAAATCTTTTATTCCCAAGATTCAACAGGAGGAGTAAGGAGAAAAATAATTTTTGTGTCATTCCGTATAAACACGGAGACACATCTTTCCATTCTCTTTTTGCCTGTCTATTCGTTTTATGGCAGATAGATCAAGCATCCCGATTTCGCTCATCGAGACTTCCTTGCCGTTAAGATATGTTTTGTCGGCAACTATCGTATCATTACATGCCGCAACAGTCACATCTTGTTCGCTACCAGTAAGAGAACCCGTCCTAGTCGTTGCCCTGCCACACGACAAACTCAACGACAGTAATTAGAGCCATGTCACATGCCTGCGATGACCATTTTCTGCAATTTTTCATAATTCAAACTTTTTAATTACAATTTCATTATCATTTTTTCTACGGTTCCGTATACTATATTGTTTGCTTCGTCCACTCAAAAGTCCCAATATATTGCTATTCAGATGATGTGACCTAACAAAGTCCCATCCGAATCGGGAAATATTGGCTCCTTCAAAATTGTGTGTGTTTTCAGTCAACGTTTTACCAGAACAAAAGGGATAGCAATATTCATTGGTTTCGCAACTCCCGCTGTAACCGATAAAACAAATAGAATACGAGGCAGCGTTTTACCGCAAATATGGCGCTATATTTCAGACGTCCATAGCTTTTCAACAACAGCACCTCGCCAATATTTCATAAAATTCCAAAACATCGGAAAAACAGCATCCCTGCGCGAAATGAGTTCCGTCTGGCTGGTCACACAACTTCCCCTGATACACGGTAAATCGTTCTTCCGCTCCCATTGACTCTCCATCGAACGGATATTCGTTCATACTTTCAGTTAACGCACCGTCCGTATTGTATATGGAAACGATATCCGTCATGAAAAAAACCGACGGCGATAAAAACAGCCCCTACTTTGACTGCTTCGAAAGGCGAGTCTTCTACCTGAATTTATGTTTTCAACGGTAACGCTCCACCGAGCAGTCGGAAACTCCAATTATGTTTAGTTTAACATGTAAATAATCCGCCTGAATTATTTTTTCCATATAAATCGCTTGAAATTAGAGACCATATCTGTCTATCACGGACGTGGGCAGGCAGAGCTGCCTATAGGCATACATGTCCAATTTGTCGACGACGATGCGTGCACATAACAGATTTGAGCATCCATCGGGTTTTCAGGCATTGTCAACGCCTCTACATTGGCCATTAGTTAGGTCTGCCATCGGGTCGAACTTGACGGAAGAGAAGGAAACGGCGGTGGCAATGACAATTGCGTCCGCCGCCGCTCGCTTCGGTCAACGTTTTGAGGCTGAAGCGTTTTGTCGGCGCCGCCCGCAGCAGCTCCCCGATCAACGCCGCCCTGTTGTAGCTTTTGTTATGTTTGGAATTTCTCTTTCGTGCCATTTT
>JAIRQC010000119.1 GCA_031256675.1 Rikenellaceae bacterium
CGAACGGCGAGTATCCCAGCGCCTCGCCGTCGACCTCCACGGCGATCTCCGGCGACGATTCGATACGTATCGTCCGACCGCGTTCGTGCGAGATCATGTTGTTGCGGTAGATCTTGCCGTTGTACAGCGACCGGAAGCGCAGCATCACCCCTATTCGGCTCACCTTGCGGATGAGCGTCAGGTCGAACAGCCCGTCATCGGCCACGGCTTCGGGCATCTGGATCATGCCGCCGCCGTTGTACTTGCCGATACCCACCGTCGCGCTGTAAACCAGGTTGTTCTCCACCAGACGGCCGTCGATCCACAACTTGACCCCGGTCGACGAGTAGGCCAGCACCGCCTTGAACGTGCTCCAAATGTAGAGCCACTTGCTTTTGACCCCCGCCTCGCGCAGGAGGTTGTACTTGCGGTTGACATATGCGTCGAACCCCACGCCGGCCACGTTGGCCATGTAGCGGCTCTGCTTGTAGCCCGCCTCGTGGTAGGAGATCGTGCCGACGTCCTGCAAGAACGAGTGGCCGGCGGCGATGGCGCGGATCGCCTCGGAGTATTTGCGCGGGATGCCGAACATGCGGATCCAGTCATTGCCCGTTCCGACGGCGATCACCCCGATCAGCACGTCCTGCGTTGCAACTGCCTTCTGGATAAAAATACCGTTAACCACCTCGTGCACAGTGCCGTCGCCGCCGATGACGATAATCTTGCGGTAGCCGCCGTTGACGGCTTCTACCGCAAGTTCCGTGGCGTGGCGTATGTATTCGGTGAAGACATAGTCGTGGTATATGTTGTTGGCCCGCAGCAGTTTGCTGATCAGCGGCCAGTCCGTTAACCCTCTGCCGCTGCCCGCCACAGGATTGACGATGGCATACCACTCGTTCTGCGCCCGGTTCATTTTTCAGGAGCGTTGCCCAGGGTAAAACAGAGGAAATCCCAGAACTTCTGCACGCTGGCCGTTTCGACCTTCTCGTCCGGCGAGTGTGGGAAACGAATGGTCGGGCCGAAGGAGATCATGTCGAGGTTAGGGTATGGGCCGCCGATGATGCCGCACTCCAATCCGGCGTGTATGGCCATCACGGCGGGCTTGCGTCCGTAGAGTCGCTCGTAACTCTCTATCATTGTGTGCAGTATGGGCGACTCCATGTTCGGATTCCAGCCGTCGTAGGCGCCGGAGAGCTCCACCTCGGCCCCGGCCAGCTCGAACAGCGAAGAGAACATCATGCCCAGGTCGTCCTTCTCGCTGTTGACCGAGCTGCGCAACAGGCACTGTATCTTTACCTTGCCTGCGTCGGACGCCACGCGCGCCAGGTTGGTCGAGGTCTGCACCAGCCCCTCCATCGAAGCGCTCATCCTGATGACCCCGTTCGGCGCGCAATGGATGGCCCTTATTATGTCAAGTCCCGACGCTATGACCGTTGCGGGGGTTTCGGTCTCGGCGGCGGCAAACGAAATGCCCTCCTCAATGCCTTCGAATTCCTTTGTGACGGTTTCAAGGTACTCTTTTGCGTCGGATAGCACCTCGGCAACCCTTGCCGCCGGAACCAGAGCGACGGCCGTCGCCTCGCGCGGGATCGCGTTGCGCAGTCCGCCCCCGTCGACGCTTGCCAGCAGCAGTTCGCCCTTGCGGCTTTGCATGTCGAGGAACCTGAACAGCAGTTTGTTGGCATTGGCGCGCTGCGTGACGATCTGGATGCCCGAGTGGCCGCCGAGCAGCCCCTTGACCTCCAGCTTCACCGCCATGAACCCCTCCGGCGCGGGAGACTCCTTATAATTAAAGGTAATGTTTGCGTCGAGCCCTCCCGCGCAGCCGACGTAGAGCTCGCCCTCGTCCTCCGAGTCGAGGTTCATGAGGATGTCGCCCTCGAGCAGCCCCGCTTTCAGTCCGAAAGCGCCGTACATGCCGGTCTCCTCGGCCACGGTCAGCAGCGCCTCGACAGGGCCGTGCTTGATGTCGTCGGCTGCGAACACCGCAAGGATAGCCGCCAGCCCGACGCCGTTGTCCGCCCCGAGGGTCGTCCCGCGCGCCCGCACCCATTCGCCGTCGACGTAGGGTTCGATAGCGTCCTTCTCGAAATCGAACACTTTGTCGCCGTTCTTCTGCGGCACCATGTCGAGATGGGCTTGCAGGATGATACCCTTGCGGGACTCCATGCCGGGCGTGGCGGGTTTGCGCAGGATGACGTTGCCCGCCGTGTCGACCGTGCAGTCGATGTTGTTTTTCTGCGCGAACGTCACGACATAGTCGCGCAGCGCGGCCTCATGGCCTGACGGATGGGGGATCGAGCAGACGTCCCCGAAAAAGCCCCACAGGGCTTTGGGCTCGAGTGAAAGGATGTTTTTTTCCATGCAGGTACGGTTTAATAATTATTTTCGACGCATTAATCTGAATGTCAGGAACCAAATCCGCATAACATTAATATTGTCATTATCGCGGCGGGAAGCGGTTTTCTTATGGTCATGCAGTGCATTGTGCCCGGTATCGGAGCGCGATCATTATGCCGGTGCTGTACGGCATAACGGTCGTCGGGAAGAACAGCAGCGAACTCGGGAATCCGATAATTATGGTCGTAGTTCTGAACGGGTGGCGTATCAGGACATGCCGTTCGTAAAGTATCTGCGAATAGACCGACGCTCCGATGGCGCTGAGAAATGATATTGAGCCGAGCAATAGCTATTTTGGCATTTAATTGAAGTCCATAACAGCTATCTTAATCTTGCAATCATATTGTTGATATTGGCCTCGATACGTCCGGGGACGTCGCTGTCGGAGGCAGGCGCGAACGTCTCGCCGGTGATGTTCTCGTAGAGTTCGACGTAACGGCGGCTGATACCCTCGACGATCTCGTCGGTCATTTCGGGCGCGCGCTCTCCTGGCCGGCCCTGAAAACCGTTGTCCATCAGCCACTCGCGCACGAACTCCTTCGATAGTTGACGTTGCTGTTCGCCGCGCTCGAAACGCTCCCGATAGCAGTCGGCATAGAAATATCGCGAGCTGTCGGGGGTGTGGATCTCGTCGATAAGCGTGATCTCGCCGTCGAGTTTGCCGAACTCGTACTTGGTGTCGACCAGTATCAGCCCGCGCTCGGCAGCCATCGCCGTGCCGCACTCGAAGAGCTGCATCGCATACCTCTCGAGCAGTGCGTAATCCTCCTCGCCCACCAGTCCCGAGGCGACGATCTGTTCGCGCGAGATGTTCTCGTCGTGCAGGCCGAGTTCGGCTTTGGTCGTCGGGGTGATGATCGGATGGTCGAAACGCTGGTGTTCGCGCATCCCATCGGGGATCGCCACGCCGCAAATCTCGCGCGCCCCGGCCTTGTAGTCGCGCCACGAGCTGCCGGTGAGGTAGCCGCGCACGATCATCTCCACCGGAAAAGGTTCGCACCTGTACCCCACGGTGACCATCGGGTCGGGCGAGGCGATCTTCCAGTTGGGGCAAACGTCGCGCGTAGCGTCCAGAAACCGCGAGGCTATCTGGTTCAGCACCTGGCCCTTATACGGTATGCCGCGCGGCAGCACCACGTCGAACGCCGAGATGCGGTCGGTGACGACCATCGCCAGGTAGCGCCCGTCGATGTCGTATACGTCGCGCACCTTGCCCACATAGAGGCTGCGCTGTCTTTCGAAATTGAAACAGGTTTTTGTGATCGCTTTATTCATTGGTTGCAGAATTTTCTCGAATGCGTCGACTATATGATTTACAAGCTGATGGCGGATAATATCCTTTTTGTCGAATCTCACCACGCCGATCCCCTTGACGCGCGCGAGCATCTCCACGGCCCGCACCAGTCCCGAATCGGAGGGGTGCGGCAGGTCGATCTGGGTCGCGTCGCCCGTAACGATAAACTTGGCGTTGCGTCCCATGCGTGTGAGGAACATCTTGATCTGGGGCAGGGTGGTGTTCTGCGCCTCGTCGAGGATCACCGCAGCGTTGTCGAGCGTGCGGCCGCGCATGTAGGCCAGCGGCACGATCTGCACCGTGCCCTCGTCCATGAATTTCGTCAGCCGCGCCGCAGGGATCATGTCGTTCAGCGCGTCGTAGAGCGGTTGCAGGTAGGGATCGAGCTTCTCCTTCATGTCGCCCGGCAGGAAGCCCAGCTTTTCGCCCGCCTCGACCGCCGGACGGGTCAGTATGATCCGTTTGACCTCCTTGTTGCGTAACGCGCGGACGGCCAGTGCGATAGCCGTGTAGGTCTTGCCCGACCCGGCAGGGCCGACGGCAAAGAGCAGGTCGTGCGTGTCGTAGAGTTCGACCAGTTTTTGCTGGTTGGGGGTGCGGGCGCGGACGATGACGCCGTTGTTGCCGAAAACGATAATGTCCTTGTCCACAGGCGCCTCATCCTTCGGCGTGCCGCTGAACAGCTGCCCTACAACCTCGGTCGAGACGTGGCCGTACTTGTGGTAATACTGCACCAGCGCGTCGAACCGCAGAGCGAAACGCGAGGTCTCTTCGTCGGCGCCGATGACTTTGAGCGTCGCGCCGCGCGTCACTATTTTGAGCTTCGGGAACATGTGTTCCATGAGCCCGATGTTGACATTGTTCTGTCCGTAAATATCGACGGGGTCGATCCCCTCCAAAGCTATGGTTTTCTCTATCATTATACGTTTTTAGAAAAGCAGCCCCAGGCTGATCATCACATTGTTTTTGTCGAGCCTGACGGCCGGAACGTCGTGGCCCGCGATCTCGAACCGGTGCCTCGGCTCGGTGAAGTGGGTGTTGAAACGCACGTCGAGGTTAAGTTTCCATATCGACAGCCCCGCCCCGAGCATACATCCGACCGTTGGATATTCCGATGTTATGTTGTTCACGCTGTTGCCGTTGCCGTCGACGATACGCGGGTTGTGGTATATGTTGAACACCGGGCCGCCATGCGCGTGCACCGGCCCCAGTTTCACGCCCAGCAGCAGCGGAACGTTTATCAGCGTGGTGTGGGCTTTGAGCGTGCCATACGTCGCGTCAAGCGGCTGGGCGCTCATCCGGTAGCTGTTGAAATGGTAGAGCATCTCCGGCTGGAGGTGCAGCGTCTCGCCCAGCAGGTTGATACGGAAAGCCAGCCCGAGATGGTAGCCGAGGTCATTCCTGAAATTGAATGTTATCTGCCCCGGACTGGCCTCGTCGCGCAGCCCGGAGGCGTTGACGTCCACCCCTGCGCGCACGCCGAACCTGATGGCCGACTTGCCGTCGCCGGCCTCGACGCTGCCTGCCGCAAACATGGCTGCGGCGGCAAAAACGATCGCGATTCTCTTCATAGCAGTTTTCCTCTTCAAAGGTACGTTTTTTTCTTTTGTGATTGCAATAAATTATCGTTATTTTTCAACAGGGACAGCAAATACGGCTCCAACTTTTGCGTTTGCAGCAGTTACGCAAGCAAAAAAACAGGAGGGCATAACAAAAACAGCCGAAAATCGAATCATTTTCGGCTGTTTTCATATTTTTATGTCCGCTTAAAACGTCAGTCGTCGCATTTTGCTTCGCAGCCGCAGCCAGAGCAGCACGGCAGCCAGACCGAGGCCCACCGCGTAGCCCAGCCATACGCCGTATACCCCCAGGCCGAGCGTGAACCCCATCAGGTAGCCCGTCGGAAGGTTGAACAGGATGCAGGCCACGAAGGCCACCACGGCCGTATAGCGCACATCCTGCATCCCGCGCAGAATGCCGAGCGAGACGAATTGCAGCGCGTCGGCCAGCTCGAAGCAAGCGTAGATCAGCAGCAGCCGCGAGGCGATGTCGATAGTGGCCGGATCGTCGGTGAAGCCTATCGGTATCAGGCGGTTAAACGCGACGAGCAGCAGCGCGGAGAGCACTCCGTAGGCGATGGCGATATGATATGTGGCGCCCGCGGCCATGCGAACGCCATCCCTGTTGCGCCGCCCGACCTCGTGGCTCACCAGCACGGTAGAGGCCGAAACGATGCCGACGAGCATCATGAACGCAAAGCTGATCACCGACAACGCCACCTGATTGGCTGCCAGTTCTTTGTCCCCGATCCACCCTATCATTATGGAACTCAACGCAAAAGCGCTCCCCTCCATTACCATTTGCAGCGAGATGGGCGCGCCGACGCCGAGCAGTCTGCGCAGGCGTCCGAGCCCAAAATTCTTCCAGCGGCAGAGGCTGAAATAGCGACGGAAGGTGTCCCTGCACAAAAAATAGACAATAATGCCCGCAGCCATACAGCAGCGCGAGATGAACGTAGCCAGTCCGGCCCCCTCGGCGCCCATCGGTTCGAAACCGGATTTACCGTTGATCAGCAGATAGTTGAGCAGGATGTTCAGCCCCACGCAGCCCAGCACGATATACATCGCAACGCGGGTATTGCCCAGCCCTTCGAGGAACTGTTTGAACGCGGCGAAGATCATGAACGGGAACATCGACAACGCCAGCCAGCGGACATAGGGCACGGCAAGCGTCACAACCTGGGGCTCCTGTCCCATAAGGCCCATGAACGGCACGAGGGCCAGCTGCAACACGGTTATGGCCAGCCCGATGACAAAATACAGCAGCAGCGAGTTCTGGAAGTAGGCGGCCGAGTGGCGGTGTTCCCCTGCGGCGAACTTCTCGCCCACCAGCGGCGTAACGCCCATGCTCAGCCCCAGTCCGAAGATGAACAGGATGAAGAACACCGCGTTGCCGAACGACACCGCCGCCAGCGGCGTAGGGCCATGTTGCCCGACCATGACGCTGTCGGCAATCTGCACCATCATCTGTCCCACCTGCGAGAGGATGATCGGCGCAGCCAGCCGGATATTCCTTAAATAATATTCCCTGTAAGAGGCAAAAGAGTAGCTCATTGTCGGCAAAATGTCCGGCAAAGATAAGAATTTCCGGTCACATCCTTGCAACATCTTCTCCGCATCCCCCTGCTCCGCAGGCCCCGCCTCGCATCCCTCGCTTCGCAGGCCCTGCTCCCACGTCACTCCGTCACCCTGTCACACCCGTCGCATGGAAGCCGCCATGCTTCCGGCCACATGAACGTCGTCATGCGTCCCTTTCGCGAGGCCGGATAACTTTTGGACGGATTGCAAGGACATTCGCGGCATTAGCTGCTCTTTGCCTGCGGCCTGACGAAGTCCTCCTGCATGGGGAGCGTCATCAGGCTGAGGAAGACCTTCATCGGGGTCACGGCATATTTTTCGAGGATGCGGGCCGTGTTGAGCCGACGGTCGCCCAGCAGTGCGAAAATCACATGGCCGGTGGTGATCGTGCATGGCAGGTCTTCGCCGCAGACCATCCGCAGACGCTCGGTGATGTAATCGCGGAACTCTCTGGGCACGGCGCAGCACACACCGCCACTGCCGTCGGACAGGGCGAGCTCGATGCGGCTAAGCACGCGCTCCAACTCCCAGTCTTTCAACATCGTATTTATGATCAGCGAGCCGTGGGAGCCGTAATCAGACATCAATGCGAGAAAAAGTTTATCGAGACAGATACAGTTCCGCATCGGGGACATGTAGCCGCCCTGCATGTTGAACAGGGTAGCTTCCAGACGTTTCGAAAACAGTACGTTCATGACTTTATGGTTTTTGGCCTCGGCAACAGGGCAGAGACAGTGTACGCTCGGAGATACTTCAAAAGAGCTGCGATCATCGCCCTGTTGCCAATCAATTCCTGGTTTTTAATCTATAAACGCTGCCCGAACAGTGTTTATTGCCTTTATTTAGAGGACAATAACGACGTATTATAGTCCCTTTTTCCACTCGCCGACCTCCAGTCCGCCTATCCGCCCCCCGTCTATGGCGAGCCTGACGGCGGTGCGGACTTTGTGGAACCCGCTGTGGCCCGCCGCGCCCGGATTGATGAACAGCAGCTCGTTACGCCTGTCGTACATCACTTTCAGGATGTGCGAATGGCCCGCGATAAATATTTTCGGACGCACCTCCGATATTTTCTGCTGCGCCGCGCTCTCGTAACGCCCCGGGTAGCCGCCGATATGGGTTATCAGCGCCCGCACCTGCTCGCACTCGAAGTCGAGCCACTGCCGGTATGCCACCCGCGTCGCCCCGCCGTCGATGTTGCCGAACACGGCCCGCAACGGTCGAAAAGCGGCTATGCGGTCGGCCAGTTCGATGCTGCCGATGTCGCCCGCATGCCATATTTCGTCGCACGGGGACAGAAACTGTCTGAGGGCGTCGTCGAACGTGTTGTGCGTGTCGGAAATGATCCCGATGGATTTCACGCCGCTAATATAGAACTTTTTATTGTATTTATCTCATCTTTTTGAATAATTAACAAAAAAGTTTTTCGTATTTTTTGAACGTTTCCTGATATGGCGTATTTCAACGAAAAAATATCATAACTTTGCAGTGCCATGAGCCACATTCCGCTTGCAGAGAGATTGCGTCCGGCGACGCTCGAAGAGTACATCGGTCAGGGCCATCTGGTGGGGCCCGAAGGGGTGTTCCGCCGCTTTCTGGAGAGCGGCAACGTCCCCTCGTTCATACTCTGGGGGCCGCCGGGGGTGGGAAAGACCACGCTGGCGCGGCTGGTGGCGGGGGCCCTCGGCAGGCCGTTCCACACGCTGTCGGCCATCAACGCAGGGGTGAAGGAGGTGCGGGAGGTGATCGACAACGCCCGTCGGCAGCGGTTTTTCGACTCCGCGCCGCCGTTCCTGTTCATCGACGAGATCCACCGCTTCAACAAAAGCCAGCAGGATTCGCTGCTCGGAGCGGTGGAGCAGGGGGTGGTGACGCTTATCGGCGCGACGACCGAAAATCCGTCATTCGAGGTGATCTCGCCGCTGCTGTCGCGCTGTCAGGTTTACGTCCTGAAATCGCTGGAGCCGGCCGATCTCGACATATTGCTGTGCCGCGCCGTCGCCGCCGACAGCGAGTTGAGGCAGCGCGAAGTGGAGGTCGTCGAGACCGAAGCGCTGTTCACATTCTCCGGCGGCGACGCACGCAAGCTGCTCAACATCATCGATATACTCGCAGGGGCCACCGAAGGGCGCATCGTTATAACCGACCAAAGCGTCACCGACGCGCTGCAACAGAACATCGCCCTGTACGACAAGAACGGCGAGCAGCATTACGACGTTATCTCGGCCTTTATCAAGTCGGTGCGCGGCAGCGATCCCAATGCGGCCGTCTATTATCTGGCGCGGATGCTGGCCGGGGGCGAGGATGTGAAGTTCATCGCCCGGCGGCTGGTGATCCTCGCCGCCGAGGACGTCGGGCTGGCCAATCCAAACGCCCTGCTGCTGGCCAACGCCTGCTTCGACACGGTGCACAAGATCGGGATGCCCGAGGCGCGGATACCGTTGTCCGAGGCGACGATCTATCTGGCTGCCAGCCCAAAAAGCAACTCGGCGTATATGGCGATCGACACAGCCCTGGCCCGCGTCGAGCGCGACACGACCAACCGTCCCGTGCCGCTGCATCTGCGCAACGCCCCGACAAAACTGATGAAGGAGATCGGTTACGGGCGCGACTACAAGTATGCCCACGATTTCGAGGGCAACTTCACCGACATGGAGTTCCTGCCCGAGGGGCTCGAAGGCACGAAATTCTACAACCCCGGCGACAACAGCCACGAAGCCTCGATTGCGGAACGGATGCGCAAACTCTGGAAAGGGAAGTATTGACCTCGCAAGGGCCGCACGCCACGTCATTGCAAGGGCCGCACGTCCCCGTCCGCGAGGGTCGTAAGCCCCCGTCTGCCAGGGCGCAAGTCCGGAGCAGTCAGGTGTGTTTATGTCCGTTTTCCGGATTGCTCCGCCGGTGGTGTGATTGCTTCCCGCTTCGCAAGCCCGCGCCAGCAATGGCGGGGATTTACATCGCGGGAAATCTCTTCCGCCCCAGCATATACCTTAATATTATCGACCGGCGGTAGATTGTCGGCAGGCGTGCCG
The DNA here is from genome assembly GCA_031256675.1 of Rikenellaceae bacterium. Lineage (GTDB taxonomy): Bacteria > Bacteroidota > Bacteroidia > Bacteroidales > Rikenellaceae > JAIRQC01. The sequence continues at coordinate 9,843 of JAIRQC010000119.1, forward strand.
CGTCGACGCAGGGCGTGGCGGCGCGCTGAGCGCGCAGTTCGGGTTTCCAGCGGCAATAGTCGGCGTGAGCCCTCCACACGGCGCTGGCGAAGGCAAAACGCCCGGTGAGCAGGTAGACCGCCGCCGAGCCCATGTCGAGGAACATGCGGGCGAGCAGCGTCAGGCGGCGATGCGGGCGGGGCAGGTTCTTGTAGAGCATCGCCATGTTGTTGCGGTAGTTGAGATAGATCTTGCGCGGGCTGTTGTTGGGCAGTGAGCCGCCGCCGAGGTGGTAGACCGTGCTGCGCGGCTCGACCATGATCCTGTAACCGGCGAGTTGCAGCCGCCAGCAGAGGTCGATCTCCTCCATGTGGGCGAAAAATTTCCCGTCGAAGCCGCCCAGACGGTGAAACAGTTCGCCGCGGAGCATCATCGCCGCACCGGAGGCCCAGAACACCGGCCGCGGGTCGTCGTACTGCCCGCGGTCGCACTCGGTGGTCGAGAGTATGCGCCCGCGGCAGAACGGGTAGCCCAGCATGTCGATAAACCCGCCCGACGCCCCGGCATACTCGAAACTCGCGCGCTCTGTCCACGACAGCAGCTTGGGCGAGACAGCCGCCACTTTCGGGTCGGAGTCGAGCATGGCTTTCAGCGGTTCGATCCAGCCCGGCGTCACCTCCACATCGGAGTTCAGCAGCACGTAACAGTCGGCCTCGATCAGGGCAAGGGCGAGGTTGTAGCCAACGGTAAAGCCGTGATTGCGGTCAAAACGGATAACCTCGACCTGAGGATAATCGCGTGCGAGCAGCTCGAGCGAACCGTCCTCGGAGCCGTTGTCCGCCACGACGATACGCACCCCGGGCGGCGTATGGCGCGTCACCGAGGGGAGAAAACGGGCCAGGTGCCGCTCGCCGTTCCAGTTGAGTATGACGACCGCGATACTCATAACGGCGTTTCCGGCGAAGGTTGGTGTTTCCAGCGGCGGTGCGACCACATCCACAGTTCGGGGGTCTCGGAGATCATCGCCTCCAGCCGCCGGATATAGCGTTCGGTGATCTCATGGTCGTCGGCGAGCGGCTCCGCACCGTCGTAGATCACCTCCAAAGTCACCTCGTAGCGCGCCTTGCCCAGTTTGCGCGTGTGGACGAAGATGACGGGCAGGGCGAATTTGCGCGCCGTCTTCTCGATGCCAGGGAAAAAGGCGGTAGGCTGGTTCAGAAAGCGATACCAGTGGTCGATCGTCCCCCACGGCGGCGTCTGGTCGGCGATGAGCCCCAGCACGAAACCCCGCTCGCCATTGCGGTTGCGCACCACGAAGCGCATCACGTCGTCCATCGCCACCGGCGACAGACCGAAACGCGAGCGCACCTTATTATAATACATGTCGAAAACCGCGCTGTGCAGCGGACGGTAGACCCCCACGACCTGTTTGGATGTGAAGAGTTGAAAGGCCGAGAAAAACTCCCACGAGCCGTAATGGGCCAGCGCGGCGATCCAGCTGCGGCCGCCGATGGCCTGCATGGCCTGGTCGAGGTTGGGGTAGACGATGCGGCGGCGCGCCTTTTTCGGCCCCATACCCGACAGCATGACGGTGTCGAAGATCACCTCGGACAGATGGCCGTAAAAACCTCGCTCTATGCGTTTCAACTCCCTGTCGCTGCGTTCGGGAAAGGCGTTGCGCAGGTTTGTGCGCACCACGCTGCGGCGGTAGCGCAGTATGCGGTGGAGCGTGAAATGCAGCGCGCCGGTCAGCACGGTATAGACAAACCGGTCGGGCAGCAGAGCTATCGACCTGCACCATAGATAGATGAACCAGAAACACAATTTTACTTTCATTATAAGGGAGTGGCATTTTTGAAGTTTACAGACTGTTTGCAGGCTGTTTGTAAGCTGTTTGCATGTTGTTCACAAGCTGTTTGCATGTTGTTCACAAGCTGCTTGCTCACTGTTGATAAACTGTTTGCAGGCTGTTAGATAGCTATTTATGAGTCGTTTACACATTATTTATATGATGTTGGCAGACTGTTTATAAGCTGTTGATACGATGTTTGTAAGTCGTTTGCAAGCTGTTTGTTTGCCGGCCGCAGACTGTTGGCATGTTGTTCACAGACTGTTTATAAGCTATTTATTTGCTGTTAGTAAACTATTTACAAGCTGTTTGCAGACTGTTGGTATGCTGTTGGCATGGTGTTTACAAGCTGTTTGCAGGCTGTTGACTCGATGTTTACAAACTGTTTGCGGACTTCGCGGGTCAATCATTGAGCGTATCAATTATTTCTTTGTATATCAATGGGTTGGTCGCCACGAACTGCCGTCCGAAAATGTAGTCGTCGCCACCAGCGAAATCGCTCACACAGGCCCCAGCCCTTTGCGCTATCAGGGACGCCGCCGCGACGTCCCATGCCGAGAGCCCGCTCTGGACAAATGCGTCGAACCGTCCGCAGGCCACGTAGACCGCGTCGGCCGTCGACGAGCCCAGTCGCCGCACGCCGTCGCTATTAGCCTGATAATGAGCTATCCGGTCGAGCCACTGGCGCGAGCGGGCCGACTCGTCATACGAAAATCCGACGGCGATCAGCGAATTTTCCATCCGTTCGACCTTCGAGGCGCGTATCGGGCGGTCGTTCATAAAGGCCTCCGACCCCTG
>JAIRQC010000130.1 GCA_031256675.1 Rikenellaceae bacterium
GTCATTGTATCCACGCCCCACGAGGCAAAGTCGTAAGTCGTGACGCTCAATTCGAGCGTCAGCGTGGGGGCGGGAGGCGACGTCTTCTTGCAGCTTGCCGAGAGCGCAACTGCCGTGCAAGGCCGAAAGTCGTCATAACATGCTGTCTATGTGGGTGCAAAGCCGACAGAAGATCTCGTCCACCGTGCCGACGCCCTTGACGGGGATGTGGCATTCCTGCGCGGCGTAATGGTGGGCGACGGCGGCGGTTTGACGCTCGTAGACGCGGATGCGGTTGCGGATCACCTCCTCGTTCATGTCGTCGGCACGGCCGCTCGACGTCCCGCGCAGCAGCAGGCGCGCTACGAGCTCCTCTTCCGGCGCTTCGAGCGAGAGCATCATGTCGACATGCAACCCTCTGTCGGCCAGCATACTGTCGAACGCTTCGGCCTGCGGGACGGTGCGCGGAAAACCGTCGAAAATATTGCCGCGGCAGCGGTCGTGGCCGGCCAGATAGTCGGCAATTATGTCGATCACAATGGCGTCAGGGGCCAGTTCGCCCCGCTCGATGTGCTCCTCGACGCTGCGTCCGAGCGCGGTTTTGCGGCGAATTTCGTCGCGAATTATATCGCCCGTCGAGATGTGGTTCAGGCCGTATTTCTCGACGAGCCGCCCTGCCTGAGTGTCTTTGCCTGCCCCCGGAGGGCCGAAGAGGATGATGTTTACCATAAGTTTGAAAATTTATGTTACCGCGAAATTAGCCGTTTTTTACAATATTAGCTAACTTTGTGTCGAAAATATTCGATGATGGCAACAAAAACAGACATATCCACTCTCGGCGAGTTCGGGCTGATACGCGAGCTAACCAAAGGGTTCGAGAACCGTAACACATCTACTGTCAGAGGTATAGGCGACGATGCGGCGGTGATTGGCCCGATTCATGCGGCAGTTGCAGGGGCTAAAAACCCTGATGCGGCGGCGACAGGTGCGACGGAGGGCGAAGATCATTTGCTGTTGACCACCGACATGCTGCTCGAGGGGGTCGATTTCGATCTGGTCTATTTCCCGCTCAAACATCTGGGTTACAAGGCGGTAGTGGGGGGGATCAACGACATTTACGCCATGAACGGCACGCCGCGGCAGATAACCGTGTCGATCGGTGCGTCGGCGCGCTTTGCGGTCGAGGACTTGATCGAACTGTATGAGGGTGTGCGTGTTGCGTGCGAGGAATATGGAGTCGATCTGGTGGGTGGCGACACGGGCGCGTCGGTCAACGGCCTTGCCATCTCGGTGACGGCCCTCGGGACGGCGACGCACGCGCGAATCACATATCGTAACGGGGCGCAGCTCAACGACCTGATCTGCATAACCGGCGACCTCGGCGCGGCCTACATGGGGCTGCACCTGCTCGAACGCGAGAAACGCGCTCTGGCCGGAGTGGACAATCCGCAGCCCGATTTCGGCGGCATGGAGTATCTGCTTGAACGTCAGCTGCGTCCTCGCGCCCGACGCGACATTATTGAAGCCCTCGAGCAGGCCGACCTCGTCCCTACCTCGATGATCGACCTGTCGGACGGCCTGGCTTCCGATCTGCTGCATATCTGCCGCAGTTCGTCGTGCGGCGCGCGTATCTATCTGGAACGCATTCCGATAGCCCGCCAGACCTACGCTATGGCCGAACAGCTCAACGCCGATCCGGTGGTGGCGGCCCTCAACGGCGGCGACGACCACGAACTGCTCTTTACCGTCCCGCTGGCCCGACAGGAGGAAGTTGCGCGGCTGGGCGGCGTCGAGATTATCGGCCACATTGTTCGTCCGGAGGCCGGCGCCGCGCTCGTCACCCCCGACGGCAGCGAAATTGCGTTGACCGCGCCGGGGCACAAATAGCTTATTTCATCGTCGCGAGCGACCTTCCGGTCATCTCTGCCGGCTGAGGTAATCCCATGAGCGTCAGTATCGTCGGGGCAACGTCGGCCAGTACGCCGTTGTGCACCGAAGCCACGCGGTCGGAGACGGCGATGATCGGCACAGGGTTGAGCGAGTGGGTGGTGTTGGGTGTGTGGTCGCTGTTTATGGCATTGTCGGCGTTGCCGTGGTCGGCGATGACGACAACCTCGTAACCGTTGCGCCGCGCCGCTTCGACCACGTTCCCGACGCAATCGTCCACCGCCTTAACTGCCTTGATCACAGCGTCGTATATACCGGTGTGGCCCACCATGTCGCCGTTGGCAAAATTGAGGCAGATGAAGTCGAACCTCCGGTCGTCGAGGGCCGCTATCAGTTTGTCCGCCACCTCGTAGGCGCTCATTTCGGGCTTCAGGTCGTATGTGGCCACCCGGGGCGAGGGGACAAGGATGCGCTCCTCGCCGTCGAAAGTCTCCTCGCGCCCGCCGTTGAGAAAAAACGTGACGTGGGCGTATTTTTCGGTCTCGGCTATGCGCAACTGTTTGAGTCCCAGCGACGATACATATTCGCCGAGGGTGTTGCGGACGTTCTCCTTGTCGAACAGGATATGAAGCCCCTGAAATTTGGCGTCGTAAGGGGTCATCGTGCAATAATAGAGCGGAATAGTGTGCATCCCTGCTTCGGGCATATCCTGCTGCGTGAGAACCTCGGTGATCTCTTTGGCGCGGTCGTTGCGGTAGTTGAAAAATATCACCATGTCGCCCGGTTCGATAACGCCGATCGCCTTGCCCTGTGCGTCGACGGCTACTATGGGCTTAATGAACTCGTCGGTAACTCCCTCGTCGTAAGACTTTTGCACCGCCGCCGCCATGTCCGTGGCCTTCTCGCCGACGCCGCCCGCGAGCATGTCGTAGGCCACCTTAACCCGCTCCCACCGCTTGTCGCGGTCCATGACGTAGTAACGTCCTATGATCGAGGCTATTCGCCCCGCGCTCCTTTCGGTGTGGCTCTGCAACGCTTCGATAAATCCGCGCCCGCTGCGGGGGTCGGTGTCGCGCCCGTCCATAAAGCAGTGAATGAACGTTTTATCTATTCCGTAGGCCTTGGCAACATCACACAGTTTGTACAGGTGGTCGATCGAACTGTGCACCCCGCCGTCCGAGGTCAGCCCCATGAAATGCACCCGATGGCCGCCGTCGCGAGCGTACTCAAACGCCTTGACAATCTCCGGGTTATCCATTATCGACCCGTCGGCGCAGGCACGGTTGATCTTCACCAAGTCCTGGTAGACCACCCGTCCGGCCCCGATGTTCAGGTGGCCGACCTCCGAGTTGCCCATCTGGCCGTCTGGCAGCCCGACGTTTTGGCCGTCGGTACGCAACTGTGCGTGCGGATAGCTCTGTGTCAGCTTGTTGATATATTCGGGCTTGCCATTGTAGATAGCGTCGCCCTCGCCCCTGTCGCCGATGCCCCATCCGTCGAGGATCATCAATAACACTCTATTGTTCATGCTGTTATAATTTATTCTTTATCAAATCCGAAGCTGCGATCATGGCGCATTCGATGCCGGCGGGATTTTTGCCGCCCGCGGTGGCGAAAAAGGGCTGGCCGCCGCCGCCGCCTTCGATCTCGCGGGCGGCGGCGCGCACGATCTCCGAGGCGTTGGCCCCGCGCGAGACGATAGCGTCGCCAAGCGCAACGGTCAGCGTGGCTTTGCTGCCGGCGACCGAGCCGACGACGAACGCAAGGGTTGCGTAGCGGCGGCGCAGGGCGTGGGCGATGTCCTTGACAACGTCGGCGTTCATGTCGATCTGGCGCACGAACCACGCTGCGCCGTTCTCCTCGGTCAGCTTGTCGCCAAAGGTCTCGACCATCCTCTCGACCTGCTCCTTCTGTGCCGCGTCGACGCGGCTGCGCAACTCGCCGTTCTCGTCGATCAGCTTTTTGATAGCAGGGACGATGGAACTGCTGTTTATGAACGCCCGCACCTCGGCGACAACGTCCTCCACCTTATATATGAATTCCTCGGCCCCGACCCCTGTCACCGCCTCGATGCGGCGTACTCCGGCCGATATGGCCCCTTCGGAGACGATCTTGAACAGTCCGATATTGCCCGTTCGCGCGGCGTGCGTGCCTCCGCAAAGCTCTATGGAGGAGCCGAAGCGCACCACGCGCACCTCGGAGCCGTACTTCTCGCCGAAGAGCATCATCGCCCCCATCTCCCGCGCTTGGTCGATGGGACAGTCGCGCCGCTCGTCCAGTGCGACGTTCTCGCGCACGCGGGCGTTGACCAGTTGTTCGACCCGTCGTAGCTCGTCGTCTGTAACTTTCTGAAAGTGCGAGAAATCAAAACGCAGATAGTCGGGCGTAACGAGCGAACCCTTCTGTTCGACATGCGTGCCAAGTACCGACCTCAGCGCCTCGTGCATCAGGTGAGTGGCCGTGTGGTTGCTCTCGCTTGCGCGCCGCCGCGCCCGGTCAACCTGCGCATGGAACGTCGCCGTCAGGTCGCGGGGCAGGGTAGAGGTAATGTGCACGGTCAGATTGTTCTCTTTCTGTGTGTCGGTGATAGCGTAGCGTTCGCCGACACATCCTCCGCCCCCGTTTTCTTTTTGTGTGTCGTTACCATGCTCGCCAACCGCCGCCCGTTCGCCGCCATGTTCGTCGCCTGCTGCCTGCTCCGAACAGCACGAGATGTATCCCGTATCCCCGACCTGTCCGCCGGAGGTGGCGTAGAACGGGGTCACGTCGAAGACCAGCTGGTAGAAACTCTTGCCTTTGGCGCTCACGCTGCGGTAGCGGGCAATGCGCACGTCGGCTTCAAGGGTATCGTAACCAACGAAGCGGCCCTCGCGCAGTGGGAACAGCTCCACCCAGTCGCCGGCGAGCTTCTCCGCGTCGTTGCGCGAACGCTCCTTCTGCACGGCGAGGGCCTTTTCGAAGCCGTCGAGGTCGACCGTCAGCCCGTTTTCGCGGGCGATAAGCTCCGTCAGGTCGATCGGGAAGCCGTAAGTGTCATACAGGAGGAACGCCTCGCTGCCGCCGATCTGCGTGCGCCCTGCCGCACGCAGATCGCGTATCACGCCCTCCAGCAGCCCTATGCCCGTGTCCAGCGTGCGCAGAAACGAACTCTCCTCCTCGCGGATAACATTCTCGATCAGTTGCAGTTGCGCCTGCAACTCAGGATATTGCCCGCCCATCTGTTCGGATAGCGTCCCCACCAGGCGGCAGATGAACGGCTCTGTAAAACCGAGGTAGGTGTAGCCGTAGCGGACGGCGCGGCGAAGGATGCGACGGATGACATAACCCGCCTTGACGTTCGACGGTAGCTGTCCGTCGGCGATGGAGAAGGCAATGGCGCGCAGGTGGTCGGCCACGACGCGCATCGCTATGTCCGCCTTGGGGGCGGCGCCGTAACTGCGTCCCGACAGCTCGCCGATGCGCCGGATTGTGGGCTGAAAAATGTCGGTGTCGTAGTTGCTCTGCTTGCCTTGCAGCACCATGCAGAGCCGCTCGAAGCCCATGCCGGTGTCGACGTGGCGGGCGGGCAGCGGCTCGAGGGAGCCGTTGGCCTTGCGGTTGAACTGCATGAAGACCAGGTTCCAGATCTCTATCACGTGGGGGTCGGAGGCGTTGACCAGCTCGCGTCCGTCGCGAGCGGCCCTCTCGGCGTCGCTGCGCAGGTCGAAGTGTATCTCGCTGCACGGGCCGCAGGGGCCTGTGTCGCCCATCTCCCAAAAGTTGTCCTTGCGGTTGCCAAGTATTATATGGTCTTCGGGCAGATACTGTCGCCAGAGCTCCCACGCCTCCGTGTCGCGCTCCACGCCGTCCTGCTCGCTGCCCTCGAAGACGGTGGCATACATACGCTCGGCGGGCAGCTTGTATACGTCGTGCAGCAGCTCCCACGCCCAGTCGATGGCCTCGCGCTTGAAATAGTCGCCGAACGACCAGTTGCCGAGCATCTCGAACATGGTGTGGTGATAGGTGTCGTGGCCAACCTCTTCGAGGTCGTTGTGCTTGCCCGACACGCGCAGGCACTTCTGCGAATCGGCCACCCGGGGCCACTCTACGGGGTTGTTACCCAGGAAAATATCCTTGAACTGATTCATCCCTGCGTTGGTGAACATCAGCGTCGGGTCGTTCTTGACGACCATCGGCGCCGACGGGACTGTCTGGTGCCCCTTGCTGCGAAAAAATTCGAGAAAAGCCTCTCTTGCGTCGTTAGATTTCATGATATGCGGTTTCTGAGTTGCAAAATTAGTGAAATTAGTTTAAGTTTGTAAATTCTTTACGCCCCTTTTGCGCGCCGATGCCGAAAAAACAGTACAGGTTCAATCCCCAATCGCTCACCTACGAGCTTGTCAAGGCCCCGACGAAGGTCAGGTTCTACCGGATTGTGCGCAAACTGATCGTGGGCTTTATCCTTGCGTCGCTGTTCAATTTCGGTTTCTCATACTTTTTCCACACCCCAAAAATGTACCGCCTCCACCGCGACAGCCGCGAGTTGACGATGAAATATCGCCTGCTGGAGGAGAAGATCGCCTCGTCGACACGTCGGGCCGAGGAGATCAAACACCGCGACCAGCTGGTCTACCGCTCGCTGTTCGGCGCCGACGTCATGGACATTGACGAGCCCTGGCTCACTCTCTCCGAGGAGCGTTACTCCGACATGCCGGGCGGGGCCTGCGCCCCGCTGGTGGCAGGGGGCTGGCGGAACGAGGACCGGCTGGCCAGGATGATATACGTCGAGTCCGTCTCGTTCGACCAGTTGCAGGCGCTGGCGCGCGACAAGGAGAAGATGGCCGTCTCGATCCCCGCCATCTGGCCCATAGACAAACGGTTCCTGCGCACCCGCATCGGCGCTTTCGGCTGGCGCAACCACCCGATCCTCGGCAGGTACCAGATGCACACAGGCATCGACCTGGGCAGCTCCATCGGCGTCAAGGTCTACGCCACGGGCGACGGCCGCGTTGTCCTCGATCCGGGCCACGGCTCGGGTTACGGCCTGCAAGTATTTGTAGATCACGGCTTCGGCTATAAGACACGTTATGCCCACCTGAGCAAGGTACTTGTCGTGCCGGGGCAGGAGGTGCGGCGCGGCGAGGTCGTCGGCGAGGTGGGCAGCACAGGACGTTCGACCGGGCCGCACCTCCACTACGAGGTGATCTACCGCGGAACGCCCGTCGACCCGATCAACTATTTCCGCAAGGACATGTCCGAAGACGAACTCCGCACGATCATCGCCGAAGCTACGGCGACAACGTTTGAAAACTAAAACAATTTTTCAAAGGATAGTCCGACAGAACATTATGAAGAGTACCTCGAGACCGCCGTGGGTAGACCATAGCCGCCACATGCGACAGCGGACGCTCGGCATAGCAATCCACCTGCTGGCTTTCGTCGGGCTGGCGGCGCTCTACTATGTCGGTTTCTCGCTCTTCTTCGACACGCCGCTCGAATACAGCCTCAAACGCACCAACGTTGTCTTGCAACGCGAGTACGACCGTCTCTCGCAGCGGCTCGACACGCTCGACAGGGTGCTGGTCAACGTCGCGGCGCGCGACCGCAACATCTTCCGCATACTTTTCGAAGCCGAACCATACGATTTCGGCAAGGAGGAGAGCAACAAACTCAACGCCCACGAGAACCTGCTTTCGATGTCCAACAAACAGCTGGGCAGGCTGTTCGTGGATGAGGGTATGAGCGGTTTCGAAAAACGCCTCGCCGCGATGGCCGCCGTCGACGCCCGACTGAAAGAACAGATCGCCACATACGGCGACTACCTGAACTATATACCTGCCATTCAGCCTGTTGTAAATCAGGATTTGACGCTGCTCACGGCGTCTTACGGTATGCGCATCCAGCCATTCTACAAGCACTTGACCTCGCATCAGGGGGTTGACTACACTGTGCCGGAGGGGTCGCGGGTCTTCGCTACAGCCGACGGGGTGGCCTCGGAGGTCATCGAGCGGTCGACGAGTTTCGGCAAGTGTCTGATCATCGACCACAGCAACGGTTACAAGACAGAATTTCATCATCTTAGCCGTATCGACGTCGTCAAGGGGCAACGGGTGCGGCGCGGCGACATCATCGCGCTGTCGGGCAACACGGGCCTTTCGTTCGCCCCGCACCTGCATTACGAGGTGCAATATAAAGGTATGCGCGTCGACCCTGTACATTACTTTTTCATGGAACTGTCGCCCGAGCAGTACGAGCGCATCATGACCATTGCCCGCTCGGGGATGCAGTCGTTCGATTAGATGTTTTGGCGGTTTTTTACGGTTTTTTGGCGGTTGGGGGGCTTTATGAAAGCGTAAAACCGTAGTTTGAATGCCAAATCCGGAAAATTTTCGGGCGAATTTTATTTGCAAGAAAAAAATTTCGTATATTTGCATCCTCAAATGCTTCTTTAGCTCAGCTGGTAGAGCACGACACTCTTAATGTTGGGGTCCTGGGTTCGAGCCCCAGAGGGAGCACTGTTTAAGCCTCATAATCGTTTGATTGTGAGGCTTTTAGCGTAGTTCTGTTTGAAAGATATTGCATTGAGCGCAGACGAAATGCATATCGGCGACAATATTGTGTCTGCATACGCTATCTGACACCGAAAATTTACCCTCCAAAGTTGCAATGGACAACCGCTATGAAGAACTTTCAACCGACCGTAGCGATTGCCGTTTGTCTTTTGCCGCGCCTGTGGGCGTTTTGCTTTCGTGCAACCACATTTATAATCAGTTTTTGTTTATAGATGACAGCGCGGAAAATTTGAAACGCTTTGAAAAGCAGGCGCGTAATATGCATTAGCTCTCGCGCTATTCGCGGCAAAACCAAATCAACAAAGAGTGGATAGAAGAATATTTGAACGAGGCACACTCGCTGGGATTGACTTCCATTCGTTGCCACTGCAATGTGATGGCGTGGAGTGACGACCGAGAGGAATTGCAAAGGATTAAAAAACGATGTCGGCAGTCAGTTGGCTTTGATGGAATGTAAGCCGCGCCACAATACCGTTGATACGCCGACTTTGTTTTGGGCGGGTATTCCGGGTAATGATGCTGATTTTCCATCGGAAGGAAGTTTTTACACTTTCATCGAACAGGCTCTTTGTTTCTTTACAGAAGAAACAAACTACGAATCCTCGCTTTCGCCATTCGGTATTAAAATGATGGACATACTTACAGGAAAGCCCTTGCATCTTGATATTTCGGACTTGCCTATGAAAAAAGGGATTATCACTTAACTGCAACAAATTCATTTTGGAACCAAGCGGTAGTGGTAAGTCCTTTTTTACCAATCACATGGTAAGGCAGTATTACGAGCAGGGGGCACATATCGTTTTGGTGAATACAGGAAACTCTTATCAAGGACTTTGCAACCTGATAAACCGCAGGACAAACGGCGAAGACGGCGTGTATTTCACCTATACAGAAGACAATCCGATAGCCTTTAATCCTTTCTACACTGATGGTGCGTTTTTGATATAGAGAAAAGGGAAAGTATCAAAACACTGATTCTTACGCGTTGGAAACGCGACATTCTTTCCTAAAAACAGGTGCGCGAAAAGGATTTTGACGTGGCGAATTTCCTGAATGTTTTAGAGCCTATTACAAGGGTGGCGAATACGATTATTTGCTGAACTCCGAAAAGCAATTCGATTTGCTTTCCAAACGCTTTATTGTCTTTGAAATCGACGCGATAAAAGACCACAAAATCCTGTTTCCGATAACAACCATTATTATTATGGAAGTACTCATCAACAAGATGCACATATTAAAGAGTATCAGGAAGTTAATTCTAATTAAGGAAACATGGAAAGACATCGCCAAAGAAGGTATGGCGGAATATATCAAGTACCTCTATAAAACAGTCAGGAAGTTTTTTGGAGAGGCGATTGTGGTAACGCAGGAAGTAGATGATATTATCGCTTCGCCTGTTGTCAAGGAATCAATTATCAACAATGCCGACTGCAAAATCCTGTTTGACCAGCGAAAATATATGAACAAGTTTGATTCGATTCAGGCTCTTTTGGGACTGACCGAAAAGGAAAAATCGCAGGTTTTGTCCATCAATATGGCGAACAGTCCGAGCCGCAAATATAAAGAGGTTTGGATTGGCTTGGGCGGCGTTCAGTCGGCGGTTTATGCAACGGAAGTTTCTTTGGAAGAATACTACACTTATACGACCGAAGAAACGGAAAAATTGGAACTTTTCCGCCTTGCAGAAAAACTTGGCGGGAGCTTGGAATTGGCTATCAAACAGTTAGCCAAAAGCAAACGTAATGATTAACAATTTAATAATTAAACGAAGATGAAAAAGGTATTTTTTATTTTGACTGTGGCTCTGGCAAGTATGGCGAGCCACATAAATGCGCAGTTTGTAACTATCGACCCTGCGCATATTGCAACGAGCATCATCAATACGGCGAGCGAAATCGTACAGACCTCCTCCACTGTGTCGAACGTGATTAACAACTGGAAAGAAGTCAAAAAAGTTTATGACCAGAGTAAGACATCTATGTAAACAGTTATGGCAAGATGCATTCCGACCCTAATTTCAGATTTGAGGAACTGACGGCAATTTCCAACGGTTACACAATCCTTTTGCAGGAAAGCACCGATATGCTCGGAGAACTCAAAGGAGTGATTAACGCCAACGGCCTTTCGATGACCGACCACGAGCGGATGGATATTGTCAACTACGTATATGACAGGTTGAAGAATAAGTTGCTCGAAAAGATGGGTAGGAAGAAATAAACCAACAAGTTAAAACTTATAGAATGATTTCATCTCGACTATTTTGAGAATGTGGTCGCCTCAGCATGAGGCGGCCTATTTTTGCAGCATGTATTCGTATCATCTACGGAATTATTGCGAAAAAATCAAAATATTGATCTATATACAAAATTTCCCCGAAGATGTTTCTGGCAATCTATTATAAATTTGGTATACTTGCGGCAAGGTTGCAACATCAGTGCATATTTGCCGCAAATATAGATAGGCATGTATATAGAACGTACATTATCGAGAGTTATCGCAGAGGCTACCGAAACGTTTCCGGTGGTACTGCTGACAGGAGCCCGTCAGGTTGGGAAAACTACCGTTTTCGAGCGATGCAAGGAGCCTGAACGGAGATATGTCACACTGGACGATCCGCAGGTAAGAGGGCTGGCGAAGAGCGATCCGTCGCTGTTTCTCCAAATATACAAGCCTCCGTTGTTGATCGACGAGATACAGTATGCTCCCGAACTCTTTCCATATATCAAGATGTCGGTAGACGGTCTACGGCAAAAAGGCATGTTTTGGCTCACCGGATCGCAGCCGTTCAATCTTATGAAAGGTGCTCCGAAAGCCTTGCCGAAAGGGTCGCCGTTATGGAATTGCAGGGCTTGTCGCAATCCGAGAAAAACGGACTGGCTTGCCGACCTTTCCTGTCTGATATGCTTCAGCCAGACGATCGCGAGGCAATGGATATTCACCGTCTGTATAGACGGCAAGACACAGTACAAAGCCTCCGAGATCGAACAGTTCATGTGGTGCAAGGGAAAGATAGCCTTGCCGGTAGAAAAACAATAAACAGCCTGAGATTATTATTGTCTAACCATTTGCCGGTTATCGTGAGATGGTTTTATCCTTTGGCCATGTGTAGCGGCGGGCCATGTGACCGCAGTGCAAAGGCAAAAGACGCTCGCGAGAAATAACAATGAGTGCGACAATGGAAAATCATCTGGAGATGTATCAATATACGCTGAAATAGTCTGCATTGAAAAGAGCGCCTACGACCGGCTGATAACCTCTGTCGAGGCATTGACCTCAAATGTCGGGATGCTGTTGCTTGCCCATGAGAGAGATGATTCGCTCGACAGGTGGCTCGACAGTCTGGAGGTATATCAGTTGTTGCACATCAGTCCCCGAACTCTTCATACCATGCGGGACAACGGAGAGTTGCCGTTCTCGAAGTTCGAGGGCAAGATATGGTACAAACGCTCCGAGGCCGATGCTCTGATGATCAGGAACGGAATAAACCTGAACGTGTACAGTCATGGATAATCTGCTTATCACAAAAGACAACGAAGCCTTGCGCGCTTTGCTCGGGCATATAGACTCGTTGAACGTAAGGCTCGCAAAGGCCTCCGGCAATCCGGAAACGAAATCGGGTCTCGACCGTTATCTGACCGACAAAGAGGTATGCAGGGTGTTGCATCTCAATCGCCGGACGCTGCTGGTCTATCGGAACGAGGGGCGTATACCATACTTCAAACTCGGTCGCAGGGTTTACTACAAGGCATCCGACATTCAGCGTCTGATGGAGGAGCATTATTCCGAGGTGATCTTGTAGTTACTTCAACTGCTGAGACGGTAAATGTCTTGCAGGTTGCGGAAGCCACCCGTCCAGCAAGGCAGCTTTCAGAGTTCGGTTCTTAAAGTCGTTTGGATTTTCGGGTCGAAGTTATTTGAATCCTGTTTTTTAGCCTGTTTTTGTCCCAAATTCGAGGGAATACTATTTAACGAAATTTGGGGACAAAAACAAGCTAATCGACGCCAAACCTGGCGCCATATAGCTTGCTCGAAATGGCCGAGGTGTGCACCGACGCTCGAACCGACGAAAGAGCAAGGGCAAAGCCTTGCTTGCATGAGCACATGCCGAACGACGAGGAAGAAAACGGCTCATCTTTTTGAGCCATTTTCTTAGCAAGAGCAGAGTCGAGCTTGCTCGAAACTCTGCCTTGCGATGAGGAGGAACCTATCAGTGGAGGCAAGCGGCCTCTGCCGAGATAGCGCGGGAAGCTTTTGGTAACACCGAATGGCAATTTGGAGGAAAGCGAGGCTAAAAGAGCCTCAAAGAACAATGGTGCAAACTTTCAAACAACTTATTAATGTTATCGCGGTCAGGCAAAGTTTATCTTCTGCCTGACTGTTTGTTTTTGGGCATTGGCAGTAAAGTAATGATTTTGCCTCTCCGAGCGTATATCCAAACGGAGATTATCTCTACTTTGTTATCAATCCTGTTTTTGCACATTATTGTCTGTCTCGGATTTCGGCTACATCAAAGACTCCTGGCTATCCTCGGTTCTCCGCATTATTTGGAGGTACTCCCAAGTTCGGTTTAGTGATATAGCTCTCATTTTCCCAAAACATTTTGCGCCATATCTTTTCCGGAACGAGATAAATTGCCTACATTTGCGTAGTTATTTGAAATATGCAACATGCGACCCTCGTGCGAGCAAGGCACGTTTCCAGCGTGTACCCCATTTCCATCCCGTACCTCACAGCAATGCTCTTAATATTAGTGCATTGATTGCAAAACGCAAAGAAGAATCAAAAAACTTCCGCCGGCGCTGCGAGGCTACTCCGCGCTGCTGTTCGCTACTCCTTGTTTTGACGGAGTCGCTTAACGCTCGCAGCGACGAGCTACGCTTGATGCCTCTGCTCTACGTCGGTCTTTTCGCGGCGAAGCCGCGAGGGTACGCCGGGGCGCGAAAAAGCGTTGAGAAATCGGCGCAGCGAGGAGGCGTTAAGAAAATTGGCAAACCGATTTTTAGCCTCCTCGCCGACGATTTTAGCTTTTATCGTGCAGGCGCGGCTTTTGGTGACTTTTGACCGGTCAAAAGTCACAAGAGAAGCCTCCACATCGCCAGATGTGAAAATGTTACACCCAATGAGCGGAGGCTCATAAAAAGCCTCGCGCGTAGCGGGAGAAGAACTTCGGCTTTGCGAAGCAAAGTCGGCAGAGAGCAGCCGCCGGATGCGGAGGGCTGCTCTGTCGCGCTCGAACGCCCTCCGCCGGCCGCGGACCGAAAGGAGGCGATCGAAAACCGTTCCGCCACGCGGATAACTGCTCCGATCGCCTCAGGCTCGCGAACATCCGCCGGCCGCGGGCCTAAAAGAGGCGAATCGAAAATTGCCCCCGCGCGCAGCGGGAATTAAGGCTCGTCCGCGCCGGAGGACAAAAAATGAGCGACCTGGTCGCGCAAAAACGAAGATAAAATGTACCACGAACCTGTCCTGCTAAGGGAATCTGTCGACATGCTTCGGGTTGAGGCGGGGGGAACCTATGTCGACCTGACTTTCGGGGGCGGGGGCCATTCGCGGGAGATACTCTCGCGGCTGGGGCCCCGGGGGAGGCTCGTGGCGTTCGACCAGGACGGAGACGCGGCGGCCAACGTGCCGGACAATGATACGAGGCTGGGCTTCGTGAGGGGCAACTTCCGCTTTATGCGCGGATATTTGCGGGCGTTGGGGATCGAGCGGGTCGACGGCGTGCTGGCCGACCTGGGGGTGTCGTCGCACCATTTCGATACGGCGGAGCGGGGCTTCTCGTTCCGCTTTGACGGCGCGCTCGACATGCGGATGAACCGCCGCGGCGCATTGACGGCGGAGAAGGTCGTAAACAGCTATTCGGCAGAGGAGTTGACGCGGATTTTCCGCGACTATGGCGAGCTGGGTACGCCGTGGAAGGCGGCAAACTGCATCGAACGGGCCCGAACGGCGGCGGCCATAACCACCATACGGCAGTTTGTGGAGGCGGTGAAACCCTGCACTCCGGCGCGGGACGAGAACAGGTTTCTGTCCAGGCTGTTCCAAGCGGTGCGCATCGAGGTCAACGGCGAGATGGAAGCGTTGAAGATGGCTTTGGAGCAGAGTTTGAAAGTGTTGCGGCCCGGCGGACGGCTGGCGGTAATCTCTTACCACTCGCTCGAAGACCGGTTGGTGAAGAATTTCATGCGCAGCGGCAACTTCGACGGCAATGTCGAGAGCGATCTTTACGGCGTGCGGCGCGTGCCTTTCGGCGAACTGTCGAAAGCCGTGACGCCCGAGGCCGCCGAGCAGGAGCGCAACTCTCGCTCGCGCAGCGCAAAACTCAGGGGAGCGACGAAACTATGAAAAAGTGGGAAGAGTATACGGACGACGATTTCATCATCGAGCACAGCCCTGACGACGAACCCGACGCCTTTATCGGCGACGAACCCGACAGGAAAGATGCTTTCATCGGCGACGAACCCGAAGAAGAAGAGTATGACGCCTTCATCGGCGACGAGGGGCCGCGCGGCAGGATGCAGGGTCGCGAGAGGGAACATAGCCCGATGCGTGAACGCGAAAGGGAGGGCGACGCACCGCAGCCGGAGGAGGAAGAGGGGGAGGACGACTTCGCGGAGAAGCGCGAACCGTCGAAGTTGCGGGAGTACCTCGGGGCGATGCTTTCGGGCAACATACTCTCCAAGGCGGAGGTGCGGCGGTTGTACCCCTACCTGCTGTTCGTGGCGGCGCTGATGCTGCTCTACATATCGAACGTCTTTGCCATGCAGCAGCTGCACCACCGCCGCGACATGCTCGAGGCCGAGGTCAGGGAGTTGCGGGCCAAATCGCTGACCCTCTCGTCGATGCGCATGAACGCCACGCGGCAGAGCGTCGTGGCCGAGGAGCTCGAAAGGCGCGGCTCGGAGGTTAAGGAGTCGTTTGCGCCGCCGAAGGTGGCAGGCAGGTAAGGCGAGATTTTCATTGACGGAGGGGCTCGCGGCCAGTGAAGGGGCGGGCGGCCTCGCCGCAGAGGGCGAAAAATACGGTTAGCATGATTTAATAAGGATGTCCCGGATAAAACGCGACATACAGATCAGGGTTCGATGGCTTTACGTCATCTTCGTGATCGTCGGGCTGACGATCGTCGGGCGTATCGTGCAGATACAGTTCGGCCCGTCGGGCGAGGAGTTGCGCGGCAAAGCCATCAAGATCAGCTTCGAGAGGGAGAAGGTCGAGGCTATGCGGGGCGACATACTCGCGCGCGACGGACGGCTGCTGGCCACCACCGTGCCGCGTTACGAGATCAGGATGGACTTTGCCGCCGCTGGACTGACCGACACGGCGTTCAAGGCGGGCGTCGATTCGCTGGCCGCGAAACTGAGCGCATTCTATGGCGACCGCAGCAGGGAGAGTTACAGGAACATGCTGCTCAGGGCGCGGGCCGACAGGGCGCGAAACCGCTATACGCTGGTTTCGCCGCCCGGCCACCGGATCGACTACATCGAGCGCGCCGTGGTGGACAAATTCCCGATCTTCCGGCTGGGGCGCAACAGGGGGGGCTACATGCCGGAGCAGATCAACAAACGGCTGCTGCCCAACGGTTCGCTGGCCGAGCGCACCATAGGCTACGTAGGCCAGGGCGGGGTGAAGATAGGCATTGAGGGAACGTTCGACGAGTACCTGCGCGGCGAGGACGGCAGCCGGCTCATGCAGCGCATAGCGGGCAGTTTCAAGGTGCCGGTCAACGACGGGAGCGACGTCAAGCCGCGCGACGGGCTCGATGTGACGACGACGCTCGACGTGGAGATACAGGATCTGGCCGAGGCGGCACTGAAACGGCAACTCGACAAGGGGGGAGCCGACTGGGGCGCGGCGGCGCTCATGGAGGCCTCGACGGGCGAGATCAGGGCGATGGCCAACATCACGCGCAGGGGGCCTGGCAACTTTGCGGAGGATTACAACTACGCCGTGATGAAAAACCTCGAACCCGGGTCGACATTCAAACTCGCCTCGCTCATGGCGCTGGTGGAGGATGGCGGCATGAAGCTCGACCACATGATAGAGACCGGCAACGGCCGCGCCGTCGTCAACGGCGCGGAGTTGACCGACGACCACAAGTTGGGGCGGGTCACGCTGAAAGAGGTCTTCACCCACTCGTCGAACATCGGTTTCGCCAGGGCGGTCGAGGAACTCTACCACTCCGACCCCAAACGCTACACCGATTTCGTCGCACGGCTCGGCTTTTACGACCGTCTGGGGTTGCAGCTCGACGGCGAGCCCGCCCCGAAGATCTACCGTCCGGGCGACAAGGGGTGGCGCAGTCAGGTGATGACCATGATGTCGCACGGCTACGGGCTCGAAACGACGCCGCTCCACACCCTGACGCTCTACAACGCGGTGGCCAACTCGGGACGGATGATGCGTCCGCTGCTGGTGACGGAGCTCGGACGTTACGGACGGACGGTGCGGAGCTTTTCGCCCGAGACGATCAATTCGTCGGTCTGCTCGCGCTCGACGCTCGACAAGGTGCGCGAGTGCCTCGAAGGGGTTGTGGACGAGGGAACGGCCGTCGGGCTGCGCAACCCCCACTACAAGGTGGCGGCCAAGACAGGGACGGCACAGATCGCGCTGGCCAACGTGGAGGAGAACCGTCACGGGGCGCGCAAAAAGTCGGGCTACACCGACGAGTTCGGCGGGCGGCACTACCTGGCCACCATCGTGGGCTACTTTCCTGCCGACAAGCCGCGCTACACTCTTATCGTCTGCATCAAAACATATTACGGGCAGGGCCATTACAACACGTTTTACGGCGCGTCGCTCGCAGGGCCGGTGTTCCGCGCCATTGCCGACCGCCTCTATGTCCGCGAACCGGCGTGGCAGATAGCGGTGGACGACACGCGCCCGCCGTCAGATTCGGCCTCAATCAAGGGGGGCTCGGTGCGCGAGGTTCGCCGCGTGGCCTCCCGCCTGTCGCTGGAGGGGCCACGCGGCGATCGTCCCGGCGACTGGGCTCGCGTGACGGTCGACTCGCTGGGGTTGCGCTGGGTTGGGGTCGAACCGCGGCGCGGCGTGACGCCCGACGTGCGGGGCATGGGGCTCAAGGAGGCCCTCTACCTGCTCGAGCGCAGCGGCCTGCGGGTGGGTTTCACGGGGCGCGGCAGCGTGATATCGCAATCCCTGCCGCCGGGAACGCGGGCGGCGCAGGGGACAAGGATAGAGATCGTGTTGAGAGTGAATAGCGCCGAGTAATCGCCGACCGGCGAAGGCTGGTTTTAATAAAAAAACGTTCGACCTCGCTTGGCAAGGCCGGAATATGAAAGAATGGGACGGGTGGCCGGGGCCCGCTGCAATAGAAAAAAGGGATGAAGATAAGGGAGATTCTCGAAGAGGTCGAGGTGTTGTCCGCAACGGGCGACATGGAGCGCGAGATAAGGGCGTTGGCGTTCGACTCGCGCAAGGTGGGGCAGGGCGACATGTTCTTCGCCGTGGAGGGCGGGACAAGCGACGGCCACGACTACATAGCCTCGGCCGTCGAGCGCGGGGCTGCGGCGGTGGTGTGCCAGAAACTTCCGGCGGAGCAGGCCGCGGGCGTTATATATATAAAGGTATACGACAGCAACGTCGCACTCGGTCTGGCGGCCGACGCTTTCTACGGCCATCCGAGCCGCAACCTTAAACTCGTGGGGGTGACCGGCACCAACGGCAAGACCACCACCGCTACGCTGCTCTACAACCTTTTCCGCGCGCTGGGCTACGAGGCGGGGCTGATCTCGACGGTGCGCTACTGTGTGGGCGGCAGCTGCACGGAATCGACCCACACCACCCCCGACGCACTGAGACTCAATGCGATGATGGCAGAGATGACGGCCTGCGGATGCGAATACTGCTTCATGGAGGTCAGCTCGCACAGCATCGTCCAGCATCGCATCGAAGGGTTGACATTCGCAGGGGCCATCTTCACCAACATCACCCACGACCACCTCGACTATCACAAGGCCTTTGCCGAATATATTCGCGCCAAGAAGCTGTTTTTCGACAGCCTGCCCGCCGGAGCATTCGCGCTGGTCAACATCGATGACAAAAACGGACGCGTGATGGTGCAGAACACTCGCGCCGAGGTCAAGACGCTGTCGATGAGCACGATGGCCGATTTCAGGGGGCGTGTGACGGAGATGCGGATGGACGGGATGCTGCTTGCGCTCGACGGTCGCGAGTTGTGGGTGCGTTTCCTCGGCCGGTTCAACGCCAGCAACCTGCTGGGCGTTTACGGCGCGGCGCGGCTGCTGGGGGCCGACACGGAGGAGGTTCTGACGGCCATGAGCGGCTTGGGCGCGGTGGACGGCCGGTTCGAGTATATGGTTTCGCCCGGCGGGGTGACGGCCATCGTCGACTACGCCCACACCCCCGACGCGCTCCAGAACGTCATCGGCACCATAAACGACATCCTGCCCCCGGAGCAGAAACTCATAACGGTGGTGGGTTGCGGCGGCAACCGCGACGCAACAAAGCGGCCCGTGATGGCCCATATAGCCGCTTCGCAGAGCGATATGGCCATACTCACCTCCGACAACCCGCGTTTCGAGGAGCCGGAGGAGATCATCGCCCAGATGAAGGCGGGCCTCGCTCCGGGCGACCGCTCGCTGGCCATCGTCGACCGTCGCGAGGCCATCCGCACCGCCATCGCCCTTGCCCGTCGCGGCGACGTGGTGCTGGTCGCAGGCAAAGGGCACGAAAACTATCAGGACGTCAAGGGCGTCAAACACCACTTCGACGACAAGGAAGAGATAGCAAAAGCAGTGAAGCAGTGATAATTATTCGTCGCGCAGCGCCGAATAATCACCGAGCGGAGCAGCCCTGTCGCCCGCGAGGTGGCGCAGTCACCGCGAGGCGGCAGGCGACCAGCGGAGTAGTTTTAGTTAAAAAATGTTCGGCCTTGCGAAGCAAGGTCGGCAGCCCGCAGCCGCGCCACGCGGAGGGCTGCTCGCTATGCCTGCGGCGCCGCGAACATCCTCCGCCGGCTGCGGGCCGAAAATTGCATCGCAGTAACGCTGGTAGACGGCATAAAAGTGAGTAGTGTCTAAT
>JAIRQC010000088.1 GCA_031256675.1 Rikenellaceae bacterium
AACGCCTGTTCTCGACTATCCCCCCCCAGACGAGCGCGCCGACCGAGGCGTAAAGCACCGGCACTTTCCACGCCTGACTGTTATAGAGTTGCGAGAACCCTGGCAGCGGGAACGACAGCAACGTCATGCGCGAAAGCGGTATCGAATCGCGAAACATCCAGTTGTGGCGTACATGCGCCGTGTCGCCTGCAACAATCCCTTCCGGCGCAGCCGTTGCGAGCTCTTCCGGCGTGGCCGTTGCGAGCGAATCCTGCCGTATTTGCCGCGCGGCGTCCTCGGCGGTACTTACCGCGCCGTTGCGGGAAAGACTGTCGAGGGCGAGGCCGTCGCGGGAAAGGCTGTCGCGAGCGATGCTGTCGGCGCGCACAGCAAGGCTGTCCCGCGCCGTGCTGTCTCCATGCTGTTTTTTCGGGGCAGCGTCGCGCAGCACGCCGCCCGAGACCTTGAAACCCTTGTTCCTGTCGCCGTCGAGCATGGGCGCGGCCAAAGCGCAGTGCGCGCCGGCTGCGAGCAGCATTAACAGTATAAAACAACGTTTCAACGGCATTATCATATATTATTTTTGAAATCTTCTTTCAAGGCTTGCGGGGATTTCCTGTCGGGGCGTACCTGAATGTACGCGAGCGTCGGAAAGCGGAGAGCAGCCGAACGGATCTATATCTTCTCGAACCTGGCAATGAACTTCTCTATGTCCCTGTCGTCGGTAAAACCTATAACGATCTTGCCGCCGCCTTTCGCCCCCTTCTTGATGCTGATCTCCTGCGAGAAGAGACGTTCGAGTTGCTCGACAAGCCGCGTGTAGCTCTCCGGAAACTCCTCGTCGCGCTCCGGTGCGGCCTTTTTGCCCTGCCCCATGCCGCGCACCATCTCCTCGGCCTGACGCACCGACATGCTGCGCTTGACCACCTTGCGCAGCACGCCCACCTGCTCCTCTGCAGGGGCCGAAGCGATGGCCTTGGCGTGGCCCATCGTTATAAGTTCGTCGCGCACGGCGTATTGCACTTCAAGGGGCAGGTTCAGCAGCCGCATGTAGTTGGCTATCGTGGAGCGTTTCTTGCCGACGCGCGACGAGAGCATGTCCTGCGTGAGGTTGCACTCGTCTATCAGGCGTTGCAGGCTCATTGCCACGTCTATGGCATTCAGATCCTGCCGCTGGATGTTCTCCACGAGGGCCATCTCGTGCATCGCCTGGTCGTCCACGTCGCGCACGTATGCCGGAATGGTGGTGTTGCCTGCGATCTGCGAGGCGCGGAAACGGCGTTCGCCGCTTATTATGATGTAGTTGCCATCCCTGCCGCGGTTGACCGTAATGGGCTGTATCACCCCCAGCGTGCGGATCGAGTCGGCCAGCTCGCCGAGGGCCTCTTCGTCGAAACTGCTGCGGGGCTGCTTGGGGTTGGGCGTGATGCGCGAGATTTCTATCTCCTCCATCAGCGAGGCGGTCTGGCGTGGCTTTTCGGGGCCCTGCACCTTGCTTTCCGTGCCGAAAATCGCGTCGAGCCCGCGCCCCAGCGACTTGCCGGCGGGCTTGGCCGTAGCGCCCGCGAGCGGAGATTTTGATTTGTTGTCTGCCATTATTGTTTGTTTCTATCTATCAGCTCTTTGGCCAGGTTGACATAGTTGAGGCTGCCCTGCGACGCCGCGTCGTAGAGTATGGCCGGCTTGCCGTAGCTCGGCGCCTCGCTCAGGCGGATGTTGCGCCGGATGATGGTCTCGAAGAGCAGCTCGCCGAAATGTTCGCTCACCTCGGCGGCCACCTGGTTGGAGTGGCGCGTGCTGGCGTACATCGTCAGCACGAAACCCTCGATCTCGAGCCCCGGGTTGAGCTTGCTCTTGACCATCTTAATGGTATTGAGCAGCTTGCCCAACCCCTCCAGCGCAAAGAACTCGCACTGCACCGGTATGAGCACCGTGTCGGCGGCCACCATCACGTTGAGCGTTGTGTAGCCAAGCGAGGGCGAGCAGTCGACGATGATGTAGTCGTAGTCGGCCTTCACCGGGTCGACGACCTCTTTGAGGCGGAAGTGGCCCCGTTCGATGGTCGGCAGTTCGGCGTCGGCCCCGACGAGTTCGATGCTCGAGGGCAGCACCCACAGTTTGCGCACGTCGTGGTGATGAACGATCACCTCGGCGGCGCTCTTTTCGCCCATAATGCAGTCGTAGATCCCCGGCTGATGAATGTCGAGGCCGAGGCCCGAGGTGGCGTTGGCCTGCGGGTCGGCGTCGACCAGCAGGATCTTCTTGCCCAGCACGGAGAGGCTGGCGGCGAGGTTTATGGCGGTAGTGGTCTTTCCTACCCCGCCTTTCTGGTTGGCCAGAGCGATAACTTTACCCATTTCTGACGTCGTTTTAGCTCACAAAAATAGTGAAATCTTTCGGCAATACCATATCTTTCGATAAAAATAGCTATCTTTGGGCTCTGTAAACAGTCGTTATGAAGGGAAGAAGTTTTTTGAAGTTGCTCGATTTCACCCCCGAAGAGATACTCGGGCTGCTCGATCTCGCCGCACGGCTCAAAAAAGACAAACTGCGCGGGCGCGAACGGCAGCGGCTGCGCGGCAGGAATTTTGCACTGATATTCGAAAAGGACTCCACCCGCACCCGCTGCGCTTTCGAGGTGGCCGCCCTCGATCAGGGGGCCCACGTCACCTATCTCGGCCCCACCGGCTCGCAGATCGGCAAGAAGGAGAGCATCCGCGACACGGCCCGCGTGCTGGGCAGGATGTACGACGCCATAGAGTATCGCGGTTACGGTCAGGAGATTGTCGAGGAGCTGGCGCGCCATGCAGGGGTTCCGGTGTGGAACGGTCTGACGACGGAGTTCCACCCGACGCAGATGCTGGCCGACCTGCTCTCCATGCGCGAACACTCTCCGTTGAAGCCGTTCCTCGAAATGAGGCTCTGCTTTGCGGGCGACGCGCACAACAATGTGGCCAACTCGCTGATGGTCGCCTCGGCCAAGCTGGGGATCGACTTCCGCGCCGCGGCCCCCGCCTCCTGCTGGCCTTCGCCGAAGCTCGTGGAGCAGTGCAGGGCCGTTGCTTTGGGGACAGGGGCACGGATCACCCTCACCGAGAGCGTCGAGGAGGGTGTGCGCGGCTGCGACTTTATATATACCGACGTGTGGGCGTCGATGGGTGAGGCCGCCGAAGTGTGGGAGGAGCGGATAAGGCTGTTGAAGCCCTATCAGGTGAACCGCGCCATGATGGAGGCCACGGGCAACCCCGAGGTGAAGTTCATGCACTGCCTGCCGGCGTTTCACAACCTCGAAACCGCCGTCGCGCGCGACATTCACGACAGGTTCGGCCTCGACGAGATGGAGGTGACCGAAGAGGTCTTCGAAAGCCCCGCCTCGATAGTCTTCGACCAGGCCGAGAACCGGCTGCACACTATCAAGGCGGTGATGGTGGCAACGCTAACGTAAAAAATGATGGTACACAATAATCGGCTTTACCCCTCGTGGATCGACCTGCTGGTGATCCTCGGCATAATTTTCCTTGCCAATATCGTTGGCGGCTTTTCCGCGCTGCTCTTGCCGGCAGGCAAACCTCAGGGCATGTTGCTGGGCTACTCGGCAGGCATGACGCTGGCTATCGCAGGGGTATTGCTGCACAGGAAGCTTGTCGGGGGCGAGAAGCCACGGTGCAACCGGTTCAACCTGCGCTTCGATCATGTGGCTGTCATCCTGTGGGGGCTGCTGCTGGTCGTTGCGGTCTCGGTGATGATAGACCCGCTGACGAACCTGATGCCGAAGGAGAATTACGAACAGATGACGGGGATGATCGGACAGGGGGGCTGGGCGGTGCTGATGACCGTCGTGGCGGCGCCGCTGTTCGAGGAGACGCTCTTCCGCGGTATAATCCAGAACAGCGCCATGCGCCGCTGGGGCGACTATGGCGGCCTGCTCATAGCCTCGGTCATCTTTGCCGTCATCCACATCGTACCCGTCCAGATTGTCGGGGCGTTCTTCGTCTCGCTGGCCATCGGTTACGTCTACCTGCGCACCCGCTCGCTGCTGGCCGTCATGCTGATCCACGCCGCCAACAACATCATCGCCATGCTGCAAAGTTCGCTCTCGGGCGGCAAAATGATCCCGCTCAGCGAACTTGTCGGCAACCGCCGGCTCTACCTTTTTATCTACTGGAGTTGCGTGGCCCTGTGCGTGACGTCGGTGGTGTTTATCATCCTCAAAAGCCGTCCGGCAAAGCCCGACGCCGGGGCGCAACCCGCAAACCTGCCTGCCGAATGATGCGCCGCGCACTGCTACTGGCCCTCGCAACGACGCTCGCAGCCGCCGGAGGATGCCGCCGTTTCCCCGCAACAATGGGGGACGACAAACTGCTGGCAAGGGTTGGCGACCGGACGCTGTACGCCTCCGACCTGCGCGACATGTTCAGGGGACAGCCCTCGCCGGAGGACAGCGTGCGGCTGCTCGAATCGTATGTCGACATGTGGGCCAAGAAGATGCTCAAAGTGCAGGAGGCCGAACGGCGGTTCCGCTCGAGCGAGGAGGAGATCGAAAGCAAGGTGGAGGAGTACCGCAACTCGCTGCTCACCTTCAAGCTCGACCAGTATTACCTCGACCATTATCTCGACACGGCGATAACGGAGAGTCAGATATTCGATTACCACAAGGCCAACCAGGAGCGTTTCCCGCTCGAGAGCGACCTTGTTAAGGGCGTGGTAGTGCATCTCGACGCCCGTTACCGAGGCAGGGACAGGATAAAGGCCATGCTCGCCTCGCCCACGGCCGAAAACCGCCGCGACGTGCTGGAGATCTGTCTGAAAAACAACTTCACGATGTGGGAGGCCATCGCGTGGAGCGACGCGAACGAGATGGCCTCCCACATCGGCCTGCCGTTGAAGATCGACCTCGGCAAGCTGATCGCCACGCGGGGAGTGCAGGAGTACTCGGCTAGGAACGACCTTTATTATGTGGCGGTTACCGATGCGTTGCTTCGTGGCCAGCCGAGCCCTTTC
The DNA here is from genome assembly GCA_031256675.1 of Rikenellaceae bacterium. GTDB lineage: Bacteria > Bacteroidota > Bacteroidia > Bacteroidales > Rikenellaceae > JAIRQC01. The sequence goes on from JAIRQC010000088.1 coordinate 4,981, forward strand.
GAGTTGCCGCGCGTGCGGGAGACCATCCGCAAGGTACTGATAAACGCCCGCAGGCAGGAGATCGTCCACCGTTTCGAGGACAGCCTGCTGAGAATGGCCGTGGAGAGCAACAGGGCAGAGATAAATGTAAAATGATGACCATATCGTTTTGGCAGGGGCAGATGTTCCGACTTCGCTACGGCCGGCATGACGCACTAACCAATAAATATTAACCAGCGATGAAAACAAAACTGTTTGTAATGTTGACATTTGTCGGGCTGCTTGGCTTGACTGGCTGCGACAGGGAGAGGGAAAAAGACACAGGGTTCCACTTCGATCAGGCAAGGTTCATCTCCGAGCGCAACGGCTGGGAGGCTGCACATATCATGAATTACAGTTTTACCCTTGCAGGAGAGTTGCCCTACTGGAACTTCTCGCGGGCCATACTCATGCGCCCCTACGAGGTCAGGGTGGTCGTGCGCAACGGCGTGATGGATTCGTACAACTATATCGGCGAGGCCCCGCGCGACGAAATTACCGGCAAAATACTGGAACCCGAGTTCACCTCCGTCACGGACATGTTCGAGAAAATAGCGAAGTGGGCGACAAACCAGAAAGTATGGTGGGGCTCCTACGACGGCAAGGGAGGGCTTGTCTCGACCTCTTACCAGCTCAAATACTCCCCCACACTACATTATATAACCTTCTTCGAACCCATATCCCAATGGAAGTCGGACTACATCGTCGACGCCACGGCCCACGCCGTCTCAGTCTACGATTTCACCGTCGAACCCGCCCAGTAAAAATAATAATGAAAAAGACCGCAATCACCCTGACCGTCCTGTGCCTGTGTGGCCATGCCGCACAGGCACAGGGAGTTATAGCCGACAAAATAGTTGCCGTAGTAGGCAATTCGGCCATCCTATACTCCGACATGGTGGAGATGGGGCGCCAGATCATGCACGAGCGTCGCGAGCAGGGTACCGTCTCCGACCGCGACCCGCAGAACGAGGCCCTCGAAACGCTGATGCTGCAAAAACTGCTCTACAATCAGGCACAGGTCGACTCGGTGAAGATCAACGAGGGACAGATACCCGGAGCGGTCGACGAGCGGATGCAGCAGATGATCAAGAACGCAGGGTCGATCGCCGCCCTCGAAGTGCTCTACCACAAACCCGTCTACGAGATCAGCGCCGAACTGAAAACGCAGCTGGAGGAGCAGCAGTATGCCTACGCCATGCAGGGCGACGTCGAGAACAGGGTCAAGATCACCCCTGGCGAGGTGGAAAAGTACTTCAAAAAGATGCCCAAAGACAGCCTGCCGATAATCCCCGACCAGTATATCTATGCTCAGATCACCAAGTTGCCCCCCTCGACGGACGAGGCCAAGCAGCGTGCCCGCGAGAGCCTGCTGGAGCTGCGCGAACGTATCATCAACGGCTCCAAGTTCGAAGTGCTGGCCCGCATGTACTCCGACGACGGCAGTGCAGCCAAAGGCGGCGAGATGGACCCCTCCTCCAAAGAGAGCTTCGTAAAACCGTTCGGCGACGCCCTGGCGCGGCTCAAACCGGGGCAGATCTCAGAGGTGGTCGAGACGGAGTACGGATTCCACATTATTCAGCTTCTCGACAAGGAGGACAACCTCTATCATTTCCGCCACATACTGATCAAACCGAAATTCACCGACGACGAGATCGCCGAGACCCTGCAACGGCTGGACAGTCTGGTGACGCTGATACGCGAGGAAAAACTCACCTTCGAGGAGGCCGCGGCCAAAAATTCCGACGACGCCTACTCCAGGCTCAACGGCGGCATAGTCAGCAACCACGAAATAATCGAGATGTATAATGCAGGGGCAAAATACACCACCACGATGTTCATGCGCGACGAGCTGACGAAGGACGACTATCTGGCCCTGCGCGACCTGAAACCCGGCGAGTTGTCGGAGGCTTTCAGTTCGCAGGACAGGAAGGGCAACGTGATGGGCAAAACGGTAAAGCTCGTCAAGATCATCCCCGCCCACAACGCCGACCTTAAAGAGGATTACCTGCGGCTCGAAGAGGCGGCGCTGAACGACAAGAGACAGAAAGAGTTCCGTCTGTGGCTCGAAAAGAAGATCGCCTCGATGTACGTGCGCATCGAGCCGGAGTTCCGCCAGCCTGAATTTTTCGAGAACAGGGCGTGGCTGAAATAGGCAGAGAAATGAGGTGGGATGATTGTTATTAGAGAGAAGTGACAATTGTTCGGAGCACAGCGACGAACAATCACCGACCAGAGTAGTCCGGTCGCCGATGGACAGCGCAGGTTTGGTTAAAAAAACTTTCGGCCTTGCGGAGCAAGGTCGGCAGCCCGCAGCCGCGCCACGCGGGAGGGCTGCCCGTTCTGCCTGCGGCATCGCGAACATCCTCCACCGGCTGCGGAGCGAAAATTGCAGCATAGTCGCCCATGCGGCGGCGGGCGAACAGCGAAGAGAGGTAACTGAGTGACAAATGAGAAACGACCAAATAGTACAGTGGCAATGACAAAGGCTTCGACTGCGCGCTGCTTCGAAGCCGCATGGTTCGTTCCGCTTTGCCCTGCATGACATGACATTGAACAATGTTGCAATAAAACACAGACCGTCACGCATTATTTGAATGATTGGAAGAGACGACAATATAAACGGGCCACGAAAACCCCGTCCGGCATGGATGGCGGCGTTGGGTGCGCTGTGGGCGAGGCTG
>JAIRQC010000020.1 GCA_031256675.1 Rikenellaceae bacterium
ACTTTGACGGAGGCCTTCATCCTGGCCGCGAGCAGCAGGCCGAACTGCGGCCCCGCCTCGCTGTCCAACTTGTCGATAACGTAATATTTGGCAACGATCGGCAGGTTCAAATAACTTGTGTTTATGTTGATCTTCGCTACTGCTTCCACTACTCCTGCTCCCATAACAAGCACAGACTCTTTGAGTTTGTAGTTGACCCATGCGCAGAATAAACGAGGTCGGACTGAACGGCGAACTTGTCGGACAAGCCATACTCGGCCAGTGCGCCCGCGTAAAAATCGGGGTTGATTTTTTTCATGGATGGAATGCCTGCGTCGCTAAATCTGTCCGCCATGTCGATCGAGTTGGTCGACAAGCCGAATCCTGCCTTTACCACGTATCTGAACCCCCGAACCGAAACAGTCCCGCAAACAATTGCAACACACGCAACCGACAACCAAAATCACCCCTACCCCTTTCCAAAACAAAAACTTTGAAAACAGCCAGATGATTATCGCTTTGATAGCCAGGCTTTTCTTTCGGTTTCGGGATGTTTTTCGATGGCGTAACGCAGGGCGGTGCGGGACATCGAGCGGAAATGCGCTTCAAGAAAGGCGTCAAGACCCTGGCGGGAAACCTTTCCCGCCTCGCGTAACAGCCAGCCTACTGCCTTGTGCATCAGGTCTTCACGGTCGCCTAAAAGCATCTCCGCAATGCGAAAAGTCTCCTCCGTTTCACGACGGACGCGGATGAAAGCCATCGTCGAGACGATAGCCGCACGGCGACGCCATAAATTCCCGCTCAGGGCCAGTTCATAGAGTGGCGCGCGGTTGCGATCGAGCAGGTAGTGGCCCAGTATGTTGTAGCATGTCAGGTCGATAAGGTCCCAATTGTTAAACAGTTCGAGCTTTTTCAGATAGAATGCCGCCACCTCGTCACGGCGCGCGCGCTCCCTGCTGTAAAATTTTACGAGCAGCAACGCCCCGAGCAACCGTACCTCATGGAACGGATCGCGAAGCAAGGCGGCTATCTTGCAGGTATCGAACTCGGTACACCTAACAGCCACCGAGCGCGTCGCCGGCACGGGAATGCCCAGAAAACGGTCGCCCTCGCCATATTGCCCCGGCCCGCTCTTGAAAAATCGCCCGAAATGTTCGGCTTTCGACATATCGGCCATGCTCTCCAGCAGGGCTTTACACTGCGTTATGTTCATATTCCCGAAACGAGCAAAATAACTCTCTTAATAATTTGACGGGCCGCCTGCGATCTGCTGCTCGGAAAATTGTGCTTGACGAACTTCGCAACCACGTCGAACCCATCGGCAAAACGGCAAACCCCGCCCTGTAAAGACTATTCAAAAAATGCGCAAATATCGTCAAGGCAGACGCTTTGTTCCTCTCCGCTAAGCATGTTCTTTATCTTGGCGCGTCCTGTCGAGAGTTCGTCGCCGCCGACGATAGCCACATAAGGAATGGCGCGCCGGTTGGCATATTCCATCTGTTTTTTCATCTTCGCCGCGTCGGGATATATCTCGGCTGCGACGCCTGCCTGACGAAGCCGCGCCAGCAGTCGCAGCGAAGCCATCTCTTCCGCGCCGCCGAAGTTGATGAATATCACGCGCGTACCCAGCGATGCCTCCTCGGGGAACAGGTCGAGCCCGGTCATAACGTCATAGATGCGGTCGGCGCCGAACGAGATGCCCACGCCGGAGGTGTTCGGCAGCCCGAAAATACCGGTAAGGTCGTCGTAACGTCCGCCGCCACAGATACTTCCAATCTCGTAGTCGCGCGCCTTTACCTCGAATATGGCCCCCGTGTAGTAATTCAGCCCACGGGCCAGCGAGAGGTCGAGCCTGATGTCGAGTGACATCCCGAGGGCTTCGACATAGCCGAAAATGCTCTCCATCTCCTCGACGCCTTTAAGCCCGATCTCCGAACATGCAAGCACGGTTTTTAATTTACTTATTTTATCGGAGTTATCGCCCGACAGTTCAAGGATAGGTTTAAGCGCGGCGACGGCCTCCGGAGAGATTCCGCGCGCGACGAGTTCGGCGTTGACAGCCTCTATGCCGATCTTTTCGAGCTTGTCGATGGCAACGGTGATCTCGACAATCCGGTCGCTGTGGCCGATGGTTTGGGCGATGCCGGCGAGGATCTTGCGGTTGTTTATTTTGAGCGTCACGGCGACGCCGAGCCGGCGAAAAACCTCATTGACGACCCCCACAAGTTCCACCTCGCCCAGCAGGCTGCGCGAGCCGATCATGTCGACGTCGCACTGGTAAAACTCCCTGTAACGCCCCTTTTGCGGTCGGTCGGCGCGCCATACGGGCTGAATCTGGTAGCGGCGGAACGGGAAGGCTATCTCGCCCTGGCGTTGCGCCACGAAGCGCGCGAACGGCACCGTAAGGTCGTAACGCAGCCCCTTTTCGGAGATCCGTCCGGCCAGCGCGCGCGGGTCGGCGAGTTCTGCGGCGGTCACACCCGACGCAAAGTCGCCCGAATTGAGGATGCGGAACAGCAGTTTGTCGCCCTCCTCGCCGTACTTGCCGAGCAGCGTGGAGAGGTTCTCCATGGCGGGCGTTTCGAGCGGCGCGAAGCCGTAAAGCGCAAACACGCTGCGGATCGTATCGAACATATAGTTGCGCCGCACCATCTCGGCGGGCGAGAAGTCGCGTGTTCCCTTTGGGATGGATGGTTTTTCCATAGAATTGAAAACTGTATTTATTGAGTACCGGCGGGCAAAGCAGGTCAAAGCAAGGCAAAGCAGGACAAAGCGGGTCGGCGCAGGATTGCTCAGGGCAGGCCCCCTCGCAATGACTGCGTTTCGGCCCTGCCGTCACACATTAGCTGTGCCCGGGACAACAAACTATTCGACAAGTTTCTTATACTTTACCCTGTGCGGGGTAGTGTCGCCGCCCGTGCGCTTTTTGTGCTCTTCGTAGTCGCTGTAACCGCCCTCGAAGAACACCACGTGCGAGTCGCCCTCGAACGAAAGGATGTGGGTGGCGATGCGGTCAAGGAACCAGCGGTCGTGCGAGATCACCACGGCGCACCCCGCAAAGCCCTCCAAACCCTCTTCCAGCGCGCGCAACGTGTTTACGTCTATGTCGTTGGTCGGCTCGTCGAGCAGCAGCACGTTGCCCTCCTCCTTGAGCGCCAGCGCCAGGTGCAGGCGATTGCGTTCGCCGCCCGACAACATGCCGCACTTCTTCTCCTGGTCGCCGCCGGAGAAGTTGAACCGGGCTACATAGGCGCGGGAATTGACGGAGCGATTGCCGAGCAGGATAATGTCGCTGTTCTGCGAGATCACCTCATATACAGACTTGTCCGGATCGATGGACTTGTGTTGCTGGTCGACGTAGGCCAGCTTGACCGTCTCGCCCACGCGGAACTCGCCTCCGGTCGGTTTTTCGAGCCCCATGATCATGCGGAAGAGCGTGGTCTTGCCCGTGCCGTTGGCCCCGATCACCCCCACGATGCCCGCCGGAGGGAGCGAGAAGTTCAGATCTTCGTACAGCACCCTCTCGCCGAAGGCTTTGGATACCCCGCGGGCCTCTATCACCACGTCGCCCAGCCGCGGGCCGTTGGGGATGAAGATTTCGAGTTTCTCCTCCTTCTGGCGCGCATCCTCGTTGAGCATCCTGTCGTAGGCGGACAGGCGCGCCTTGCTCTTGGCCTGCCGCGCCTTGGGGCTCATGCGCACCCATTCCAGTTCGCGTTCGAGGGTCTTGCGCCGCTTGCTCTCCTGCTTCTCCTCCTGTTCGAGGCGGCGCGACTTCTGTTCGAGCCAGCTCGAATAGTTGCCCTTCCACGGAATACCCTCGCCGCGGTCGAGTTCGAGTATCCATCCGGCTACATTATCAAGGAAATAGCGGTCGTGGGTGACGGCGATAACCGTGCCCTTGTACTGTTGCAGGTGCTGTTCGAGCCAGTCGATGCTTTCCGCGTCAAGGTGGTTGGTGGGCTCGTCGAGCAGCAGCACGTCGGGCTGTTGCAGCAGCAGGCGGCAGAGGGCCACGCGGCGACGCTCGCCGCCCGACAGCGTCTTGACGCTCTGGTCGCTGTCGGGACAGCGCAGGGCGTCCATCGCACGTTCCAGCACGCTGTCGAGCTCCCAGCCGTTCTTCTGGTCGATCAGCTCGGTCAGTTCGCCCTGCCGTTCGATGAGGCGCGCCATCTGGTCGTCGTCCATCGGCTCCATAAAGCGGGCGTTGACCGCCTCGTACTCTTTCAGCAACGCCACCACCTCGGCGCATCCCTCCTCGACGGTCTCGCGCACGGTTTTAGTGTCGTCGAGCTTCGGCTCCTGTTCGAGATAGCCCACCGTGTAGCCCGGCGCAAAGACCACCTCGCCCTCGACATTTTTGTCGAGACCGGCGATGATCTTCATCAGGGTCGACTTGCCCGAACCGTTCAGGCCGATGATGCCGATCTTAGCCCCGTAGAAGAACGAAAGGTAGATGTTGTTCAGAACTTTTTTCTGGTTGGTAAAGGTCTTGCTGATACCGACCATCGAAAATATGATTTTCTCGTCTGCCATTTATTATTTTTATGTTATCTGTTGTTATTGACCTCTTCGCAATGAGTGGCGGCGTTGTTACCTGTTTATTTCCATATTCAGATATGTTATCCTTCGGCCCCACCAGGTTTTCATGCGGCTGATCTCGATCGCATAATTTGCCTTACCCGTCCACCGTTGGCCGTTCAGGGCCATCGATTTGTTCAATTCGTCGTACCGTGCGTCGATAAAGGCGGGTATCGTCTGTATGTCGGCGTATTTTGCATTCCAGCGGGCCTTGTATCTGGCGACGAATGCCGGATCGTCAAAGAACCTCAGGAAGAATGCCTGCCCGGTGCCCGCGTTGTCGCGCCGCCTGAACTTGCCGACCCGTCCGTCGTATTCGTTGAAGAACGTAGAGTTGTCTTCCTCGTAGCCGTAACCGCAGTCGAAATCCCACAGCGGCCCCATTTTGATCTTTTCGCCGACATTTTTGTACATGTAGACGCTGGCCGGCATTTGCAGTTCGAAATTCATCAGAATGTCGTTGATCATCAGGAAATCGACCAGGTTGTCCACATCTATCAGGTCGGGGTATCCGCTGTTCGGGAACGACGACGAGCGCATCGCCGTCTCCAAAGCGTTGAGCGCGTCCCTGACAAAGGCGTACCCCGCATCGGAACCGACCCCGTTCAACTCCGGCGACTTGATCATTATCGGGAGGCCGTATCCGCCCGTTGTGAACTTCGGCTCCTCGTCGTAATAGAAATCGAGCTCTGCCAGAAAGCCGGCGTTCTCGTCTATGTCGACCCTTCCCTTGCCGACCTGCACCTGTTCGGTCAGGATGTAGAGCCCCTCGTATTGGCCGTTCAGCACGAGGTTGACATGCTGAAAATGATTTGTGAACGGCACTCCGAAGCGGCGCCCGAGCTCAAAAGCGATGGCGTTCTGCAAAAAGGTCGGGCTGCGCCAGTCCGCCAGCAGCACCCAGCTTTTGGCCTCTTCCAGTCCGAAGAGCGAGGTTTTTTTGTTGAATTTTATCCGGTACGGCTTTTTCGGGTTACCCCACGTCGAATTGCCGCGGCCGCGAATCTCATCCTTGAGCCCCGTCTTTTCGAGGCAGTTGGCCGAGATGTTCGAGGCGAGTTTCAGGTCCATCTTGATGTAGGTATCCTTCGAGGTGATCGGCGCGCCGTTTTGCGTATTTATATACAGGGTAGGCAGCCCGCCCCTCACATCGGGATTGGAGACGGAGAACTCGAACCCGGCTGTTTTCGAGTTGTCGATCGTCGAAACGACCGTAACGGCAACTGTCCCGCTCTCCGGAACGTCGCCGATAACAGTATTATAATCTGTCGTCCGCTCTCTGGAATTGTCGGAATAGACATTTTTTACGACCAGTCCGGTCATGTCGAAATCCTCGTCCGGCAGATAACTCATCTTGTCCGGGTTGTCGGCAATCTCTATGCTGACCAATCGCTTGTCATTCCCGTCATTTTTGTCCGTCTTGTCTGTCCTGTCCTTCTTGCACCCGGCGACCAGCATCGCCATGCAGGCTGCCGCCGCCGCAAATGTCATCACTCTCATAATTCTGTCGATTTTATCTTGCTGATTATTAGCATCTGTTTTGGCTGAGGTTTTTATCTTGTCGATTTTTAGCATCTGTTTTGGTTGAGGTTTATCTTGTTGATTATTAGGGTAGTTGGGTTGAAGATCGTCATTATTTGGCTTGATTTTGCAAAATACTCAATAATCTTTGGCCGGTGTGCAGAGACTCTCGAACTATGCAAAAGTACTCTGCACGATCCGGCGTTTTGGCAGAAGTTTGAAACCCGTAGCCTTGTCGCGTTGCGAAGTGCTCTCCATATCGTCCGAGCTTATTTTTCATATTTTCAACCGGTTCGCCGCGACAACCGCCGTCGGCATATATCTTTTTCGTCCTGTCTAAACCATGCGCTTCGTCGTCTCTAAAACCTCACATCGCTAATAGCTTCGTACCGGCTCTCGGTCTGATTGGTCGGATAATATCTTTATCATCTTATGAGTTCAGCAACCACAAATATACAAATCATTAACCTCGCAATCAACCGTTAATCAATACTATACGCAGAATCGTCACAAAACTTAAACAGATACTAAGTATTAGTGCTGTTTGCGGACAAAGTTAGACATATTTTTCATACTTTGTTTCTTTTGGCCGCTGATTGCTTACATTCCGCGATTTGGCATGAGCGATGAGTAATGTTTTACGTTTACCCACATGGTTAGGCACTTTTGTGCTTTGTGCAGGTAAAAGGCCAGCGAATCGGTGGTCTTTCGTCCGTTTCTTTCACAAGAACCGTACAGGAGTACGCTCTGCGCAGTACGCCCTATAATCTCGTTATATTTACATCCGTAGGGTCGACGTGAACAAGATGATGGGTATAACTTATAGTGTTGCAAAGTAGGTGCAAAACCAAAATTATTTTGGGATTGTTAATTATATATTTTTTGTTAATAAATCATCGAAATAAAACATCAGATATTTTTAATTAGCGATGTTCAAATTTTTTTGACAATTTTTGTGCCGAAATTTTGTGTTTTGCAAAAATAGAAATATCTTACAAATGTTGTCTGACACAAGGCAACATTTTGATAAATGTTTAACTAACGCCCGCACACAGGGCACAAAAACAAACAAAATTGTGGAAAAACTGACAACAAACCGCGGCTTCTGGCTCACGCTGCTACTGTCGATCGTCACGCTCGGCATTTACGGGTGGTACCTGGTCTACGCCTTCGCCCGCGAAACCAACATCGCCTGCAAGGAAGATGGCAAAAAGACCACAGGGTTACTGCTTTACATCATCTTCACCATCATCACCCTGGGCATTTACTCCATCGTGTGGCAGGCAATGCTTATCAGTCGCCGCGGCGCATACCTCATCCGTCACGGCAAGCCCGAAGGGCTCTCCGTTGGCCTGTACATACTGACCGTACTGCTCCTTGGCGGCCTCACCCTCGGCATAATGTACCTCGTCGTATTCTGCAAGTACCTCTATCAGCAGAACGCCGTCAACGCGACATACAACGAACTGAACAACCTCTAACTCTCTGGCGGTTAAAAAATAAGAGGCCCTTATCGGGGCCTCTTATTTTTTGCAAACAACATTTCGCCAAAGGCTTAGTTTATAATTTTATCCACACGTGATTATACGATTCATAGCCTTTGATATTAAGACTACGGCGCAACACCGGATTGTTATCCGCTTTCAATTTCTTTTTTATAAGATTCTTTTTAGCTGCCCGATTGAGGGCTTTGCCGATTCTGGAATGAAAAGTCTTGAATGCACTTTTGGCATCTTTATGCTCCGTAAGCCGTTTCACATACTCCTGTTCACATCCTTTTATGAAAGTGTTGATAATGGCGTGAGAATCAAATTCACGACCTTGGAGGTAATGGCCAATGATACCTTCAATGGTTTTGTCGAAGGCTATATTGTCGGATTTCATAACAACAAAATTTTTTAAGGTTCCGGCCTTGTCGGATTGCCGCGCACGGTTCCTCTTGTTTGCAATGACGGTTGAGTTCCCGTCATTGCAAAGGCAAGGGAGGGCTTAATCTTCCGGATCGTATCGCTTCGTCCGCAACGGTGCGAGACGTGTAACCTTATTTCTCCTAGCCGCGTCGCCCTTCGCCGACGGACTTCTCCTTATATTTGTCTATCTGTTTCTTGATCGCATCTATGGCCAGATCGACCGCCTCTTCGAAGCTCCTGCTCCTCACCTCTGCCAGCAACTCCTCGCCCGGGACAGCCAGCCGTATGACAGCCACCTTGTTCCCCAAATCGTGATCCTTGTCAAGCTTCAAGGTCACCTCCGCCGAAGTCACCCGCTCGATAAACCGATCGAGACGCCCGATCTTCTGCTCAACAAACTCGATCAACTTCCTGTCGGCGTCGAACTTTACCGATTGAATCGTCACCTTCATAGTTTTATCCTCCTCGTTTATTATTTTTTTATGTCTCCGCGGTTTTTCAAAAAATCCACGGGCAACATGTTTTAGTCGGAGACGAATATTTTATTTTGGTCTATTTATTTGTATGACAGATATTTATATGGAAAAGTGAAGCGGCTTTTGTTGACGGTTTTCGTGATATGCTGTGCGACGGTGGTATTTGTTCCGGCGTTGATTGCGTCAAAAAGTTTAAGGTATTTATCTTGTTATGGGGCGCTCTGATTTACCGTGTAGTGTGACACGGCAGCTGCTTGACGGCTGTTTTTTTGCATGGTTCGGTAACGGTTCGGTAATAGTTTTACGGTTAATTGGCAATCCCTGCTCGCCGCATGAAAAGCCGCATGAGATTGTTTGTCATGCTGTTACAAACTGCTTGCGGTCGATCGAGGCAGCCGGACAGTTGAGTTCCGCCGCCAACTTCGCACCGGATGCCAACACTTTCTCACATGCAAAGTTAAACTGTTTTGGCGAGAAAAGAAATTCTTTTGCAAAAAAAACTGGCTCTGGTTTTATATAACTGTCACCAATGATTTTACGCAGTTGAATAGCTATTTTTGAGGCAATTTTGCTGTAAGTTAAGTTGAATTTATGAGCAACTGTAGTTTAATTAAATTATTATTAATAACTTATTGGCTTTAATTCATTATTAGTAATTTGAAACAAAGAGTTTTTCATGGTGGATGTTATCTGTATATTTATCTGATGCCAGTTCACGCTCGAGAATGTTCACGTTCAAGGATATGCCAACAGGATTACTGTTCGGCACCCGCAACGGAGGATGTCGTGTCACGCAAGACGCTGTAAGCCACAAGTTGCACGTTATCCGTTCTTTGGATGATGGGATCACAGTTTCGACCCGTCGAAAACCAGTCACCCTTCAAAAGAGGTCGAAAAATGACTGTATTTTGTTGGGATACAGAGGTTATACGTGCGTCGAGCCTCGGGTCGAACTGTTCGAGAGCGTCAATATCCGCCTCGAAGTTCCAGTGCGGCGAGATATACGCAACTAT
>JAIRQC010000034.1 GCA_031256675.1 Rikenellaceae bacterium
AAAATGCAGCCTTTGCGTGAGCCGGACATGCCTCCAAACCGCACAGCATTCTCGCCACGCATCTGACCAATATGCTAAATATTAGCACATTGACCTCAAAACACAGAAAAACAAAAAAACTCCCCTCCCCCCTGCTCGCTATATCGCTGTGGCGGTTATTTAGCGATAAAGCTGCGAGGATTGGAATTACTTTATCAGGAACGAGAATTTCCCGATATTTTTCAGGGCAATTCCAGTGCCGCGGGCCACGGCGCGCAGAGGATCGTCGACGATGATGAACGGAATATTGGTCTTCTCGTAGAGACGCTTGTCGAGGCCGCGCAACAGCGCCCCGCCGCCGGCCAGATAGACCCCGTTGCGGGCCACGTCGGCATAAAGTTCGGGCGGGATCATCTCCAACACCTTCATGATCGTGGCGTCGATCTTCATTAGCGACTTCTCCAGCGCATAGCTTATCTCCCTGTACGACACGTTGATGATCGATGGCAGCGACGTGAGGATGTTCGGCGCCATCACCTCGAAATCGTCCGGCTCATCGTCCAAGTCGGTCACCGCCGCGCCCACCATGATCTTGACCTCTTCGGCTGTCCGCTCGCCCACGCGCATGTTGTGCTGCTGGCGCATGTAGCTCTGAATATCCTCGGTGAAGACGTCGCCCGCCACATTTATACTCTCGCTGCACACGATGCCGCCAAGCGAGATACAGGCTATCTCGGTTGTGCCGCCACCGATGTCGATGATCATGTGCCCCTCAGGGGCCTCCACGTCGAGCCCTGCGCCCAGCGCCGCCGCCATGGGCTCATAGATCATGTAGACGTCGCGCCCTCCGGCATGTTCGGCCGAGTCGCGCACAGCCCTGATCTCCACATTGGTAGAGCCCGACGGGATGCAGATCACCATTCGCAGCGACGGGGCGAAAAAGTGGCTCCCCGTATGCACCTTGCCGATCATTCCGCGCAGCATCAGTTCGGCGGCATTGAAATCGGCAATGACGCCGTCTTTCAACGGCCTGATTGTCTTGATGTTCTGATGCGTTTTGCCGTGCATCTGCCTGGCCTGATGCCCGATGGCGATCAGTTTGCCCGAATGGTAATCCAACGCCACGATCGACGGCTCGTCCACCGCAATCTTCCCGTTGTGAATAATGATTGTATTGGCTGTCCCCAGATCTATGGCCAACTCCTGTGTCAACGAAAGAACTCCCATATTCTTAAATTTTTATTTGCATTCCTGCTGCATTATTTGCCCAAAACACAATGTTTCATTGCCAACCCAAATTGAAGTCCTTTGCATATAAGCGTGTTTCTCGGCAGTTAATTTGTTAAATCATCCATCGGGCCTTCTCACTCATATGCGGCGTCCCGCAATAACTTGCGGCCAGAACATGGTCAGTGCTTGAAGTGTCGCATGGATGTGAATACCATCGCCATGTTGTTTTTGTTGCAGTATTCGATGCTGTCGGCGTCGCGGACTGAGCCGCCGGGCTGGATCACGGAAGTTATTCCCTCTTTGCAGGCTGTTTCGACGCAGTCGGCAAACGGGAAGAATGCGTCGGAGGCCATCGCGGCGCCGCGCAGGTCGAAACCGAAACTTTTGGCCTTGGCTATGGCCTGATTGAGAGCGTCGACGCGCGAGGTCTGGCCTATGCCGCTGGCGAGCAGGGTGTTGTTGCGGGCCAGGACGATGGCGTTGCTTTTGGAGTGCTTGACTATCTTGTTGGCAAATATCAGGTCTGCAAGCTGTTCGGAGGTCGGCAGGAGGGTGGTTACGGGTCTGGCTTCGCTGTCGAGACCGCCTACCTGCGCGTCGCGCTCCTGCTCCACCACGCCGCCCAGCAACGACCGGAACTGTCTGTCCGGACGGACGAACTCTTTGAGCCGGAGGATTATGCGGTTCTTTTTGACTTGCAGCGCGGCGAGGGCCTCCTCCGAATAGGAGGGGGCGAGGATCACCTCGAAAAATATCTCGCCAACCCGGGCGGCTGTGGCCCCGTCAAGTTCGCGGTTGCAGATCAGCACCCCGCCGAATGCCGACACAGGGTCGCAGGCGAGTGCAGCCTCCCACGCCTCGGACAGTGTCGGGCGCGCTGCCACGCCGCAGGCGTTGTTGTGCTTGATAATCACGAACGCAGGCTCGGAAAATTCGCCGATCAGACCGACCGCCGCCTCGACGTCGAGCATGTTGTTGTAGGAGATCTCCTTGCCGTGGAGCTGGTCGAACATTGCGCTGCGAACGCCGTAGAAGGTTGCCTTCTGGTGCGGGTTCTCGCCGTAGCGCAACGCCTCGCCCTCCATGATGCTGCATTTGAAGGCGGGCAGCTGTTCGGCGCGGTTGAAATAGTTGAATATTGTGCTATCGTAATGCGAACTGATGTTGAAGCCGTGCGCGGCGAAACGGCGGCGCTGTTCGAGCGTGGTGCAGCAATCCTGCTCGACGAGCAGCCGGTACAGTTCGTCGTACCGGTCGACCGACCCCACTACCACCACATCCCTGTAATTCTTGGCGGCGGCGCGGATAAGCGATATGCCGCCGATGTCGATCTTCTCGATGACGGCCTGCTCCGTCGCCCCCGACGCCACGGTCTGTTCGAAAGGGTAGAGGTCGACTATCACCAGGTCGATCACCGGAATGTCGTACTCTTCCAGCTGCTGGCCGTCGTGCGGGTTGTCGCGGCGGGCGAGAATGCCCCCGAAGACATTTGGATGCAGCGTTTTGACCCGTCCGCCGAGGATCGACGGGTAACCCGTTAGGCTTTCGACCGACCGCGCCTCTACGCCAAGGCTTTTGATGAAGTCAAGCGTCCCTCCCGTGGAGTAAACCGTTACGCCTGCGCCGTCGAGCGCCGCAACTATTCTGTCGAGCCCCTCCTTGTAATATACCGAGATCAGGGCGTTTTTGATCCTTTTCAAAACTTTCTCATTTAGTTTAAGCGCGTGTTCGGTCTCTTCTGCCGACTGTTTCTGTCCCTGTTGCCTGGCTGACGAGGCTGTCCCATGTTACATGGGGCCAGGCCAATATGGTTAAAGGCCGACAGGGTCAAAATGGGGCCCCACCGACGCCAGGCCATATTGCAAAGGCGTCTGTTTGCGGGCCAAAGAGCGGGGCAGAAAATGCCGGACAAACTCCGAACTCACAAAGGTAAAAAAACTTTTTAAGAGTTTTCTTATTTGTGACTAAAAAGTTGGGAAGCAGCCTCCGGCCCCGGAACACTCAATGTTTTTCCTTTGCGGATGTGATGTTGTTGAGTGAAGGTGGAGGTTATTTTAGTTCAGTATTTT
>JAIRQC010000057.1 GCA_031256675.1 Rikenellaceae bacterium
CGCGTAGCGCTCCTGTCGTCCCTTATTCCGAGCGTTGTCTCCTGCGATGCCGACCTGCTGAACACCGTCCCTAATGACCGCATTTCGTCAAAGATCTACTGGCAGTCGCCCAACGATGCACTGCTGGCCGTCAACTCGCTCTACAGCGACCTCGAGGGAACAGTGATATTCTCCTACGATGCAATGACCGACATTGCCCACACCAACGATCCGTTCGATGTGCAGGCCAACATCTCCAACGGCAATTACGATGCGCTCAATACGGTGATTTACACTCGCTGGGCAGAGGCGTACAAAGGTATTGCTGCCGCCAACTATTTCCTGGAAAATGTAGACCGAGTAGCTTTTGCTGACCCGGTTGTGCCCAAACGCTATAAAGCCGAGGCGCGCACCCTCAGGGCCTATCAGTACATCAAGTTGGCTTCACTGTTTGGCGATGTGCCACTGGTCGAGAGATCGCTGACGCTCGCCGAGGCACGCAGCCTGACACGCACACCGGTGTCCGATATATGGGATTTCGTCGACAGAGAATTGGAAGCTGCCGCAACCGATCTGCCCGACACGTATGCCGAGGCCAAAGACAGGGGGCGCATCACCAAGTGGGCAGCGCACGGGCTTAAAGCCCGTGCTGCCCTGTATGCCGGCCAATGGCGCAAGGCGGCCGATGCAGCCGAACATATAATCGCCAGCACACGCTTCACGCTTTGGCCTAACTACGAAACGCTGTTCAAATACGTCGCCGAAAACAATTCGGAGGTGTTACTCGACAAGCAGTTTATCAAAGACCTGTACAAGAACAACGCTTTCTCATTGCTGGCCGCATACAGCCAGAAAAATGCCAACAACAGTTACGTTCCGACCAAAGCCCTGGTCGATCTATATCAGACGGACGCAGGGGTCGACGTCAGCGCACCAGGCAGCGGTTACGATCCCAACCATCCATACGTCGGTCGCGATCCGCGACTGCACTTTTCTATCTATATCGACGGCGACCAGCTGCCGAACGGTACCATATTCAACCCAGCGCCAAACAGCGGCACGATCGACGCGGTAGGCACAACTTACCGCAACTCTACCACGGGATTCCTCATAAAAAAGTATATCAACACGGAGGATTACGCCGACATAAGCAATTCGGGTATTAACATCATCCTGCTACGTTACGCCGAGGTATTGCTCATATACGCCGAAGCGAAGATCGAACTTAACGAAATTGAGCAGTCGGTGTACGATGCGGTGAACCTCGTCCGCAATGGTCGCAATGATGTGTCACTGGCTGATATAGCCGTAGGACAGGACCAAGATGCGTTCCGCGAAATCGTCCGCCGCGAACGCACCGTCGAACTGGCTTTCGAGGGGTTGCATCTGGCGGACATACGGCGCTGGCGAACGGCCGAAACGGTGTTGCCTAGAGCTATTTACGGCGTCACATACGAAGACGGCGGCGTGTTCAAAGTGGTGCAGGTAAGTTCGGCAAACCGTTCCTTTCGCGCAGACAGGGACTATCTGTGGCCGATTCCCCAGAAAGAACGCGACCTGAATAAAAATCTGACACAAAACACGAACTGGTAAAAAAAGCGAGCAGACAGATGACTACGACAACTGATATACAGCGTTTTATACTAAATATCAGTTGTCGTTTTAAACCTGTGGCTTGTATAAAAGACGAAAGAGATGAAAACAACAAATTTGATCCTTGTCGGCTCCACTGCCTTGTGCGCCGCCTCGTGCGTTGCAGGTCATGAGCGAGGACATCAACGCCCCAACATTATTTTCGTACTGACGGACGATCTGGGTTATTCCGACCTGAGTTGCTACGGCAATCCCGTCATCCATACCCCATTTCTCGACCGCTTGGCAGCGGAAGGGGTACGCGCTACCGACTACGTGGTCACCAGTCCAACTAGTACACCTTCGCGGGCCTCGCTGCTGACCGGACGCTACGCCTCACGGCTCAACCTTCCCTATCCAATCGGGCCGGGATCGCCACTGGGACTTGCAGCCGAAGAAGCGACCATTGCTGAAGTATTGAAAGGCGTGGGCTACAACACCGCCATGATTGGCAAATGGCATCTGGGCGACAACCGCACATTCAGCCATCCGACCTCGCAGGGTTTCGACTCTTATTACGGACTGCTATACAGTCACGACTACCGCGACCCGTATGTAAGGACCGACACCACCATCAAGATTTTCCGCGACTTGACGCCCGAGGTTGTCCGTCCATCCGACTCTCTGCTCACAACGCTTTATACGCAGGAGGCCATCAGGTTCGTAAATGAGCAGAGCTACGATACGCCGTTCTTCCTCTATCTGTCCTATAATATGCCCCATCTGCCGGTTGCTTTCGCCGCCCGTCCACGACAGTTCGAACATGGCGGCGAGTTGGGGGCGGTGGTCGAGGAGTTGGACGAAAGTCTGGCCTCATTGTGGCATGCGCTCGAAGAGAGGGGATTGGACGAAAACACGATTTTTATCTTCTCGAGCGACAATGGCCCATGGATCGAATACCCCAACCGAATGTCGGGCGACGGCGTAACAGAACGGTGGCATGTCGGCGCAGCAGGCGTATTTCGCGGCTCAAAAGGGCAGACTTACGAGGGCGGCGTGCGCGAACCCTTTATCATTTTTTGGAAGAATCATCTGCAACGGGGAATACTCTTTAATCCGATCAGCAATGTGGACGTGCTGCCTACATTGGCAGAACTGGCCGACGCGCCGCTGCCCGAAGGCAGGACATTGGACGGACAGTCAATAGCTGATCTGCTGACAGGCAAAGCCGACAGGAATAAATATGTTCACCGTCCGATATATCTTGTAAATAACGGTCGGCTCGAAGCGGTCAGGGACGGCGGATGGAAATACAGGGAGATTGCTTTGGACAAGGATCGGCCTGCGACAACTGAGCTGTTCAATTTGCATCGCGATCCGGGCGAAAGGGTCGACGTTCTGGCCCGATACCCCGAAAAGGCGCGTGAGTTGAAACGTCTGTTCGACAAATTCAAGGGATACGAGCCCAACTGACATGAATATGCTGTTTCCGTCGATGGCGGTCGGACTGTGCGCCGTCTGATCTGAGCAGTGGACAGTTGTCTCGCTTCGATAAGATAGGGTGTCTCACTCAAAACTACACGGGACGCCCATATTAGCATAGTGTAACGTAACCTTTACGGAACTGCACATTTTTATGGTTTATGCAAGGGAAAACGGCAAAAAAATTATGGGAAAATCAGGGCGGGGGAAAATGCGCCTTGAAATGGCAGGGGAATGGAATATGTTTGCCGGGTTAAGGCGCATTTCCCTGCACCCAAAACTTTTTCTGCCGTTTTCTTACAAAAACCATAAAAACAGGCCGACTGATACGGCCGCCTTTGCCTATCTCGACATCACTTTCGTACAGTTCGAACCTGTTTCCGACAGGGGAAAGGCCTGTAGACTTTACCCAATACGAAATGCCGTCGGGGTAGTCCGAAGTTCCGAAAGCCACAAGAATAAAAAAGGAATCACCGGAACCACATCGTAACGGTATCGCAAAATCAGGTAAGGCTGGCCCAACTTTACCTTGGACGTTCGGTACCGTACGGAACTGTTATCCCGAACCTCGCAGCATCCGCCTAAATGCAAATAACTACGAAAATCACCTTTTCTATCCATTTTCCCGAACGTTTAACAATTCGGTGGCGAATCTAAGGTGGTCAGGGCGATAATTTCCCTGCTGATTTGCACCAGTTCGACGGTCTTTTCTCGAGACGATAGGGCATCTGAAGCCCGCGCTTCTCGCCAAAATTGGCTTTGAGGGCGCGGATAGTTTGATTGTAGTTGACGCCAACGGCCCTGTATTGGGAATGTATTTCTATCAGCCGGATGAAATAATCTCTGGTGTTGCTGTCGACGGTCACTACCCGCAATGGGGTATAGGATCATTCTGCGTGAACTTCTGCGTGGCAAAAGTATTGTAGCCCCTCAAACCGGTGCTTCCAATGCTGGCTCCGTCTCTTCTCCACATGCTGAAAGTGCTCCACAGGCTGCTAATGCTCATGCTCAGGCCCCCCAGTTGCATTTTATTGAAGGTGCTGCCGCTGCTGCCGGTATTGCACTGTCTCAATCTCAGGCTAAAAAGAATGAGGCTGAAGCTGAAGCCATTGTTGAGAATACACGCCGTGAAAATGCCAAGCTGCAAGGTCAGGTAGATGTTCTTACCTCGCTTCATGCGTTGCAACTTG